>JBCBLB010000467.1:0-7872 GCA_038520555.1 Myxococcota bacterium | reverse complement strand
GTCCACATCGAAGACATCGGGACGCTCAACCGTCGAGACGACGTGCGTCCGAATTCCCAGAGATGCGCTGCCTTCCAGCGCCCACCCCGGACGAACGGTCCAGAACCACTGCGGCCCGAGCAGCACCCCCAGCCGACGGACCATCAACCCGCCGTCCCGACGATCATACAGGTCGTAGAGGATGACCCGCTCTGCAGTGTCCAGCTCGAAGGACGCCTGTCCGCGCGCGAAGAGCCACTGCCCACAGAAATGCAGCCCAGGGGTATACACCGGCATCCGCCGCGCAGGCCCTGCGGTGGCGCTCCACCCCGATGGCCGCTTCTCCACCGCTGCGGCGTCAACGTTCACCGGAGGGGGTGCTTCGGGCGGCGGTGCTTCGGGCGTGTTGAGGGGAAGCGACCAGCTCCGCGCCAACAAGACCGCTGCGCGAGGTGACATCGCCCCCGGCCGATTCCGCCAGAGCTCCCCGTCCCGCATCTCCAGGCCGTCGGCGGATAGCCCCAACCCGTCGAAGTCCTGTGGGAACGGACCGACCACCACCAGGATCGGAGCAGAGGGCCACAGCTCATCCAACGCCGACCGGAGCGCGTCCGCCTGCTCCTGCGTCGCCGCCCACCAGATCAGCGTCTCTGACGCCAGGGCAGCGGATGAGACGAGCAGAAGCAGTAGACCGCTGAATAAAACCCTCCACATTGTGCTCTCCTTGGTGGCTCCAGGTGAGTGTCCTCAGGGAAGGTTTTCCTTCAATCTGTATACCTTCATGCCCACAAGGGTCGCAGATAAACCAGAGAATCACGGTACACCGCAGATCGTTGAAGATTTCCTGGATTTGATCGAAGGAACCGTGTGGCCGGTGACACCCAGATAACCACAACCCTGGAGGGATCATGTTGTCACGCCTCCGCGGCCTCGCCGTGGTGATGGGGTGGTGTGTGTCCGCGACTGCGAGCGCGGGGCCCATCAAGACGATTCAACCCAAACGCCACAGCCGCATCGACCGCTGGGAGATCGCCCCACGCGTCGGCGCGGTCATCAACGATCCGTACCTCCGCCGGTATCTGCTCGGCGCGGGCTTGAGCTACCACCCCTCTGAGATCTTCCATGTCGAGCTGGGCGGCGACTTCTCACCGGACCTCGGGCGCGCAGACTGGAAACCCATCACGGTCGAGTTGCTCGAAGAGCGCGAACTCATCGCATCCATCTCGCGCTGGACGTGGTCGGTAGACGCCTCGTTCGTGTTCACACCGTTCCACGCCAAGGCCAACCTGTTCTCTCGTATCGTCGACCTGGAGGTCTATGCCCGCACGGGCGCTGCCATGATTCACACCGAAGATGATCCCGAGACGTTCGTCGATCCCAACGCCGCCTCGAGCCAGGCGACCCAGAGCGAAAATCACCCCGCCATGATCGCAGGCGGCGGGGTGCGGGCCTACCTCTCTCCGAACACCTCGCTGCGATTCGAGGTTCGCTCTGTACAATATCTTGAGACCTTCAACAGCGCCTCGATCCAGAAGAAGAACTATGCCGTCCCCTCTCTCAGCGCCGGGTTCCTGTTTCCGACCGACCGAGCCGACCGCTGAGCCGTTGTCGCGATCGACTACACCTTCGGCTTCATCCGGTCCTTGGCTTTATCCTTGCCCCACTGGTTGATAAGGCGGAAGACGGCGTTGCCAGCCAGCTCGACGTGCTGGCCATTCGACAGACATGTCTCCGCAGCCGCCTTCACCGACTCTTCATACTGAGACGCACCTTCAGCGAGTGTCTGGGACGACGACACGGTCGCTTCAATGCTTTCTGCGGCAGACTGTGCGCCGGTCAGCTCACTGGCTGTGAGTCCTGTATCCCCGGCTGTCGCCATCCCCACCGCCTCATACGCAGCGCTATAGCTCAGACCAGTCTGAAGGCCGATTTTCGTGAGCTTCAGGAAGTTATCAACCGCCTTCGCGAAGTTCTTATCCATCGCCTTCTTCTGAATCCTGGACAAGTTCGCCAGCATCAACTCACAGTGATCGACGACGAGCTGCAGCGCGCGAAGGGTGTGGTCAATGCTCTCATTCAGATCGCGGACCTTTTGTGCCAGCGCCGTGATCCCCTGCGCCTCTTCCCCCGTCGCCTCCGCAGCCGCTTTGTCCGCTTTGCTCGCGAACTCATCTAGGCGCTTCGCGTTCTGGACCACCTTGTACCGGATGCGCATGACCCTGCTCTTCGCGAACTTGAGGGTGTCGATGGCTTCGTTAATGCTGTTCCCAAGTCGCTTCCCGAAGAAGGCTTTCTGGAAGTTCTGAAGACACTCATACGCCGTCTGCCGCTTCTTAAAGTTCTCCATGTCCTCCTTCAGAGAGCTGCAGACCTTATCATACCGTTTGTATGCCTTGCGATAGTAATCTTCGATAGGCATCAATGCAGTGTCCATGTTCTGGATCAATTGCACCGAGTTCGCCGCGACGCTCAACAGGCTCATGATCGCAGAGGCCCCGCCGAGCGGGCCGATGACGGGCGTGAGGAGCGCCGCGCCGACCACGCTCGCCGATCCCAACGCGATGCCCACCACGTTGAACCCGACCCGGACACCGACCCAGAGCATGAAATTCTTGTTTTTCTTGGCCTCCTCCCAGCCCCGAATCGACTTGCCCGCTTCCTCATAGAACGCCTTGGAGAAAATCTCTTCAAAGATCATCTTCTCCAGGCAGAAGTGAATCTGAAATTCCTCAAAGAGCTTCTTCACCCCTTGATCCATCTCCTGCACATACGTCAGCCACAGCTCCGCGTCCTTTTCTTTCCGCAGCGCTGTCAGCTTATCGTTGATATGGTCCTGATCATCTGTCATATTCGGCGATTTAATATACTCCGCCAGTTCATCTTCATACGCGAGGCGCCCCTGCCTCCAGTTCTCCAGACACCTATCTAAGAGTTCGTCGATGTCCGCGAAGTGCTTTTTGACCCGCCATCGACAATTCTCGGTCACCTCCACGACGATCTTCCGGCGAACCTTACCGATCAGCTCAGATATGAGGCTGTTGAAGTTCTCTTCAATGAACTCCGAAGGGATCCTCAGGTTGATGAAGACGCTGAACGCATTGATCGGGATCTCAGGGATGGGAAGATTCGGGAATTTCCCAAACTCTTCCTCGCATGCTGCACGCACCTCTTCAAACAGATCGATGCCTACATAGCACGTCGATCGAACATCTTTGCTCTCAAGGCAGGAGGTGATCTCCAGGTTGAATTTGTCCAGATCATAGTTCACATCGATCAGGGCCTTCTTCGCTCCCCTGGCCGGGAAGTTCAGGGCGCGACTCTGAAGCGCCTTCTCCCGCTGCGATTTGGACATCGCCTTGATCTGATCAAGGTACGACTTGATCTGTGAGCCACGAATACAGATCGCCTGAAATCGCCCCTCCAGCGCATCGAGTCGCTCTTCGAACTCAATGAGCGACTTTCCATTTCGGAAATGGCCCATATCCCTGTCAAGCGCTTTCCACTTCTCAACCGCCTCCCTTGCGGTTGAAATTCGATTGTTGTACCCTTTGAGAAGCGGCTTGCACGATTTGAGAAGCTTGCTGTTCTGCTCCCGGGTGGACTTTAAGACCTTTGCCTGGCTCCCACTTACAGGGACGCCTCTACGTGCGGCGTGGTTCGATGATGAGAAGTAGTTGATGAATTTCTTCAGCGCTGAAGACTGCTGAGGAGTTTGGTTTCCATTAAACTCTATGGTTACACTCATGATGCTTCCGAAGTACAGGGGTGTTGATTCTGGCTTTTATTGAAGGCTCTTCATGAAGGCGTCGACGTCTCGAACGCATGCATCGATCGAGAAGTCAGGGTCGAGGTCCTCCTGAACTGCTTTCACGACAATGTCGTAGGCTTCGCTTTTGCTGACCTCTGTGCACTCCGCAAAGGCGTCCTCCAGGCCGCTCACTGCAGTCGAGAGCATCTTCGCCTGAGGCGCAGTGTGTACTCTGAGAAGGCTCTTCTGAAGTTCATTGATAAACGCGAATTCCTCGTCGAGCGCGGTTCCTTTTCCGATATTGGC
This sequence comes from Myxococcota bacterium, assembly GCA_038520555.1. Taxonomy (GTDB): domain Bacteria; phylum Myxococcota_A; class UBA796; order UBA796; family UBA796; genus JBCBLB01. The sequence goes on along the minus strand of JBCBLB010000467.1, from coordinate 3,839 downwards.
CAGACGTATCGTTTCGCTAGTCTTCAGGTACCTCTTCAGATTGACAAGCTGCTGCTGCAGGCTGTGCGTCGACTTCTGCGCAGTGTTCCACAACGCCTGCTGGGCCGGCGTCAAGAGCGTCTGCATATCATCAAGGAGCGCCTCCGCTCGCTGGACGAGGGATTCGATCAGCCGCATCTGCCGCTGGAGTGTTTGATCGTCCTCTCTGGCGAGCCGGGAGACCAGGTCGCGTCCCTGACTCACATACTGCTCCAGGCTGGCCGGCAGCATCTCCTCAGGCAGCCCACAGTCCATGAACTGTTCGATCCGACTCTGGAGACCATGATGAAGGATCTCCTCGGGCACCTCTCCGATGAGCTGATCGAGGATCACCGAGCCGTCACAGGCCAGCTCCCGGCACTCTTCCAAAATCAGCTCATCAACGATCGCTTCAAGCTCTTCCTCGCTCTGCACAGCGGTCGGGGCGGACTGCTCAAGGGCCGCCAGCGCCGCCGCCTCTGCAGCGCTCGCTTCCGTGAGAGACTCCGTGGCGTCCTCGACCTCTCCTTCGCTGGTCTTACAGACACACTTGATAAAGTGCTTGAGTTTATGCTGGACCGCGAATTCTCGGATCTTCTTCTTCGCACCCGCAGGGAAGGCCTTTTCGCCATTTAAGACGACCTTCCCGTTCTCCCAGTTCACGCCTCCCCAGGTCATAAGCTTCCCTTTGACCTTGAGCGCGCGGCGGGTCTTCTTGAACGCCGTACGGACCAGATCGCCAGTCCTGTCCTTCTTCTGTGGCCGCAAAAGCAGCAACACCCCATCGTCTGCAGTGCCCAGGGCGAAGCTCAGCGGTTGCTTCTTGATCAGGCCGTCACAGGCCTTCAACATCTTGGCTTCTCTCTCTGGAAATTCGAGACTCATTTGCTTTACCTCTGAATTGACTGGTTTTTGCCTTCGTTATGCCCAGAGGGCATCATCCTTCATCCGACGGATGGGCTGCCGGTCTTCGCCGACCAGCGAGAAGACCGAATGCGCCAGCCGGTTCAGGGCAGGCTCTCTCGATGCATTGTTCTTCACGAAGTCCGCGAGGGCGGGGAGAAAGTCAGCGGCATCGGTCTTCGACCGAAAGTCAAGCCCCGCCTTCCCATCTCGCCGCGACCTGGCGAAGCCGCTGATCTTCGCGCTGAGCGGTCGCGCCCCACCAGTCAACACCTGGCGCGTCTGGGCGTGGATCTGTTTGCTGTCACCCACCGCCGGTGTGAGCACCAACAGCGGCGTCCCCGTCGGCCCCGCAGCGGCGAAGTCAAAGAGGTACTTCTCACCCGGCGCGCTCGCCTCCAGCACCTCGCGAAGCTTCAAGAGGACATCCCCACTTGCCGCCAGCTGCTCCCGAGGGATCCCCTCCCACAGAGACGGATCCGCAAACGACTGGACCGTCGCGCCGTTCTCATTGAGAGAAGACTGCTGTGCATCGCACAGTCGCACCAGCGCCGGATGAAGCCCCAGGTACGACTTCACCAGACCGGCGATCCTGCTCAGGATGTTGCGCGGGCTCTGCGTATAGAAGTGAAGACGACCCTGGGGTTCAACCTCTACAAATCCGGAACAGAACGTCTCTGCCCGCCGGGTTCTTCCCTGGACACGAAGCACGGCCTTCTGGAACCGAGCAACATCTTCCGGTCCCCGATTGGGGCGAATCACCAACATGGTGTGCTGCTCGACGCATCGGGGCGCCAACCAGAACAGAAGCTGCTCACCGACCCGGGCGTCACGCAGCACCGCGGTCGTCAGGCGAAGCTGCATCTCGACATGCAGCGGAAGCATCGGGAGCATCCGCTGCCACATCGCATCGTTCTGGAACGTGCTGATGACTTCGCCCTGTGAAGTCAACTGAAGATACCGCGCGCCAATCAACCGCTGAAGCGCAGGTTTATCAATGCCTTCTTCTTGAACCCATCGTCGAATGGTAGAGAGGAACTGCGTCGCGACGTCCTGCCCGCTGAAGCAGAACGCGCCAGATGGATCGATCCGCGCCACGCCGGTCACAAGCGCGATGGACGACCCGGTCGCGCCGAGACATCGTTTGATGTCCCCGATCACCTCTCGTCCGTTGGGATCTTCCGTTCTTCTGGAGAGGGAAAAGAGGCCGCGTTGTCCACCATAGGCGAACCCGTACCAGAAATTCTCATCTGGCCTTGCGTCAAATAGATTCCGTAACGTAGAAGCCGATGTCTCGACAAACACAGTCTCTCCATTCGGGGCGCGTTCCCCGCTGAAGGTTGGTTCTGCGGGCTATCGGAGGGCTGGCGACTCACTCCGTCCCGCCCACCTCAGGTAAGCGACCGTGTTCGCCTGCACTACTCCGCTACGCCGCAATACAGCACGTTTAAGTCCAGTGACAGACCTGTAGCAGGCAAGACTGAATTTTATTCAGCCCAAACCTTGATTATTGATATATTTAAGCTTTAACCGTAATTGATGCAGAGATCCGCCATACATCGCAGCCTACGGCTTGCGAGCCGCTGACGCATCAGCGGCGATATCTGGGGGATGGAACTTGGATTAAGAATCGAGTAAGTCTACCTTCATCCTATCACACCGCCCTCACCAGGAGTCCCCGTGATCCTCGATCACGTCGCGGTGCTGACAAGCAACATCGAGCGATTCTGTGAGACGAACCGACTGGGCAGCGCCGATGATTCCGATGTCCTCACCGTGACGCTTGAATCTCACGAAACGCATCATCTCACCGAATCCAGCCCACGATCATCATCGTTTGTCGGTCGGATCCGATGGGCTGAGCCGTCTGCGGGCGCCGGTGAACCAGCCCTCCAACGAGCTGCAGGCCTCGACGAGCTGCGTGCGGAGCCAGCGGTGACCCGGATCGTTGTCCAACCGTGGGTGCCAGAGCAGGCTCAGGGCGTAGGGTTCGAACGGAAGCGGCGGCTCCATCAACACCACCGGAAGCTCTGACGCCAGGCGCTGAACCAGCCGCTCCGGCGCGGTCAGCACGTCATCCGAGCCCGCCACCATGCGCATGGCGACAGAGAAGTACGGCACCGCACGCGCGACCCGGCGGCGCGCGCCATACTCGGCGAGCATCTCATCGACATAGCCCCCTGGCCGTCCCCGCGGCGCCACCTGGAGATGATCGAGTTGGACGTAGCTCTCCAGCGTCAGCGGCTGCTGGCTGGCGGGATGATCGGCGCGCAAGACACAAATCAACCGATCCGTGATGACCGGGCGGATCTTGAACTCCGGCGGAAGCTCGCCGTAGATCCCCACGGCGAGGTCGACCTCTCCCTGGCGTAGCCGATCGGCGTCCCGTGGGGTGTTCGGTGAATAGCGAAGATCAAGCCGGGGGGCTCCCGACCGCACCCGAGACTCAAAGGCCTCGCCGACGACCAGGAGCACATAGTCGGACACGATAAGCGAGAACGACCGCCGCAGCGAGGTCATGTCCACCGCCTCGGGCGGCTGAAACACCGCCTGCGCGCGCGTGACGATGTCCTGGACGCCCGGGCGGAGCGCAAGCGCCCGTGGCGTCAGCACCATCCCCCGCCCCGACCGGACCAGCAGCGGGTCGTCGAACCGCTCGCGGAGCCGGGCGAGCGCATGGCTCACCGCGGGCGGCGACAGCCCCAGCCGCCGCGCCGCGCCGCTGACGCTGCTCTCCTCCAACAAGGCGTTCAACGTCACCAGCATGCCAAGATCAGATGCATCCATCCTCATCATTATGGCCCAAACCGGTATCTCATACGGAATCGAGATGAACCGGAACGGTTCAGAACGATGCAGTAGGAGCTCCGGTGTCGAAGACACCGGAGATAGCATTGACAGATGATGAGAGCCGAAGG
>JBCBLB010000166.1:0-15298 GCA_038520555.1 Myxococcota bacterium | reverse complement strand
TGGAGCTTCGTGACAACACCGGCTACGAAGCCCGGCGGACCCACAACCTCAACCTCGCCAACTGGATCCCCGACCTGTTCATGAAGCGGGTCCAGGCAGATGAAGTCTGGTCTCTGTTCGACCCCAAAGAGATGCCCGAGCTCGTCGATTCCTACGGCGATGAGTTCGAGCGGCTCTACGAGCAGGCCGAACGTGACGGCCGCTATATGCGCCAGATCAAGGCCCGCGACCTGTATGCCCGGATGATGCGGACCCTCGCACAGACCGGCAACGGCTGGATCACCTTCAAAGACCACTGCAACCGCAAGTGCAACCAGACTGGAAAGCCCGGCAACGTGGTCCACTCCAGCAACCTGTGCACCGAGATCGTGGAGCTCACCAGCCAGGGCGAGACCGCGGTGTGCAACCTCGGCTCCATCAACCTCAGCCGCTTCGTCGAGTATGGCGAGTTCAACTTCGAGAAGCTGCGTGAGCGGGTGAAGACTGCGGTCAAGTACCTCGACCGCGTCATCGACATCAACTTCTACCCGACCCCCGAAGCCGCCGCCTCCAACGCCCGCTGGCGTCCGGTCGGCCTCGGCTGTATGGGTCTTCAGGACGTCCTGTTCATCAAGCGCATGCCCTTCGACTCCTCACAGGCCGCGCGCCTGTCTGCGCGGATTCAGGAAGAGGTCTACTTCGCTGCGCTGTCCGCCTCCTGCGACCTCGCAGAAGAGTACGGCCCACACGACACCTTCTCGGATACCCGCGCCGCTGAGGGCGTGCTGCAGTTCGACCTCTGGGGCGTCAAGCCCGAGCGCCAGGGCGCCGGTGCCGGTCAGCTCGCCCTGTTCAACGCGGGCGCACGCTCTGAAGACCGCTGGGAGAACCTCAAGAACCGCATCAAGCGCCACGGCCTGCGAAACTCCCTGCTCATCGCCATCGCGCCCACCGCGACCATCGCGTCCATCTCCGGGTGTTATGAGTGCACCGAGCCCCAGGTCTCCAACCTCTTCAAGCGTGAGACCCTCTCCGGCGAGTTTTTGCAGATCAACCGCTACCTCGTCGCGGACCTGAAGCGGCTCGGCCTGTGGACCGAAGCCGTTCGGACCAAGATTAAAGACGGCGAAGGCTCGGTTCAGCACATCGCAGAGATCCCCGCTGAGCTGCGGCACCTGTACCGCACCGCGTGGGAGCTGCCGCAGAAAGCCCTCATCGACATGGCCGCCGCACGCGCGCCCTACATCGATCAGAGCGCCTCGCTGAACCTCTTCATGAAGACCCCGACCATCGGGAAGCTCTCCTCCATGTACGCATACGCATGGCGGAAAGGCATCAAGACCACCTACTATCTGCGCTCTCGTCCCGCGACCCGCATCGCCCGGACCACCACCACCACGGCTTCGACTGAGCAGAAAGGGCATATGACGCCCGAACAGCTCGCCTGCTCCCTCGAAAATCCTGAGACGTGTGCGGCGTGTGAGTGATGTCGGCGTTTAACTTTAGGAATTGAGTCCCTTGAACCGGGCGGGGGATAGGTTCTGTTCTTAAAGAAAGCGACTGGAAATAAAGTGGGAAAATGGTGGCCGTTTCTTCACGATCCTTTAAGGATATGGAAACGGCACTGCTTCTATCGATGAATGCTGGAGATGTGACGAATGCTGCTTGATCCTGGAATGAACCTGACGCTGCGCCCGATGAAGTACCCGTCGTTCTACGACATGTATCGCGATGCCATCAAGAACACCTGGACGGTGGAAGAGGTGGATTTTTCGCGGGACACCGACGATCTGCAGAACCGGCTGTTGCCCGCAGAGCGTCACCTGATTCACCGCCTCGTCGCGTTCTTCGCGACCGGTGACTCGATCGTGGCCAACAACCTGGTCTTGAACCTGTACAAGCACATCAACGCCCCAGAAGCCCGGATGTACCTGTCCCGGCAGCTGTATGAAGAGGCGCTCCATGTGCAGTTCTACCTGACCCTGCTCGACACCTACATCCCCGACCTCGCCGAGCGGGAGAAGGCGTTTGCCGCCATCCACAACATCCCCTCTATCAAGATGAAGGCCGACTTCTGCTTCAAGTGGATCGAGTCGATCAACAAGATGGACGAAGTCCGCACGGAAGCCGAGCAGCGGCAGTTTCTGCTCAACCTCATCTGCTTCTCGTGCTGTATCGAAGGGCTGTTCTTCTTCGCCGCCTTCGCCTATGTCTACTTCCTTCGAAGCAAGGGGCTTCTGGACGGTCTGGCGACGGGCACGAACTGGGTGTTCCGCGATGAGAGCATGCACATGCAGTTTGCCCTCGAAGTGGTCAACACCATCCGCGACGAGCAGCCGCACCTGTTCGACGACAAGATGCGCCGGGATGTCGAACAGATGATCCGCGAAGCGGTCGACTGTGAGACCGTGTTCGCGCAGGACATCCTGGGGCAGGGTGTCCCCGGCATGTCGGTCAGGGACATGCGCACCTACCTCGAGTACGTCGCCGACCAGCGGTTCCAGAACCTTGGAATGAAGCCGATCTTCGGTTCGACCAACCCCTTCCCGTTCATGGACCTCCAGGACGTGCAGGAGCTGGCCAACTTCTTCGAGCGCCGTGTCTCCGCATACCAGGTGAGCATCGAAGGCGAAGTCGCGTTCGACGAAGACTTCTAGGCTTCCGTCGACGGGTTCGCGGGGGCCGGTTGGGTCCCCGTCTCAATTGGGGGTCCTGGAAGCGCCGGGGGCTGCTCCAGTTGAAAGAGAAACCGGGCCGCCTCCACGCGCGGGTCGGCGACCTTCAAGGCGAGCACGCCGCTGTTCTTCAGCGACCGCAGCGCGTCATCGTGTCCCTGGCGGATCTGGTCTGCGGCGGCCTGAACGCGCTTTGGTCCCACCGCGACGGAGATATAGACGATGGTAAACAGCAGCAGCGGTATCGCCGAGAGCAGGAAGCTGGTCAGCCACAACGCCGCCGGTGGGGCCGGGAAGGCGTCGATGGGCACGTTCTCGGGCCGGAACGCGCCAGCACTCGACGTAAAATAGTGGCGATACAGCGAGATGATCGGTGGTGAGAACAGCGCCCAGAACATCGCGGTCCCGGCTGCTGCGGCGAGGTTGGCGACCAGGGGCGCGAGGCGGTGTTGGTGGATCGCGTCATCGATGATGTGGTCTGAGGCCGCCTGCAGCTCGCTCAGCCCGACCATCCGGACTGCGTAGCCGCGGTTGGGCCCGTCGGCGCGCGCGTTCTCCTGGAGGGCGTGGTCGAAGTCGACGAGCAGCGGGCGCAGTCGGTCGGTCGCCATCACGGTCAGCCGCTCCTGGAGCCCGGCGGTCGCCTCTTCGAAGTGGGCGGCATCGCGCAGCTGTCGGCCAGCGGCGAAGATGGTGCCCAGCCAGGAGGGGATCGAGCCGGCCATCCCCATAATCAGCTGGTCCCAGGCCCCATAGGTGAGCTGGACGAGGTTCATACAGGGGCGGAACGGGAACCACAGCGCCAGCGTATGTTCGCTCAGATCGGATCGAAGCCGGCCGCGAATGCCCGCCTTGAGGATGCGATCGTTGCCCAGGACCGCCCGGACGCACGCCACCGTCAGCGCGTCGATCTCGTCCTCAAACCGGGCGCTGGATCGGCGGACCCGGCCATCGATCGGCCCCAGGTGGCGTTGGACGGCGAGAAAGAACCGGTGAGTCCGGGCCTGGATTCGCTTCTGAGAGACGCTCCGCGGATCGGGCAACGCGCGCAGCGCGGCGCTCAGCGCCCGGGCGACGGCCTGTTGGATCTCCGGCCACACGGCGTCGCCCACGAACGCGGTGTCTGGCACCACCACCGGTGGGAGCACCGCCTCACCGGCCGCGTCTGCGCGGAGGGTCGCGAAGAAGTCGGCGACGTCCTCTGCGAGGAACGCCTCGTCCCGATCGCGGACCCGCACGATGGGCAGGACGGTCGCCCCCCCAGAGCGGTTGACCTGTGCGAGGACGTCGGCGCTCTCGATTCGCTCTCGCTTCACCACCAGGGCATGGACCTGGGCATCGGCCAGGACGTCTTCGGCCAGCCGAGTCCGCGCCGGGTCCTGGCTGGAGAAGCTCGGCGTGTCGATGAGGAGGTAGGGCTTGCCCAGGGAGACCATCTGCGCCGCGGTCGCCGGGACATGGCGCTCCCGGCCGGGGTGAAGGTCATCGGGGCGATAGGGCCCGACCCAGGTGATCTTCTGGGTCCGGTGCTCCGGCCTGGGCCCCGAGCGGATCTGCTCCTGGACCGCCGGATCGCGGATCAGGGTGCGGACGATGGCGCTCTTGCCGTGGCCAGAGGGCCCCACCATCGCGATCGTCGGCACCGCGACGCCCCGCAGGCTCTCCAGCGAGGCGACGTCCCGCTGAAACCGATCGGCCTCAGCCGTCAGCGTCGCCGCCAGCGGCGTGTCGCCGAACAACAAGCGCGCAGCGTTGCGGACCCGCTCTGAGAGCGTGTCGGTGTAGTCGCTCATCGAGTCCCCCCGGCCTGGGCGCGTACCTCCGCCTCGATCGCGTCGACCCAGGACGTCGGCGCCCCTTCGCGGCGATACCGGATCACCGGGGCGCGCCGTCCCCCCGGCGCGTTGGCCAGGTCCAGGATCGGAGCGACGACGACCGGCGCGGGAAGGGGCTCGCCCTGGACCATGAAGGCCGCCCCGTCCGCCCGCTCTCGGGGCAGCATCAGCGCGTCGCAGAGCAGGGCGAGCATATCGGCGAAGGCAGGGAGCGCGACCTTCTGCCGCAGGATCCGCGACAGATACTCGTCACCGATCTGTCCGAACACAGTGCTCAGCGCCGTCACCGCCAGGATCTCTTTGATCGAGGCGGCGAAGATGACGTTCGTCCCCAGGTCGATGGGGATCGTCGCGACGGCGAACAGGCCGATGACCAGGGAGCCAACCAGCGCGACGGCCGCCGCCGCTTTCTGCGTCCGGGTCACCGACGCCCAGACCCGATCCGCCATCTGGTCGAGGTCTTCAGGCGCCAGCCGAGAGCGGTGCTCCTGGCTGAAGCGCGAGATCACGTCCGCGCTGATCTGCTCCAACCGATCGCCCGTCGCCTCAGGGGCGCGGTCCAAAAAGATCCCCTCCGCCTTCAGCATCCGCGCCAGAGATGTCGCGGTCAGCCGCTTTCCCCGACCAGAGCGGAGCATGTCATCGCGGAACTCGTCGACGCGGAAGTAGTCGACGGCCGACCGCAGGGAGCGCCGCGCCGACTGGTAGAGCTTATGGAGCTGTGCGTTGGCCCACATGAACGGGCGGACGTAGCCCGGGGCTTTGGACTGGAGGCTCTCCAGCAGGCCGTCGACCACCTCTGCCGCCAGGGTGATGCGCATCTGATCGGTGTTGTCGATGAAGATCTCGTTGCAGACCCGGTACAGCCTGTCCTGGAGGTCTGCGGTCTCGCGTGTCTGCTGTGCCTTCGTCTGGTCGATCGCGACCAGCGCTTGTCGAATGCTGGCGCGAAGGTTCTGCCGCGTCGTCTCTTTGCGGTCGGTGTGGAGCCGCTGTGTGGAGAGGTTCTGGAGGCGCACCTCCAGGAGGCGATCGGTGATGTCCGCCGCCGGCGGGTTGTCTGCGGGTGTCTCGGAGAGGGCGAAGAAGGTCGGAAATTCGGCGTCCCGGTGCGGGGGGGGGATGAAGTCGGCGCTCTGAGAGATGTCGAAGTCCCAGGCGCCATACACCGCTTCGATCTGGAAGTCGCGCTGGATGTCTTTGACCCGCTGCTGGAGGACCTCGTGGGGGCGGAAGTCTCGGGGACGGATCTTGTTGATGAGCAGCGCGCGTTGGATGTCTTTCGCCCGCGTCGAGATCTCGTTCAAGATCTGGACGATGGTCTCGTCGTCGATGTTCTCCATCGTGGCGACGATGAGGAAGTAGGAGCACAGCTGCGCGGCCTGCCCCAGCATCTCCCGGCGCAGGGTCTGCACCGGGACCGCGTCGCGCCGCGGGCCGGTGGTGGGACGTTGGATGTCCGGGCAGTCCAGGATCGCGATGCCCAGCGCGTTGAGGTTCGGATCGGTGGCGATCATCAGCACGCCGAACAGATCGTCTTCGGTGTGGTCGTTTCGGTACTGGGCGTGTGCGACCACCGGGTCGTCCGAGAGCGCCTCCAGGCCGCCCGGGAAGACCTCCAGGAAATAGTCGGTCATCTCGCCCCAGAGGACCGCATCCGCCTTCCACTGCTCCGGAAGCCACAGCACGAATCGCTGGGTCCCGTTCCGCGAGTGGAGGCCTATCGGGGTGCGCGCCCGCCCGGCCGGGCTCAGGTTCTTGGCGGTGGTGGACGACTTTCCTGCGTTGAGCATCCCACAGACCGCGATGATGGGCGAGTCCGCCAGCGCGGCGCTGAGGGTGAGCTGCCGGGTGGTGGTCACGATCTCCTCCCCCAGAGGCGAGAGCCCGAACTGCTCCAACAGCTCGAAGAAGCTCCATGTTCGCGTGGTCGGCCAGGTCTGGTCCGCGAACGGCGCGCCGCGCGTCTCCCCATGCGCCATAATCTCTTCCTCCCCGGCGATCGGTGATCCTCTCCGAGGAAGATACCCTCCCGCGCTCCGCAGCGGGGTTTCGGGATGGCGTTCCCCGACGTCTTCTTGTCGGTCGGTCAGAGAGGGACTATCAGTCGGAGATGGAGAGGATTCGCTACCCGAAGGGGCTCCGTTCAGGAGACACGATCGCCGTGGTGGCCCCGTCCTCCGGCGTGGTCGAGCCCGAGATTCGGCTCCGGTTCGAGCGGGTCCTGGCGCAGCTCCGGGGCCGCGGCTACACCGTCGCGGTCGGCGACTGCGTGTATCGAGAACAGTCCGGCGCCTCTGCGCCCGCCGCCGAACGGGCCGAAGAGTTGATGCGGTTCTGGCTCGATCCGACCGTCCGCGCCCTCCTGCCGCCGTGGGGCGGGGAGATGCTCATCGAGGTGCTGCCGCGGCTGGATCTTGCAACAATGGCGACGGTGCCACCGCCGTGGGTGATGGGGTTCTCTGACATCTCGACGCTGACCTTCCCGCTGACGGCCCTGTTGGGGGTGGCGACGCTGCATGGGACCGCCGGGGTGGATCTGCTCGAAGAGCAGACCGACCCGCTCACCTCCCTCGCCCGGCAGGCGTTCGGCTGGGCAGCCGGCGACGCGCCGGTTCAGCAGTCGTCGACCGTGCACCAGGCCAACTACCCCGACCTTGAGGCGAACCCGACGCTGCCGTTTGATCTGAGCGAGAAGACCCGCTGGCGGCTGCTGAGCGGCAACAACCACGCGGTGGTGCGGGGACGGCTGCTGGGCGGTTGTTTGGACACCTTGATGCACCTGACCGGAACCCCGTTCGGCGACCTGCGGGCGTTCCAGCGGTTCGCCAGGGAAGATGGGGTGCTGTTCTACCTGGAGAATTGCGAGCTGAACCCCCACGCGGTGGGCCGCGGGTTGTGGGGGATGCGGATGGCGGGCTGGCTGGAAGGCGTCAACGCCGTCGTCCTGGGCCGCAACTGCGGCCCCGACGCCAGCGATGAGACGCACCGCACCTTCGAAGAGGCCGTAGAGATCGCGCTGGGCGACCTGGGCGTCCCCGTCATTCTGGAGGCGGATATCGGCCACAGCCCGCCGCAGCTTACGCTGGTCAACGGAGCGATGGCCGAGATCGTGCTCGCGGATGGGCAGGCGTCGGTGACACAGCGCCTGATGTGAGCAATCGGCGCTGCGTCAGGTGGGCATGGTCCACAGAATGCCGGCGACGCCGAGTGAGAACAGGCTGAAGTAGACGATTCCGATGACCTGGGCGAGGTAGAGGGTGGCCAGCACACGCGGCACCCAGGGAGCCGTATGGGTGGGATTGTCGGTTGTTTCCATCATTTCCTCCGATGGAAAGGCATCGGACTCATAACCCCGGCGTTGACCTTCGTGTAGCCCTGACATCATGCTGTCGCAGAGAGAGACGTCGCGAACGGCACCGATCTGGTCACGCGTTTACACCCGCCTGATTGGACCCACTTCATTACCCAACCCCAGATGTAGGCCCTCTGAAGGCGATCATTCGCGCAGAGACGCCATGTCTTACTCGTTATGGAGTGCGGTCATGCGTACCCTGTTCCTCCTGTTGTTGGCGTTGTTCTCCAACATCGCCGTCGCGCAGTCGTCGCTCAGCGTTCTCGCCGGTACCGTCTCCGATGAAGACGGTCTGGCCATCCCCGGTGTGACCATGACGCTGTCCTCACCGATTCTTTCAGAGCAGGTCCGCCACAGCCAGACCGATCTGGATGGACAGTTCCGATTCTCCGATCTGCCCATCGGAGAGTACGCGTTGGAAGCCCGTCATCCAGGCTTTGAGGTCGTTCGCCTCGACGCGATCCGTACCCAGGCTGGTCAGACCGTTCGCTTGAGCGTCACCCTGCAACCACAGGCCGCCACCGAAGAGACCCTGATCGTTGAAGAGACCCTGATCGTTGAAGATACGTTGTCACGGGATGTTCTTCAGCGGATCCCGGCAGGACGATCCTATCAGTCCGCGGTCCAGACCGCGGCGGGCGTGGTGGGCGGGGCCATCGGTGGCTCCATCAACAGACGGCGTCGAAATGAGGTGTCCGACCCGGTCGCGGCGTTGGCGCCCGCTGCGTCGCTTCCGGAAGAGGGCGACACGGGGACGCCCGATGCAGCTCCCACCATGGTCGGCGATGACTTCACAGACTACGGTGTCAACGGCTTCACCATGGTGGGCCAGGACGCTCGCTCGACGTTTGGCCTGGATGTGGACACCGCGAGCTACACCATCAGTCGGGCGATGATCCGCCGCGGCACGCTGCCCCCCATTGAGGCCGTTCGGGTCGAGGAGTTCGTCAACTACTTCGACTACGACTACCCGCAGCCCGAGGACGCGCACCCCTTCGCGGTCGCCTTCGAGGCCTTCCCCGATCCGTTTCGGGATGGTCGGCATATCCTCCGCGTGGGTGTGCAGGGTCGCGAGCTGGACGCCGCCACCCGCCCGCCGCTGCACCTGACTTTTCTGGTCGATGTGTCGGGTTCGATGGGGTCGCCCAATAAGCTTGCGTTGGCCAGGCAGTCGCTGCATCTGCTGGTCGACCACCTCAACCCCGACGATACGGTGGCGTTGGCGGTGTATGCCGGCCGGGTGGCCGAGATCCTTCCGCCAACGAAGGCCGCGAACACCGGGCGGATCCATCGGGGGATCGGCGCGCTCCGCTCGGGGGGCAGCACGGCGATGTCCTCTGGGATCGACCTCGCCTATGACCTCGCCCGACGTGGATTCGTCGAGGGCCATGAGAACCGGGTGATGATCCTCTCAGACGGCGACGCCAACGTCGGCGCCACCGGCTGGGAAGAGATGCTCGCCCAGATCAAAGAGCATGCAGACGACGGCGTCACCCTGTCGACGATCGGCTTCGGCATGGGCAACTATCGGGACACTCTGATGGAACAGTTGGCCAATAACGGAGATGGGAACAACTTTTATATCGACACCTATGAGCAGGCCGAGCGACTCTTCTCCAAAGAGATGACCGAGACCACGATCACAATCGCCCGGGATGTGAAACTTCAGGTGGCGTTCAACCCATCGTCGGTGCTGGCCTATCGGCTGATCGGCTACGAGAACCGAGACATCGCCGATGAAGACTTCCGCAATGACCGGGTCGACGCAGGCGAGGTGGGCGCTGGACATGATGTGACGGCGCTGTATGAGGTGATCCTCAAGGAGGGCTTCGTAGAGAGCCTCGCCAGCGTTTACCTTCGCTATGAGGCCCCAGGGGCCGACAAGGCCGCGCAGGAGGTGGTCTATGACTTCCCATCGAACGCGTTGAAGGAGACCGAGGGGCTGACGAGCGCAGACGCCCGGGTGGCCTATGCCGCGGCGACCTTCGCCGAAATACTCCGACAGTCGCCCCATGTCAATGAGCTGTCGCTGGAGATGGTCATCGACTATCTGCGCCGGGCGCGGCGCGGGGTGTCGGACGAGCGGGAGCTGCTGTCGATGATGCGGGATGCAGCCGATCTCGACGTCGAAGCGCACTCTGCAAATTGAAATTATTCTTTCAGGGTCTTGCCGCCTGAGAATCGGTGCGTGTCGAATCAAGCAGAACCCGCACTGATTCGAGGTGGCCATGACCCTCCGACGCCCTGCCCTTCTGGTTGCGCTTTTGTTGATCGGCTGTGATGAGTCGATTGAAAACGAGATCATCGCTGCCGCGTCGGACGATGAGGTGGACGTGGATCGGGACGGCGACGGCCAGGTGGACGACGACGATGGCGGCGACCTGGACCCAGACGAGGAAGCAGACGACGCCGGCGACGAGAACTTCCCGGACAACGGCGTGCCCGACCCGGTGATCGACCGCCTGCGGGATCGGCTGGAGGATGCCGACATTACGGCGGTGCCGACGGCGCCGGCGTTCGAGCAGGCCCTGGTCGACCTCGGGCAGGCGCTGGCCTTTGACAAGATCCTCAGTGGAAACCAGGACATCTCGTGTATGACCTGTCACCACCCGACGCTGGCGAGCGCCGACGAGCGGTCTCTGCCCATCGGCGTGGGCGGCGAGGGGCTGGGCATGGATCGGGAGCACCCGGACGACGCACGCATCCCACGAAACAGCCCGGCCCTCTTCAATCTTCACGACATCGATCAGATGTTCTGGGACGGCCGCGTGGCGCTCGACCCGCGGGGGCGGTTGATGACGCCAGCCGGCGCCGACATCACCGCAGACATGCGGGCCACCCTCGCGCCGACCGGTGTGGTGGGCGCCCAGGCCATGTTCCCGGTGACCTCGCGGGAAGAGATGCGCGGCGAGATGGGCGAGAATGAGCTGGCTGCCATCAGCGACGATGACTTCTCTGGGATCTGGGAGGGGCTGATGGAGCGCCTCGGCGATATCCCCGAATATGTCGCGCTGTTCGAAGAAGCCTATCCCGGTGAAGACTTCGAGGACATGACCTTCGCCCACGCCGGCAACGCCATCGGCGCGTTCGTCATCACCGCGTTCGAGTCCTCAGATAGCCCGCTGGATGCGTTCCTGGAGGGCAATGACAACGCACTCACCGCCGAGCAGATCGCAGGCGGCGAGGCGTTCCTTGGGCCGGGACGCTGCGCGGTCTGCCACAACGGACCCAACCTGACCGACCAGCGATTCCACAACACCGGCATGCCGCAGATCGGACCGGGCGTCGGGGACGGCGGGAACGGGAACGACGACTTTGGGCGCGAGGCGGTCTCCAACAACCCGAACGATCGCTATGCGTTCCGCACCACGCCGCTCCGAAACGTTGCCCTGACCGCACCCTACGGACACGCCGGGCAGTTCGTCGACCTCGGCGACTTCACCGCGCACTACGACAACCCCCGCCAGGCGTTCCGCACCTACGACGAACGACAGCTCGAAGAGGTCCTCTGGGGCACTCAGGTCGACAATGAAAATGACGTCTTCGACAACCTGTCCCCGCTGATGAACGGCATCAACCTCAACGGCCCGCAGATCGAGCAGATCGTCGCCTTCATGGAGGCGATGACCGACCCCCGCGCCATGGACATGGACGACCTCGTCCCCGCGCGCGTCCCCAGCGGGCTCCCGGTCGCGGACTGAACGACGACCGGAATAATTCTGAGGCGCGTATTGTGTTCGCGGGCCTTGCCGCGGTGGTGGCATGCGTCACCACCAACTGTGCGGTATCGTCCCCCGTTCGAGTCAAGAGCAGGGTTTTCGGTCATTTCTGGGTCCGATAAGCCCATCGTGGATGATCCGATGGAGATGCGGATCCGAGCCGGGGCCGAAGCTCAACCTCCGCTCCCTGCCCAATCTGCTTCGGGACGCGGAGCGGCTCCGTGCCGGACATCCGGCGACCCGTCAACCCGCTGACGCTCGACAGTGATGTGGCGCTGAGCCTGATCTGGCATCCCCGCTTCAACAGGGGCCCAACGCACCGTTGGCTTTGAGAGCAGGTCGTCGGAGCCTGTGGACCGTTGGCGGGTGGTTTACCGGCGCCCGGTGCCGACTCAGCCCCTTAGATCAAGCTGGAAGGTCGGGTATTGAGCAGTTGAAATCGCTGCAACAATAGTTTTCAATCTGTTCAATAGATGTCATCCTGAATCGTTCCTACCCTTCTCCTGCCTGGCAGGTTGCGCTGCCCCAACAGGAGAAAAGAAACCATGAGCCTCAAGAACCCCAACGCGACCAACCCTGAATCTCCCCGCCGTGTGGCGATCGTGATCTCGAACCCTGCGATCTCGACGACGACGGGCTGGCCGGTCGGATTCTGGTGGTCCGAGCTGACTCATCCCTACCTGGCTTTTACGGAGGTGGGCTATCAGATCGCGCTGTTCAGCCCGGACGGTGGCGCCTGCCAGCCGGACGCGATGAGCGATCCACGCGATCCCAGCGGCTACTCCAAGACCGACCTGATCAGCATGGGCTTCATTGCGACGCCGGAGCTGGCGCAGCTCGTCGAGCAAACGAAGCCCGTCTCGGAACTGAACATCGAAGATTTTGACGCCATCGTGGTCGCGGGTGGCCAGGCTCCGATGTTCACCTTCCAGGACGCGGTGGCGTTGCAGCAGGCGTTCGCTGCGTTCTACGAAGCGGGCAAGGTCGCCTGCGCGCTCTGTCATGGCACCGCGATCCTTCGGTATGCCACGCTGTCGGATGGCACACCGCTGGTCGCGGGCAAGACGGTGACCGGCTTCGCCAATGTTGAGGAGGACTTCGCCGACCATGCGGTGTGGGACGCGGGGATGCTCTCCCGGGACGTCCATGTGATGCCCTGGCGGATCGAAGATGAGCTGAAAAAGCTGGGTGCAAACTATATTCAGGCGGGCCTCTGGAAGGGCTTCGCGGTGCGGGACGGGAACCTGATCACCGGACAACAGAATTTCTCCGGCGCAGAGACCGCCGAGCTGGTCATCGAGACCCTTGGTCGCTGAGCGCCCAACCACACAACACAGGACGAGATCATGAACATTGCGATCATCGGCGCGGGAAACGTTGGGAGCGCCCTGGGCGGCTCGATGGATGGCGCCGGACACCATATTCGCTACGGGCTCCGCGATCCTTCGGCCGAGAAGGTTCAACCGCTCGCCAGGGATCGCGCTTCGCTGCATACGATTCGCGATGCGGTCGAGGGCGCAGAGGTGGTTATCCTCGCCGTGCCCTGGAAAGCGGCGCAGTCTGCGCTCGACGCGGTCGGTGATTTTGGTGGCCGGATCCTGGTGGACGCGACCAATCCCATCGGTCCAGGCTTTTCGCTTACACACGGCCACACGGATTCGGGCGGGGAGCAGGTCGCCCGGTGGGCCCCGACGGCGCGGGTGGTCAAGTGCTTCAACAGCACTGGCGCGGAGAATATGGCCAGCACCGCCTACGATCATGACGGCCTTCGACCCGCGATGTTTCTCTGCGGCGATGACGAGGACGCCTGCGCCGTTGTTTCCCGGCTAGCGGCGGATATCGGCTTTGAACCCTTTGTCGCCGGGGGGCTGATCCGGGCCCGGTTACTGGAGCCGCTGGCGTTGGTCTGGATCAACCAGGCGATGATGCGGCGTGAAGGGCGGAACATCGCGCTGGCGGTGATGCGGCGCGGAGCCGAAGCGATCAGGCGCTGAAGGTCCCGACCACGCTGCGGTTGGTCCGGTTGAGCTGACCAAAGGCACACGCGGCCGGTGTCTTGTCGGTCCGAATCCGCACGAACACCGGCTGGTACAAGAGGTCCGCCTCGGTGGCGTACAGGTACCGCACCTCGGCGACCGGCTGCTCTCCGGCGGACAGCGCCGCATCGAGCTGGCTGCGCGTGGCGTTGCTCGTGCCGGCGAAGACCTTGCCGACCTCGCGCAGGGTATCACCTTCATACACCGCCATCTGGTACGCGTTGCCCGCGTTGTTTGTGATGAACACATCGGCGGAGTGGACGAACTTGAACTTCAGCTGGGTGCCCCCGGAGGCGGGCCGGCCCGCGGTGTACGGAGCGTCGCTGCGCTTGAAGACGACGCCCTCGGCACGGGCCTGACGCAGGGTGTCGAAGAGCGCGCGCTTCTGCTCAGGGGTGCGGGCGGTGTCGACCAACACGATGGGTGCTGCCAGCCCAGCGCACAGCGTGTTGAGGCGGGCGTACCGCTCCGCGTAGGGGAGGGCGCGGAGATCGTCTCCGCCGAGGGCGAGGAGATCAAAGACCCGGTAGGTGGGACCGTCTTCCCCAGGGACCAGCTCGCCGTCGATGATGGTGCCGGCAGGGGCGGGCTTGAGCGCCGCAGCCACCGCCGCGTCGAGGGTCGAGACCTCACCGTTGCGGTTCGCGGCCTGCACCTCGGCATTGACGTGGACCACGACGCGAACACCGTCGAACTTCTGCTGGACGAGCACCATCGGGTCAGCCAGGAGGGCCTCGACCGCAGGTTCCTCGACGGCATTGAGCAGCTGGGCAGGCGTGCCCAGCCGGTCTCGCCGCTGGATACCAGCCTTTGAGGCGGATCCCATGCCCTCAGCAGGCGCGACCGCGGCAGGTTGAGCGTCGTCGGTCCGTATCTCGTAGCCCTTCTTCTGCTTCTGCCGGATGACCTTGTCGTATGCCTTGCGCGCCAGGGCCTCGGTGGTGTTCAGCGCCTTGGTGCCGGTGTTCAGCTTTCGACCCCGACGCCCCCACTGCACATTGACCGTGTATGTACCGTTTTCTTCTACGATCTGGGCATTATACAGCTTGTCAGCGGCGCCTTCCTGGAAGAAAAGCTCGATCGAATCAACCATGTTCATGGGCGTGTCTCTGAAAGGGGTGATGGCCGCTGTACGAGCCACAGGCAGGTTTACATCCCAGAATTTTTTATTCGGTCATTCTGTGTCCGCATCGACCTCGGCGATCAGCGCGTCGCCGACAGCAAAGCGGCTGTCGTACCAGAAGCCTGTGAGCAGGGAAGGACAGAGGCTGCTCCGATCCTCTGTGATGACAACCCCGTTGAGATCGACCTGCAGCACGAATGCCGCTTCAGCGGACGGAGAACCAAGCGCCCTTTTCAGACGCGTTTCGACGGAGGATAGCCGGGCGGCGCTCTTCAACGTCTCCGGTCACCTGGCACAGCAAAGACGGGCAGCCGTTTCCGAAAGACGGGTACAGGTTGCGACAGGTCGTTGAAATCTTTGAACAACGCAACGCGTACGTGACCTGTGGCCGGTTGTCTCTTCGCAGCCGGCCACACGGAGTACACAATGCCACTGGAAAACCAGCGGCTTCCTTCGTTTGTCCTGCACATTGAAGAGCCTGAGTCCGCCTCGCTGAGCGTGGAGCGGCTTGAGGTGGTCCCCTGTGCCGGCTGGGGCACCAGTCTCTGCGAGGGGGAAGGCATCCTCTCGGCAAAC
>JBCBLB010000745.1:0-4531 GCA_038520555.1 Myxococcota bacterium | reverse complement strand
GGACTGATACTCGGCGGCGTTCCGGAGCAGGTTGGCGATCATCTGTTGGCGGGCGCCGAAGCCCCGCGGCACCCCAGCGGCGCGGCCGAGGACGCGCAGGTCGACCCGGGTGAGGAACACCCCGCTGGTGGCGGGCGTCGACAGGGCTCCGGCGATCCGCCACACGCTGGTCTTTGGTGCATCCAGCAGCCCCGCTGCAGAGTCGGGGAGCGGCGGCGGCGCGGCGACATCGCCGCGGTGATCGAGGATCACCGCGGCGGTCATGTCCAGCACAGCCGCCCAGAATCCCCGCAGCGATCGCCTCCCCGCCGCCCACAACGGCGGCAGCCACGACAGCAGGTGCCGATCGAGCGCATCCTGCTGGAGCGTGACGACGCGCGCGGCGGTCTCCCCCATTCCATCTTCCAGGGCGTCTGCTTCGGCACCGCATAGAAACGCCAGCCACGCCAGAAGGAGCCCCAGGTGATCGGCTCGGGTGTTCGTGGTGTCCGGGTGAAACCCCGTGGTGCGGCTGTCGGTGAAAAACCGCTGCGCGGCGCCGCCCATGGTGTCATCGGTGTCCAAGAAGACGCCTGCGTAGGGCAGCAGCTCCATCGACGTGGCGCGATGATGAGCGGCGGCGAGCAGGTCCAGATCGATCTGATCGGGGAGCGCCCCCGCCAGCGGCGTCTGCTGAACGGCGGAGAGCCGCGCTTCGGTGAGTCCTTCGATCCACAGCCCGGCCAGCAGCGCATAGGCGCGGCTGCGGGCTTCTGCCCGTTGAGACGGCGTCAATCGCGGCCCCAGGGCGAATCAGGCAGTGTATATGCCGAGGGGACCGGCTTCAGCGGGCGCTTCAACCAGTAGGGGCGCAGGGTTCCGTCCGGGCTGTGTTCGACCGCAGAGCGGGCCATCGCGTGCCACTCCCGATAGACCACCATCGAGCGGTTGGTGTCGACGAAGACGTCGCCATGGCGTTCATTGGGGCGCGCACGGCGAACGCTGATGGCTTTCTGAAGCCAGCAGTGGGCGCCGCTGATCGGATCCGGGTGGACGGCGTGGGTGAGGTTCTGATGAACCCCGACGTCTTCCCACCAGATCCGCTCGGTGTCCGGGTCGACGCTCTTCCATGCCCGACCCGGCTCGAGAATGTTGAGCCGATGGCCCCCCTCACCGTTCTCCGACAGCTGTGCCAGCGCGGTCATCCCCGGGTTTCCGCCGCTGCCTCGCGCGAGGCGCCAGCGGCCGAGGTGGTGGCTCATCGCGATGATGCCGGGCTTGATGCCTTCGGTGACCCAGACCTTGTCGACAAACCACCCAATCTCCGTCTCTACCCGGGCCAGCTCGCCCGTGGCCACCCCGATCCGCTTCGCGTCTTCGGGATGCATCCAGATGGGATTGGCATGGCTG
This sequence comes from Myxococcota bacterium, assembly GCA_038520555.1. Taxonomy (GTDB): domain Bacteria; phylum Myxococcota_A; class UBA796; order UBA796; family UBA796; genus JBCBLB01. The sequence continues at coordinate 3,142 of JBCBLB010000745.1, read as the reverse complement.
ATCTCATAGAGCCACTTGGCGTTGGCCGAGCGGGTATGAATCAGCGTCGGCAGCCGCCAGTTGGGCAGCAGGAGCATCTCGCCGCGGCTCCGATCGATATGGTCAGGGTGCACATGGCTCTTCAGGGTCCAGGGCAGGACATACTCGAGGCCATTCCAGCCCCAATCTCGCAGGGTCCGGCTGAAGAACTCCAGCCGGCGGCTGGGCGTCTTGAAGCCGGTCCGCGGCGCGCCGTCGATCAGGACGCCGACCACCTTGCCCCCGGCGATGATCCGCTTCTCTTCGTCTACTTCGACACCATCCATGTTCTCGACAGCGGGCGCCTCGAACGGGGTGTAGTTCTCAGCGACGACTTCGAAGCACCCATATTTGCGCATATAGGCGAGCGGGCTGAGGCCCTCTTTTGCGGCGGCGGCGGGCAGACCGGGGACGCTGTTCTCAAAAATCCATCCCCAGTATTCGTCCTGGGTGAACAGCTCCCCTTCTCGGTAGGGGCTCTCGAACCACTGGCGGATGCCCATCGCACCGTCCGGGTCCATCCGGCCAGACAGCTCGACCCACCACTCGTTCTCTTCCCAGACCTCACCGGGGTTGGCCTCATGGGTGAACTGAACCGACCGGCCAGCCCGTTCCATGGCGACCCGCCGGACAGGCTGACGGAACCCGATCCACTGGCCGGCGTGGGTCTCCTGGCTCATCACATCGTGACGCTCGCCGGCGTGGCCCATCGGAAGAACATAGTCTGCGAACCATGCCGACTCATTCCAGGTGGGCGTGAGGGCGACATGACACTTGAGCAGCGCTTCATTCCGCAACGCCTTGAGCCACATGAACCCGTCGGGATTGATCCACATCGGGTTGTAGACGCGGGTGAAGTACACATCGACGTCGCCGCGGCCCTCTTCGAGGAAATGCGGCAGCAGGAAGCTCATCTCGAAGAAGCTGAACGGCCACTCGTGTGGCAGGTGCAGATGGTTCCAGGCGTCAAACGCCGGCGGCTGCTTGAAGGGCCTGGGGACGAACTTGTTCCAGGCATTCAGCGCCGTTCCCCCTTTTGTCCCCACACTACCCGTGAGGACGTTGAGGAAGAACAGGCAGCGGGAGACCTGCCAGCCCCCAAGATTGCCGATCGAAGCAGAGCGCCAGACATGCGCCGACAGCCCACCAGGCGCCGACGCGATCGCCTCTGCGGCTTCGATGATCCGCTCGATGGGGACCCCCGCTTCCTGTGCAGCCCGTTCAAAGGTGAAGGCGGAATACAGCGCCTTGAGGCACTGGATAAAGTCTTCAAAGGTCCCCTCTCCCACTGGGAGCGCGGGCATGTCGGGCACGGCTGGCGCTTCGGCGAGGAACACGTCCCAGTTCACCCAGCGGCGCACGAACTCACGGTCAAACTGGTCGGTCTGCAGCAGATGGTTGGCGACGGCCAGCAACACCACGGTCTCGGAGCCCGGCCAGGTCGGCAACCAGACGTCACTCTTGGCAGCGGTGTTGGACAGTCGGGGATCCATGGTGATGATCCTGGCGCCCCGCTGCTGGGCTTCGATGATCCGCTGCGCATGGGGGTTGAAGTAGTGCCCGGTCTCCAAATGGCTGCTGATGAGCAGGATACAGCCGGCGTTGGCATAGTCGGGGCTGGGCCGATCGCCGGCAGCCCAGAAGAAGTAGCCGGCCCGCGCGCCCGCAGAGCAGATGTTCGTGTGGCTGTTGTGGCCGTCAACGCCCCAGGCGGTGATGCAGCGGTTGGTGTAGTGGTCTTCCCCGGGGCGGCCGACGTGGTACATGATGCCGTCTCGACGCTTCTGCCGGCTGGCGCGCATCTTGTCAGAGATCTCGTCGAGGGCTTGATCCCAGCTGATCCGCTTCCACTGCCCTGCACCCCGCGCTCCGACCCGTTTCAGCGGGTAGAGGATGCGTTCCGGGTCATAGATCTGGTTGTGGGTCGCCGGTCCCTTGGCGCAGTTGCGACCCCGAGAGCCCGGATGCGCAGGATTTCCCTCAAACTTCCGAATCTCAAAGGTGGTCTTGTCGACATAGGCGAGCAGCCCACAGGCGCTCTCACAGTTGAAGCAGATGGTGGGCACGAGCGTATAGCGCCGCGCGACCTTGCGAGGCCATGCGCGGCTGTCGTATTCCACCCAGTCGTCCCACCGATCGATCGGAGGATACGAGGTCATCCGCCCATCTGGTTGCCGGACATGGGTCATGTCGACGGGAGCCTGATCGGTCACATCAAAGGCAGGCATCGCCACACCGGCCGCGTTGGTTTCACCGCTCGCTCTCGGCGGCGGTTCCGGACGACGCATCCCCAGCATCGAGGAGAGGAAGGCAAAGACACTCATCGTTCGCTCCAGCAGCTACGAGTTGGGAATTTCCTGGGGAGCAGTGACGAATGCATACTCATACGCATACAACCCGTACCCCGCGAGCAGCGCAGCAGCGGCGCCTGGCACGCCCCCACCGAACCAGACCAGCAGCAACGGCACGAGATGGCCAAAGACGATCGCATCGCGCCAGAACAGGGTGCGGTACCGGCCTTCTCGGATCTCATGCGCCGCCCGGGCGGCGATCTCGCTGGCATGTGGCACGCCCAGCTCCCCAAAAACCAGCAGGAAGGCGTCGACCACGAGCGACGCCGCGAAGGTGATCCGTGCGGCGGTGACCATCTCGGCGGAGGGCGCCCAGCCGAGCAACAGGTACACCGCAGATCCCATCATCAGACACTGAACGATGAGGTGCAGCGGCAGGGCCGGGCTCTGCCACAGGTCGCGTCCCTCGGCCTGGGCGAACAAAAACGCCGTATATGCCGCGGTCGCTGCAGCCAGCGGCAGGGTCACCACCGCGAAGAGCGTATGCATCGATGCAGACAGGACGTCGGTCGCTGTCCCCAGCCACCACAGGGCGCTGACGGTCGAAAATCCGATGAGGATCACGGCGCCGCGCGTCAGCCAGCTCTTCCACTGCGGCCGGAGCAGGATGTAGAGGAAACGCTCAGGCTTCTCCAGATCGTAGATGAGCAGCGCCGTGGTCAACAGCGTCGCCAGGATGGCCCAACCCCCCCCCCCCAACCGACCCCCGGGAAAAAAAGGGAAGGGAACAGAGGGCGGGAGGGGAAAAGGGTTTTAAGACGGGGGGGTGGGGG
>JBCBLB010000965.1:0-2226 GCA_038520555.1 Myxococcota bacterium | reverse complement strand
CATCGGCGGCGCCCTGCCAGCCGCAGTGGGCGAAGGGCTTGAGATCTTCACGTGCCCCGTCCCGATCCCCCGCGTCGAGGCGCTGAAGTCCACGACCAACCCGCGCGACCGGCTGATCGGGATCAATCTCCAGAGCAGCGCGGTAGTCCGCAGCGGCGAGGTCGGGCGCCCGCGCCCGCCGCACCCATCCCCGAAGGGCCCACGACTTCGGGTGGGTGGGATCCGCTGCGATCAGATCGGTCAGGTAGGCGATGGCGTCGTCGGTCTGACCGAGGGCGTCCATCAGCTCCGCGGCGCGGTGGGCGAGGTCTCGGTTGCCCGGATGATCGCCCAGCCCGCGGTGAATGGCGTCCAGCCCCCCCTGAAGGTTGCCCGCCGCCCAGTAGGACAGGCCGAGGGTCTCCCAGTCCCATGGGTTGCGCTCGCCCTCATCGACGATCTCCTGCTGATGGGTGGCGTATGCGTCCCAGTCATCTCGGAGGAGGGCGATGGACTGGCGGAGCTTGCGCACTTCTTTCCGGTCCGCGCTCGCAGCGATGGCGTCCAGTTCGGACTGCGCAGCGTCTGCATCGCGTTCATGGACGACGAGCAGCCAGACATGTTGCAGCCGCGCCTCCAGCCACTCTGGCGCGGCCCGGAGCAGCTTGAGGCTGTGTTCGAAGGCGGCAGACATGTTGCCCGCAGCGATGCTGCGGGCGCGGGCGTCGAAGGCCTCGAAGGCGGCCCAGGAGCGCTCGGTGTGCGGCTCGATGAGGCCGAGGAGGCGATCGATCTCCCCCTCAGAGAGGGGAATGACGCCGTCGGGGCCGGGTGCAGGGAAGCCGGCGTCCTGAAGCCACCGGGCCTGCTCCGGGCGGCGCGGCGCCCGCCGGATCCGGGACGTCGGGACGGAGACCTGCCATCGGGCGGTCTCATCGGGGCGACGGAATTCCCACCGGTAGGCACGGCTTGTGTTGTCGGATTGTCCGGGCAGACCGTGGGTCATGAGGAAGCGCAGCATAGCCCCAGGATACCTCACCACAGCGGGCGGTCGCCATCTCCTCCCCACCATCGGGCGCAGTGGGATACGATGACAGCCCCTTGAACCGAGTGCCGCGCCGCGTGAGGTGGTCGACTGTGCGAAACCTGCTCTTTGGGCTTTTCCTCGTGGGAGGCATCGCCCTGGCCGCCGGTGGGCGAAAGCGCTCCGGCGACGCCCCGCAACCTGTAGAACAACCCGCCGAAGAAGCGCTCGCGGAGATCCAGGAGCGCCCGCCCGCACCGGCGATGTTTCCCGACGGGCTGCCCGTCGTCATCCAACAGGTCCCCGATGGGCTGGCCAACCTGACCGCCCAGGGCTGCAACAGCTGTCACTGGTCTGCCCACGACCAGTGGGCACCGACCGGACACGCCAACGCATGGCGCTCAGAGCGGTTCCAGGCCGCCGTCGCCCGCGTCGGACAGGCCACGGTGTGCACCCAGTGCCACCTGCCCCTGGCCAACCAACACGATCGCCTCGCCACCGGGTACGTCGATCAGGACCTGGCTCGGCCGGTGCTCGAAGACAACCCCGCCTGGGATCCGTCCCTGATGAGCGAAGGCGTCGGCTGCGCCGCCTGCCATGTGCGCGAAGGGACGATCCTCGCCGTCCATGACAGCAGCCGCTCCCCACACCCCCTGGCGGTCTCTGCAGAGCTGACCCGGTCCGAATCGTGCGCCACCTGCCATCAGCTGTCCTGGCCAGGCGGCGATCGCCCGTTTTATGACACCTATGGCGAGTGGGAACGAAGCCGCTACGCCGAAGCCGGTGTTGGATGCCAGGACTGCCATATGCCACCGGTCGCCGCCCCCATCACCGCCAGCAAGTTCGCCGCGGTGTCCGACCACGGCTTCTCGGCGGACATCCGCCGGGCGGTGAGCGCCCTGGTCGATTTGCCCTCCCCGCGTGTGCAGCGGGGCGAGCCCATATCGGTGTCGGTCCGGCTGCAGAACACCGGCTCCGGCCACCACTTCCCCACCGGCAGCCCGTTCAAACGCTATCGGGTGCGCGCCCGGTTGCTCGACAGCGCCGGCGGCGAGCTGGCCGAGACCTTCACCTATGACCTCGCCCGCGAGATCGAGGCCGAGCCACCGTGGAAGACGACCGCGGACAACCGGCTGCCCGCCGGGGAAGAGGTGAGCCTGGAGTGGGAGATGACGGTCGCACAGAAGCTGCCGGCACAGGATGCGACCCTGGTGATTGACGTG
>JBCBLB010000077.1:0-20672 GCA_038520555.1 Myxococcota bacterium | reverse complement strand
GCGGTTGATGACCTGGACGTGCCGCACCTGGACACCTGCCCGGGATAACCGTCGAAGATAGCGGCACATGGTGAAGAAGTGCTGCTCGCTCCAGCCGGGGTGGAAGGCGGTGTAGCTCTCGGTCGAGGCGCCCTGGACGCCGACCAACAGGTTGTCAACGCCCGAAGCGGCGAGCCTGTCGATGTCTGCAGCGACCAGGTTGGACAGCATCGTCAGCGACCACCCCTCCGCCTTGACCCGCGCGATCATGTCGTAGATGCGCGGGTGGGTGAGCGGCTCGCCCATCCCCGAGAGCACCACCGCCTCTACGCTGCCCATCTCAACGAGCTGATCGACGATGGCAGAGAACCGCTCCCAAGGCAGCCGGCGCCGCTTCCAGTGGGCCGGTCGGGGCACCCTCAGCAACGGCGAATGATCCCAGCAGGTCACACACGCCGCGTTGCAACCGTTGGTGACGTCGATGTGGACCGACTGCGGTCCGATGACTGGCCGCCCCATCCGGATCCCATCAAGCACCTGTTGGCGGCTCATCGCGCTCCTCCTCCTGCAGTCAACAGGGTCAGCGACTCCGCGATGCTCCGATCGCCGTGCCGTTCCATTTGAGACAGCTCACGCAGCGCATCGAACAGGTCATCATGATCCTCCAGCCACGCGGCGATCAGGGCAGCGAACGCGTCAAGCGGCAGCTGCCGCTGCGTCGGCACCGCGCGAAGCAGCGAGACGGCCCCCATCCAGTCGTCGAACCGGGCCCAGACCTCGAACAGCCGCTGGGCGCCCTCCACCAGCGGCTCGCCGCGGGTCGCCGGGAACTTGCGATGCAGCGCCTTGAGCAGGCTCACGGCGATATCGGGCGGGACCTGATGGTGAGCGCAGAGCTGAAAGAAACCCGCCACCCGCTTCGCCGGATCGCCCTCGGGCGCAGGCTCTTCAAGCAACGCAGCCCGTCGGGCGAGCGCCGAGGGGCTCGCTCCGGTCAGAAGCTTCGTCACCTCCAGACCGCGCGCCAACCCCCACCCCTCCCCTTCCAGCTGCCCGACCAGCGCAGGCGTCAAGATTTCAACGGCGCGATCGACATCATCGGGCGAGGCGACCAGCGAGAGGACCGCCGCGGCGGCTTTTCGGGCGCCGTTGTCTGGCACCAGCCGTCGTGCAGCCTCGGCGTCACCGGGATCATTGAGGAGCGCAACCACCTCGTCGAGCGACGCAGCCCGCCGCCCCGCACCCACCGCGACGGCCCGATCGACCCGGGCAACCTGATCGTCTGCGATACGCGGCTGCGGAAGGAAGACCGTCGGCACACCAGCAAACATCAACTCGTGAAAGCTGTTGTAGCCACCGGCGGATACAGCGGCATCGAGGCCAGGAAACAGCTCGATGGGCACATAGCGATCGAGCCATGTGATCCCCTCCCCGCGCAGCTCCTCTCCGTCATACAGCGGCCCTGCGCCGACGACCACGTGCCACCCGGCATCGCGGATCATCCGACAGGCCCGGGGCAGCAGACCTGCCGCAGACGGATCGCCCCCGCCGCCCAGAGACAGATAGACCGCCCGAGCGCCGTCCGGGACCCCCAGCGCAGCCCGCGCGGCGTCTCGGCTCATCAACTCTTCCCGCTCACGGATGACGATGGGGCCGGTCTGTCGATCGTCCGGAGACAGTCGCCGATGATACATCGGTAACAGGGTTTGATAGGCATCTTCTTCGGCGAATGCGTCCTTGACCCGGCGCTGGACCAGGACCCGACAGCGGGCCAGCTCCAGGACGGTGACCAGCTCCCCGAAGCTCCCCGCCGGGAACGTGTCGACGATCAAGACATCGGGTTGAAGGCCAATGATCGCGTTGAGCACCCAGCCCCGGGCGATGGACAGGTACCGGTGGGGGTCGATGCCAGCGTCTCGCATCATCGCCTTGGAGGGCATCTTCAGGGCGGGCACACCTTCGCGTCGTGCGAGGGTGTCGGCCTCTGACGAGGTCAACACCCAGCACTCCACCCGCGCGTCGAGCAAGGCGCTGTACCGCCGGACCCACCGCAGGATGGCGAGCTGTCGGACGAGGTGGCCCATCCCCCGGCCGTTGATGGCGTAGCTGACGATGCGCAACGCCATCAGGAGAGGTACCCCAGCTCTTCAAGGCGACTGGTGGCGGGCGCAGCGGCGGCGACCTTCTTCTGCTGCACGTCCGGATCGAGGTTCGGGGTCCGGCCGGGGTTGCGATCGTACCACCCCCGGATGGAGGGCGTCAGCCGGGACGGCCGCTTGCCACGGGTGAACTGATGGAACCATAGCTCTGGCGGGTTATCCAGCTCAAAGGCATCATAGCGGTCATATGATTCGACCCGGTCAGCGAGCAGGGACAGCTTCTCGACCCGGGCCTGGTACTTGCCCACCTTGGCGGGGAACTTCCGATCCAGCTCCCGCTCCGGGATGGTCCGATGATAGTGCTTCGACCGTTGATACTTGCCGACCTTCCGACGATACTTCCGGGCGCGGTTCTCGAAGTCCTGGATGGCGCCGCTCAGGCCGCGCTCGATGGCATCGGTGAAGAAGTCGATCTTGGCCTGCATCCCACCGATGCGGCGGAGGCCCATGATGATCCCGCGGTCATCTGCGGCCCACTGGGCGAGCAGCGCCGGATCGGCCATCTCCAGGTGTTGGGCGAGGAGCTTCTGGGCTTCGGCGAGGTAGACCTGCGGCAGCTGCTGGAGGCGGGCCTGGGCCTGGTCATGACGCTGGACCAGGGCATGCACCTCCTGCATCTTCGCCTCAGCCGCGGAGACCTGCTGCTTCCACTGGTCCCGGGGCACCCGGACCTTCTCATAGGCAGGCAGGACGTCGTCGCCGAAGTCCCCCATCCCGAGCGCGTCGCAGATCTCATCGCCGCTCGCCCAGTATCGCCAGTACATCGGCTCCCACCAGCGCACCGTATACTCCGGCGTGTCATAGCCGACCTCAACGAGGGCGGGGAAGTCGCGCAGCGACTCGAATTTGTCGCACTCCAGCTGCCAGGGCGCGAGCAGCTCCTGCGCCTCTTCGAGCTTCCGGGTGTACTCGCCGACAGGGCCGACCAGAAACGCCCGACGCTGGTACGTCTCCATGGCGGCGATTTTCTGGATGAGGGCCTCCAGCCGATGGCGCTCGTTGTGCATCGCCTTGAGGGGATCGCGACGAGAGAACCCGCGGAAGCCGGTGAGCGTCTGTGCGGATTGGATGTGGTCGCGGGTCAGCTGTGGCAGGTAGATGGCGGCGAGGTCCGCCCGCGCCTGGGTCAGCCTGGCCTGGACGTCGATCCGCTTCCGCTCCAGAGACTGCTTGAGCGCAGAATACTGCTGGACCAGGGACTCTGCGGTCCCTGCCAGCTCTCGATACATGCCCGACGCCTGCCTCCCGGTAACCCTCACCGCGCCCTCCCAAAGCGAGTCGCGGCGAGTGTACACCGTTCACTGCACCACTTGCGCCCAGGCCTCCGGGGGAAGATCGTAGTGTTCTGCGAAGATCGGGGTCAGCGCGCCGCCCGGCGACGCCCACGCCGCCATCAGCTGGCCGCGCGTCGCGGCTTCCACCGACGCCCCTGCGGCCGGCGACGCCCATTGTGTCTGGAGCGTTCCCATCTGATCCACCACCCCGGACCAGAGCGTCTCGATCAGCGCGGAGCGCCCCTGCGCCAGAGCCGCCTCCCCATCCACCGAGAACGCCAGCGGATCCCCCACGAGCCCCACCGAGGGGCGCTCGCGGTGGGTGGTGTCCTGGCTCTGCTGTTCGAACCGGAACGCATGCGACCAGCCGCCCATCTCCAGGTTCGCCGCGATGGTACAGGTCTGCTGCCAGGTCTCCTGGCTGTAGCGGGCGGCCTTGACCATCTCGACCTGGGCGGGCTCCGCAGACAGCGCCGACTGCACCCGCTCGGCGCGCTGGGTCAGGGCGTTGGCCTGGCTGTTGAGGCCGTTGAGGGTCGAGATCGCGCTGTCCCGGCGCTTCGCAGCGGTGCGCCAGCCCCGCTCGGCCTGAGACAGATACTCCGACTCCTGGGCGAGATACCCTTCGGTCTCTTCGAGGTTTCGGAGGGCATCTCGCCGCGCCGCCTCTCGGGCGGGAAGCTCCGAAGCCGTCAACCGAGCGGACTGGATCTCTGCTGGAAGCGCCGCCCGCCGCTCCTGGACCGCGCGAAGCTCCTGACGGACCGGGACGAGCCGGACCTTCGCCTGCTCGAGCGCCTGCTGGCGCGAGGCGAGCTGACGTTCGGCCTGATCGACCTCGACCTTCTTGGCCTGGAGGGCGGAGCGCGTATCGTAGACCCGACGCTGGGCACGGGGGAGCGCGGTCTGTTCGATCTGGCGAAGCGTCGTCTGTTTCTCAGCGCGCTGCGCGCTGAGGAGCGGAAGCTGGCTCTCCGCCTGCTGGGCGGCGGCGCGCTCCTCGTCCAGGGCCTGCCTGGCGCGCTCGACAGCCTGACGCGCCGACTGGCTTGCCTGACGCTTCGCCTCAAGCTGCGGCTGCAGCCGATACAGCTCCGCCTGAAGCGCCGCGGCGTCGTCGCGCGCGGCGTCCACCTCGCCCTGGACGCCGGGCCGAGAGCGGACCAGCTTCGTCAGCCTCAACCCCGCGCTCTCCTGACGGGTGGTCAGGCGCTCCTTCCGCTCCGCTGCGGCCACACGATCCTCTTCGCTCAGCGTATCGCTCTCCAACTGCTCGTTGACATCGGCAAGCTGCTGTTCCATTCGGGCGAGGCGCGCTTTGAGCGTTTTGATCGACTGGTCGAGCTCGTCGAGGCGCTGAACCGGCTCACGGACGCGGGCACGGGCGGCGTCCAGACGCTGGCTCACCGTCGCGATCTCCCGCTCGATGGCCTCCAGCTCACGGCGGGCGGTGTCTGCAAGGCCCTGGTGGTATCGCAGCTTCGAGTCCAGAGCGCTCTGCTTGGACGTGGACTGTTGCTTGACTCCCTGCAGCCGGGTGCGCTCTCGATCCAGCGTCGTGATGCCCGCAGACAACGCCTCACGCTCCTGCTCCAGGTCACGGACCCGATCCGTCGCCGATTGAAACTCACCGTTGAGCTGCTGCTGACCGGTTTGAACAACACGCAGGGTGTTCCGGGCATCCTCACGCTCGGCGCGCGCTTGGATGACCGCGTCGTTGAGGCGATCGTGCTGAGCGACCAGACGAGGCTCCGCGTCCCGAAGCGCGCGGCGTTCACCTTCCAATGTTTGCAACATCGCGGTCGCATCCACGGCGATCTGGAGCGAACGCTCTGCGGCAATCAGCCGCTGTTCGGCAGCGTCGCGATGGACCTGCGCGTCCTGTGTGCGGGCGTATTGCTGATCGTACTCGGCGCGCCGCCGGGAGGCTTCCACACGGCGGTCCTCCACCACGGCCTGGCTGGTGGTGACCTTCTGGTACATCACCGCGCGGGCGTCGATGATGCCCTGAAGCTGTTCTTGGAGCGTCGGGATCCGCGGGTTGGGGATCATGGTGCCGTCGGTGTAGTTGTGAACCTTCTGCTTCACCGCGACCCGCTCGCGGGCGCAGCCATCTGCGATGAGACGGACCTGACCGGTGATCGTGGCCTTGCGGCTGGGCGCCCAGTCCGCGCGCTGCCAGCCGGACGCGGCCCACCGCTCGACAAGACCGGCTTTGACGGCATTCTTCGCTCCCGGCTGGCCCGTCCAGCCAACCGAGACACCGCGCCACTCTTCCTTGAGGAGCGAGGCCCAGAGGTCCTGGTGGAGGCGCTGATCGGCGGCATCCCTGGAGAGGCTGGCCGCCCCGGCGGCCCACAGCAGCGCCTGCCCGACGTCCCCGGCCCTCGCGGCCCCCGAGGACCGCGTGCGGAGGTCTGTGGCCCACTGCTGGTGGACCACCGAGATGGCCTCACCGAGCCGTGAAGACGCAGCGGGGAGCAGCGCCTGCCCATCCACCAGCCGGTCCCGCGCAGCCGCGAAGCGGTTCTTCTGCACATCGCCCTGGGCGTCCTGGATGAGGGCTTCGGCGAGCTGGATCTCGATCCGATCGAAGCTCATGTTCGCGGGGTGCTGGTTTCGGGTCTGCCCCATCCAGCGGGCAACCACGCGCGGATCGTCGGTGCCCAGGCGGTGGGCGGCTTCTGCTGAGATGGCGTCGAGGACCCGCTGGCGTTGCCCGGCGATCCAGTCGGCGGGCGGATCAAACCGATCCACTTCGCGGAGGATCTGACCCGTGCGGTCGAACCGCTTCGACCGGATCGCGTCTTCAATCTGCATGTCGAGAACATCGAGCAGCTGCCCGCGTACGCTTCGAAGCCGCTCCTGGGCACGCGCAGACTCCGGGCGCACCTGCACCGCGATGGCATAGGCATCATATGCTTGCTGAAATTGCTGACCTTCCAAGTATCGATCGCCAATCCGGACATGCTGCATCGACGCACACCCTGTGAACAGCATTGACCCAACAAGCACCACCATACGCATTCTGCGACTCCACGATGAGGGGGACCTCATTGACGAAGATAATGCATCATCGATTCACCGCACGCTTCGACCAGATTCCCCAATATGGTTTGATGAATCTTTGTTACACGCAAATGTCACCGAGTGTGATTCAAGGACCGGTGTAGCGGGCGCGGGGTCGAATCACTGCGTTTCGTTCGCGTTCTTCGAGCACATGGGCGATCCACCCAGCCGTTCGCCCGACCGCAAAGATCGCCTGGGCGCTCCCCCTGGGCAGCCCGAGGGCGCGCCGTACGACGACCAACCCCAGGTCAAGGTTCGGCGCGGGGAGGCCACGGTCTTCGATCTCTTCCAGCAACGCGTCGTCGACGTCGATGGGGGTGACGAGATCGATGAGGACGCGTGCCCGCGGATCGCCGCCTGGGTAGAGCCGATGTCCACAGCCGGGGAGCGCCTGTGCCACATCGAGCTGATGCTCCAACACCGCCTCGACATCCTGAACATGGCCGATCGACGCGAGCACATCTTCGACGCGTTCGGAGCATGCCCCGTGCCGCTCTCCGGACAGGGCGGCCATCGCGGCGCAGAGGCTCATGGCCAGCGACGCCCCGGTGGAGGCGACGACACGGGCCGCGAAGGTCGACGCGTTCAGCTCATGTTCTGCACAGACCACCAGCGCCGCATCGATGGCCTCGTGATGTCCTGCCGCGCCCAGAGCTGCTGCGAGGGCGCGACTGATCGTCGGCTGTTTCGCAGCGCGCGCGGCGTCTTCAACCGAGCATGCGCACCCCAGCGCCAGCCGCCGCACGATCATGGGCGGCGCAGCCGATGCATCGCTGGCGAGCAGGCGGAGCAGGCGTCGATGCAGGTCCTGATCGGGGGGGCCGGGCTGGATGTCGGGCGGTGGCGGCGTTGGCCATGGCGCAGATGGCACGCCCCACAGCCGCGCCGCGACGGCCTCGAAGCCTTCGGTGATCGCATCGGCGAGGGCCAGCCCGCGGTATCGGGGGCCTTCGGGGGAGATGTCAGAGATCGCGGTGTCGATGACTGGCTGCCCCCACCGAAGGGCATGCGCGGCGACGGCGCGGTGTCCCCTGGCCGCTTCGGCACGTGCGCGGAGGGCTTCGACCTCATCGGCAAGATACCGGCGACGGCGGCGGTCATCACCGGGCAGGCTGTGGAGCCAACCGCGGCTGACATAGGTGTACAACGTGGCAGGCTTGACCCCCAGACGCCGAGCGGCCTCTGTGGCAGAGATGGTCTCCTCCATCCGTCGTTCCTCCCCTCCACTTTTTTACCCTTCAACAGGTGGGCCAGCGTCTTCCCCTCCCACCGCTCCGAGGCGTCTTCGTGGGTGAGGGCAGCGAAGAGTCCGCCGCATTCCATCGTATGTCCAGCCTGGGGTGTTCGCGTTTTTCAGGCCATGTCACTCGATTTGTCGATCGACATATTGGGCGAGTATCTGAGATGAACCCATCAACCAAGGAAAAAGTCATGGTTCATCGTGGATTAGAGGGCGTCGAGGTGGCAGAGACCCGAATCAGTCGCGTCGACGGAGCCCGGGGCGCCTTACACCTCGCCGGGATGCCCATCGAAGATCTGGTGGCTGAAGGCCTGCTCGCTGCCATCACGCGGCTGTGGTCTGCAGCAGGCCGCCCCCTCCCGACAGACCTCCGCGAGGCGCTGGGCGCAGCCCGCTCGGCAGCGTTCTCCCAGCTCCCCCAGGCAGCACCGGCGCTTGCGTTGGAGGATGGCATGTCCGCGCTCCGGGCTGGCGTTGAGCTGCTGTCACCAGAGGACGCGGTCTCCATCATCAGCGCAGTGTCCGTGTTCACCGCCGCCTGGGTGCGCGCCCGCCAGGGTCGGTCGCCGATCGTGCCGGACCCGAGCCGCTCCCCTGCTGAGGACCTGCTTCGGATGCTCCTCGGCGATGACGTCTCCTCCCTTGCTGCCCGAAGCCGGGCGTTGGAGGCGTACCTGACAGCGGTGACGGAGCACGGGATGAACGCATCGACCTTCACCGCGCGGGCCGTGACCTCGACGGGGGCGACGGATCGGGCGGCGGTGACCGCAGCGATCGCGGCGCTGTCGGGACCACTCCACGGTGGCGCGCCGGGGCCGGTGCTGGACATGCTGGACGCGATCGGCGCAGCCTCACAGGCAGAGCCCTGGATCAAAGCCGAGTTGTCCGCAGGGCGACGCATCATGGGGATCGGCCATCGGGTGTACCGGGTCCGGGATCCGCGGGCGGCGGTGTTGGAGACGGCGGCCCACGATCTCGCAGAGGCTGGCGTCGGCGGGGAACGACTGGCCCTGGCCCGTGCGGTCGAGGCGGCAGCGGTGCAGATCCTCTCGGCGCACAAGCCGGACCGCCCCCTGTATGCCAACGTGGAGTTCGCCACGGCGGTCCTGCTGGAGGCGATCGGCATCCCCCGGGCGGCGTTCACGCTGTGTTTCACCTGCGGCCGGGTGATCGGCTGGCTGGCCCACACCGCGGAGGAACGCCGAGACGGTCGGCTGATCCGTCCGCGAGCGGTCTATGTCGGGGCGTAGCGATCAGCTGAGGTGCTCGATGGTATAGGTCTTGTCGCCGAAGTCGAACTCATCGCCGACTTCGAGATCAGACATCGCCTCATACAGCGGGGCGTCGGTCGAGATGCCCAGGAAGGGTTCGCCCTGGCACTCGAACAGCGCCGTGGGCACGCTGACGATCAGGGTGCGGCGCTGGCCGGACAGCTTGACGACCGCGCCAGGCGCGACGACGGTCCTGGGCGAAAAGTCGATGGCCTGGATCTGCTTGAGGTGGGCTTCATGCTCGCGAACCTGGACTTCGTAGCGGGCGGCGGTGTCCCGGCTGGTGGCGTTCTGGGCCACGGCGTCCAGGTCAACGGTCTGGGTCCGATCGACCCGGGCGTCGCCGACGAAGCCCTCATAGGCCGCCTGGGCTTGCGCGATGGCGACGGCTTCGAGGGACAACAGCGTCTGCTTGAGGGTCGGCTTATCGATGGTCATCATAAACTCCTTCGTACAGGGAAAATCTCAGAACGCCCGACGCGCCTTGGGCGACAGCCACGCCAGCCACTCGGACGACGGCTGGGTGTCCGCGTTGAGTTTGGTGGCCAGGGTGTGTTCATCCCATCGCGGCCCCAGCTCGCGCCCCAGCTGCGCGACGAAGTCTCGACGACGGCGGAGCCGATATTTCTGATGATAGTCCTCTGCGTCCCAGAAGGTACCCTCCGGAGTATTCGGCGGGACGATCTCAGGCTCGACATCCAGGCCACGCTTCGCAAGCTGGGCATCGAGGGCCGCCTGCTGCGCGTCATCTGCGGGGAACAGGATCGAGCGATACTGCCCCCCACCGCGTCGGGGGAAGTGGCTGTCGAAGTAGTGGTCCAGCAGATCTTCATAAGAGATCTGTTCTGGATCGAAGATGATGCGGATGGCTTCGGCGTGGCCGCGGATGTCATGGTAGGTGGGCTGCGGTTGTGGCGAGCCGGCGTAGCCGACGCGGGTCTGGAGGACACCATGGAGACGCCCGAACCGGGCATCGGGTCCCCAGAATCAACCCATGGCGAAGGTCGTGTGCTGTAGCGCACCGCTTCGTACTGCGGCGTCGATCTCACGGGCAGACAGGACCTGGTGAGCGCGATCGTTCATTGTGCTTCTCCGTTCGAAATCATCGCGCAGAAGGTAAGCACCCGCCGGTCTGGGTCAACGCGGAGTGATCATCTGTGGCGTCTGGGTTCGACGGTGGTTTTCAGAGCCGACCTGACGGCTCCTGGATTCGTCGAGCCGTTCTTTAAGGATGCGGATGATTCGAGCGGCGTCGACGAGGTGCTGGGCGACCCGCTGTTCGATCTGTTCTTCTTCCGAGGGCCCTGGAATCGTCGGAGTGGGCGCGGTAACCTGGGTCAGGTCATTGACCTGCACCGACAGCCAGCCATGTCTCAGCGAAGACTCCGGGTGGGCGTGGAAGACAGAGAGCAGGTCATCGTGGAGACCATCCAGCAGCGCGTCTGCGTCCACTCCAGCGGGAACGTCGACCACAAGAAGCTCAGATAAGAGCATATCGGACAGCTTCACCCCGGTCCCGCGTGAATCCGCGGGGGTCCGAGCATGGATCTGGAGGTCAGCAGGCAGCACATTGGCGGGGACATTGATGATCAGCTGCGCGGGCACCCGGTCGAAATCCAGCCGCGCACGCAGGTTCACACCGTCGACGCTGCCGATGATCTGAAGCGTTCCGAACTGTTGGTGGACGGTCAGTTCAGGGAGCTGAATCCGAACCCAGGCGGCACAGCGGACGGCGAGCTGTTCTGGTGTCGTTTCGAGGGTCCACAGCGCTCCGACGAGCTTCATCGCGCGCCACGGCAGCCACCCCAACCACAAAAGCAACGAGAGCGTCCCCGTCACAACAGCGGCTTCTGAGGAGAACGCGGCGGCGAGGAGCGGCGCGACAACCGCAGCCGCGGTGAGCAGGGCGACCCGATCGAAGCGTCGGCGGTGCTGGCTCCCGACCCGCATAAACCGTCGAAGATGCACAACAATACCCGTCAATGCGATGAGCGGGACGCCGAGGGCCGTGAGGCCAAACAGCAGATCTCCCATCTCAGGGGAGATCAAACGCTCGACCTGTGCGCCTGCGATGAAGAAAAACAGCACCGGCCCAAGAACAGTGATTCCTCGGGCCAGAATCGCGGGCAGGCTGAAGGTTCCCGACCGGGTCTTCGTCAGGGCAAAGATCGCGAAGAGCGGAATGAACGCATAGATAAAGAACAGGATACAAAACAACCCGAAGCTGGCGATCGGGTGGAAGACATTGGCCAGCCTGCGGGCGTTCCCCGAAGCCGAGGCCATCTCACCGGGTTGTGCTGGGTGTGCCGCGTCCGCCATACAGCAAGCATAATCCTCACAACAAGCCGCGCACCAGCAACGTCAACCATCCCCCTCAACTTCCACGTTCTCTCGCGAGGGGGACATGGCGTCTTCTACGGCCATATGCGACCGCTACGCCGATCAACCAGCAGCCACTGAGCGGGGCATACGGTTGGCTGGCGCATCCCTGCCCGCAGCCGTCCCCTGGGCCCGGGCGAGTACACCACCGGCGGCTACACCCATGAACAGTGGACAGGTCGGGGCTTCTCTCCCAGGGACGTCGCGTTGGTCTTCGACATCGAGCGTAGCGACTCCGATCGCCCTTTCTGGGAGCCGCATCACCGCATCGTTCGGACCTGTGTGTGGCATCGGCGGCGGATGCGATGCGAAGAGATACAGCTTTCGCCGTGACTATTTCCAGCGAACCAGGGCGCGGGTTTCGACGCTCTGTCGAGCCGGAGCGTCCAGGTTCGGGCGGATGAGATCTTCGAAGGCGGTGTGGCCGACGTATCGGATCGCCGCGTCGGGATCGGAGTCAAAGGTCTTGAACATCACGGCTTCTTCCGGGGTCATCTCCGGGAAGAAGAACATCCGCACGCCGTCGCGGTGGTGAAGCCCGTAGTTGTGCCCCACCCGGTCCGTGTAGACGATGTCGATGACGCCCCGGTCATCGGGGGTGGTGGTCTTCTCGTCGACGAAGGCAAGCGGGGAGCGCATGACGACGCGCTCAACGGGCCGCCAGACGTTGACGATGCCATAGTGACCTGCTGCCCACGCATCGGCGCGCGCTCCGGAGAGCAGGTCGCGGAGCCGCTTCGCGCCGGAGTCGTTGGTGTAGTCGTAGTGGATGCTGTAGACGGGCGTGCGCTGGTCGCCGTCCTCAGCGGCTTCAAATCGGAGGGTGTGGTCGAAGACCTCGACCTCGATGGCGCCGATGCGTTCCTTGAGCAGGGCCGCGATCTCTTCGCCATAGGTGGTGAGGGCGGCGTCTTCGCGAAGGTTTCCGGCGCGAGAGGGAGCATGGACCAGCGCGACGCCGCTCTCCGCGAAGGTCACAGCGCCGCCGCGGGCGTCGTGGATGTCGACCGTGACGGCTTGACGGGGCACGCGCTCGACGACGCCGGGGACGCCGTTGAGGTCGATGGAGACGGTGGGTCGTTGTTCGGTTCGTTTCAAATAATTCAGGGCGGCGCGCGCGTCCTGGACAGGCCGATGCATGTTCATCAGAGACTCCAACAGGCTCAGGTATCGGACCGGGCGATGATGCTCGGGCGTCGGCGGTCCTCTGTGCGGTGGGGTCGCTCATCAACACCACAAACGCGCGAGGACTCGGCGCACTTCAACAGTAAGCACATGCTCTGTTCAGACAACCCGCACGGCGCTCCAATCATGAGCGTTTTTTCAAACCGGCGCTAAAGCTGGAGAGGAACAACCGGGGGAGAGCATGGGAGCCGATGTTCAGCCGATCGTGGTGTGGTTGCGGAACGATCTGCGGATGGACGATCATGAGCCGCTGTGGCTGGCGACGCTGCGTGGGCAGGGCCACGTGGTGCCGGTCTACTGCGTCGACCCTCGGATGTGGGCGAACGGCCCGCTGGGTTTTCCCAAAATGGGCGCGAAGCGCGCACAGTTCGTCATCGAAGCGTTGGCCGCGCTCCGAGCGCGCTTGCAGAAAGCCGGCGGAGACCTGGTGATTCGGGTCGGCCACCCCGAAGCGATCATCCCGCAGGTCGCGGCATCGGTCAACGCAAAGGGCGTGTACTACCATGAAGAGCCCACCCGCGAGGAGCGCACCGTCGCCGACGCGGTGATCCGTGCTGTCGGTGAGGCGTCGACGGTCCAGTCGATGTGGGGGGCGACGTTGTACCACGTCGACGATCTGCCCTACCCGGCGGCTGAGCTTCCTTCGGTGTTTACGAACTTCCGCAAGGACGTCGAGCGCCAGTCACGGGTCCGCCCGCCGCGAGACGCGCCGAAGACGCTGCAGGCGCTCCCCGACGGGCTCGCCCCTGGCGAGCTGCCCTGCTTGAGCACCTTCAACGATTCTTTTGTCCGAGAGCCCCTCGACGAGCGCGGAGTGATTCCGTTCAAGGGTGGCGAGGACGAGGCGAACACACGTCTACAGGCGTACTTCTGGGAGCACGACGCGCTGCAGGAATACAAAGAGACCCGCAACGGGCTCATCGGGGCGAACTACTCATCGAAGTTCTCTCCCTGGCTGGCCCTGGGGTGCATCTCACCGCGGCGAATCTGGCAACAGGTCCAGGCTTACGAGCGACAGCGGGTGAAGAACGACTCGACGTACTGGCTGATCTTCGAGCTGATCTGGCGCGACTTCTTCCGCTTCCTCGGCGTCGCGGCGGGCACGTCGTTGTTCAAGCGCGGCGGCGTCCGGGGTCGCGACTATGAGTGGAGCCGGGACAAGGCGGTCTTTGCACGTTGGTGTGAGGGTCAGACGGGCGTGCCGTTCATCGACGCCAACATGCGCGAGCTGAGCGCGACCGGGTTCATGTCGAATCGTGGTCGGCAGAACGTGGGCAGCTTCCTGGCGAAGACGTTGAAGGTCGATTGGCGGTGGGGGGCAGCCTGGTTCGAGTCGACGCTCATCGATTATGACCCGACCAGCAACTGGGGCAACTGGCAGTATGTCTCGGGTGTGGGCAACGATCCGCGGGACCGTGTCTTCAACGTCGTCGGTCAGGCGAAGCGCTATGACGCCAACGGCGCCTTCGTGCGGCGATGGTGCCCGGAGCTCAAGCGGCTGCCGGACGGCATCATCCACGAGCCCGATGCGCGTCCGGCCCGGGAGCTTCAGCGCTTCGGCGTCGAACTGGGCGTGAACTATCCGCGCCCGATTCTCGACATGCAGGCCCTGGCCCGGGAATATGAGCAGCGCAACAAGAGCCGCGGTCGTGGCCGCAATCGCGGGAACCGCGGTCGAAACCGGAGAAGCCGGCGCGGGTAAACGGCCCCATGAAAGAAAGGGCGGGGTGTACCGTATCCTGATCTCCGGAGGTCCCATGCTCGACAGCTTCCTGCTCGCAATCATCGTCCTGCTTCCGTTGGTCGCGATCGGCGTGATGCTTCGTCCACGCGAACGCAACGGGGGATCCGGTGCACGCAGCGGCGCCGCGCCGTTGGCACAGACGCACGACCCGAACATGGTCGAGACCGTCGACGATTTCGTCGCGATGACCGCGCTCGGCCAGGCGCCGCCGCGGTTCGATCCGCCACCGCGCGGCGATCAGACGTTCGATGAGGACGACAAGCACATCGTCCTTCGAGACGACGACCTGCCCTGACGGCCTGCCGATTCAGACCAGCGGGTTCTCACCCTCGGTGATTGTCAGCCAACCCACCGTGTAACAGATGGTGATGAAGGGCAGGATGAGGAAGAGCCCGACACAGGGCAGGCTGCCGACGGCGCCAGCGACGGTCTGGGCGAGGAAGATGAACAGCCCCACCTCAAGGGGTCGGGCCCGAAAGATCTCGACGGAGCGGCGGATGTTCTGGATGGCCCCGCCGCCGTCGATGGCGTGGCTGACGAAGGAGAGGCTCATCGCGATGCCTGCGATCATCCCGGGGATCACGCACAGGGCCGTGCCCAGCAGGGTTACCGATACGATGATGATGTTCATCCCGATCAGGGTCAACACATCGGAGATGCTGGGCAGCAGGGACTCCGCGGCGATGCCCCGCTCCAGCGACGCGGTGTAGCGGATGTAGGCGAACATGCCGACGCTCATGCACAGCACAAAGAAGAACGTCGCGACGCTCATGAACCCGAACATGAGGAGGACAGACAGCCCCTCATCCAGTCCAGCCGCCTCGCCGATGAAGATCCCTGCGAAGACGCCACCATAGACGAGGAAGAGCCCGAAGAGCATCCCGACACCCGCGACCCCTGCGGGCATCAGGTGTTTCTGGGCATGCGCCTGGACGTGGTTCACGCACGCCTGAGCCCACACACTGAGCTGATCCATGATGTTCTCCGGTTCCTCAATGGCCGGGTTCACCTTACCTTAAGTTCAAGCGTCAATCCAGAGCATTCGCCGCACGATTCCCGGGGTCCGGTGCGGACGCTCGATCTGTCCGCCCAGGACCCCACCGAGCGCCTCAACCTCGTCCATGGCCGTGTGGTGTTCGGCGATCTCATTGAACGGTCCGATGATGAGCCGGCCGCCCGGCGCACAGACCGCACCGAGCAGATGGTCGAGCAGCTCCCCCCGTCGCGTCACCGGGACGATGCTCAGCGCCATCACATGCACAAACGTCATCCGTCGCGGCGCCTGAACCGTCAGGCCGTTGCCCGTCCAGATCCGATTTGCCCAATGGGGCAGCCGCCGCTGGGCGAGGGCCACCAGCTCGGGCGACAGGTCGACGCCGTAGGGCTCAACCACGACGCCTTTCTCTGCGCCCCAGATGACCACCGACTCCATCAGGTGGCCGTTTGCGCAGCCGATGTCCAGAAACGTCCCATCCCGGTCGACGGCCTCGATGACAAAGCCCCGTGCCCGCCGCCACCGCTCCGCGTCCCCGCTGTGTCCGGACTGAGCCCGGGGCGACGTCGCGGCGAGGTAGTGAGGCACGATGGCGTCCTGCTGCCTGGCATACCAGACGTCCTCATCGATCTCCCCAGCGGCGAGCGCCGCGTCCAGCGCCGCGCCGGTCTTCCAGCCCCGATCGACCGCGTCACGCAGATCTCTGCCCATCACGCCCCTCCCCCGTTGTGGTGATCGCATGCCCCGCGCGCGTCAACACATCCTGCGCCCGCGCCCGGTCGGCTTCTCGAACCATCAAAATATCGGTATCATAGGTGGATATCACAAAGATACTGATCCCAGCCACGGCGAGGGGCTGGGAGAGCCCGCTGATGACCCCCACGAGCGAAAAGTCCAGCGGCCCCTCGACCACCAGCGCCCGCCACCCCACCTCGGCCCGCTGGGCACCCTTGGGGATATGCGTAGCGTCGATGACCAGGGACAGCTCCTCTTCGGTCCGGGTCACGCTGACGAAGCCATGGGCTGGCAGCACCGGCAGGGCCGCATCCTTCGAGAAGCGCACGATGGCGAGCCGCTCTGGCAACCACCGCAGGTTCACATCTGCGCCCACAGCGCGGCGAGGACACCGGCGCCAAAGAGGACGATGAGCACGCCGGCGACGACGCGCCCCCCCCCGCCCCGGGTCGCGGACGGGCCGGCGATAACGGTGATGGACTTCCCGGTGAGCCGGCGCAGGTGCGCGCAGAAGATCAACAGCTCTGGCTCGCCCGACATCTCGCCGAGGTTGTGGCGTCGGTCGATCTCCGCGCGGATCATCATGGGATCTCCGAACGCCGCGCGTTCCCAGGCGTAGCATGACCATTTCCCACCGTTGGGTATGCTGGCGACGAAGTACGCCTCAGATGACCGGGCAGGCGGGGGCATGACGACGATCAGCCCGCGGTCGTCTCCCACCTGGACAAACGCCGCACGCGGAGGCGGCCCGGGCCGCTCCTGGACCATCCCGGCCGCGGCCGACCACATGTCGGCGAGCGTCCGATCGGCCTGGGCCAGCGTCTGGGCGAGGCGCGGATCCATCCCCGAAGGTGGAGACAAGAACAGCGGCGGGATCAGCCGCTGGACGAACGTCACGGGCAACCGCGGTGAGTCAGACATGGGCACCTCGAGCAGCGGGCGCATCCTCTAACCGCTTGCGCCGCGTCCTTCCGGCACCGGTTGCGCAGCCGCCGGCTGGAAGAAGCCCTCGATCGCCTGGATCAGCCGTCGGGAGTCGAAGGGCTTGGGCACGAACCCGTCGAAGCCGGCGGCTCGGAGCAACGCATCGTTGTGGTGGTCATTATCTGCCCCGCTGATGGACAACATCGGCAGCTCGGCGCCGAAGCGCTCCCGGATGAGCCCCGCGGCGGTGATCCCGTCGATGAGGGGCATCTGTACATCGAGGAGGATCAGGTCGGGCTGCTGCTGCTCTGTGAGCGCGAGCGCCTGCTGACCGTCTTCGGCGAGGAAGACTTCATAGCCGGCCTTCTCCAGGATCCGCTGGGCGAGGAAGCGGTTGATGACGCTATCATCGGCGACGAGGATCCGGCGTCCGGCGACGGGCGCGAGGGGCCCGACGGCGCAGGCGGCGCGTGCGAGGGGGACGCGGAACCAGAATGTCGAGCCCGCCCCATGGACGCTCTCCACCCCGATCTCACCGCCCATGGCTTCGACGAGGTGCTTGCAGATGTTCAGGCCGAGCCCGGTGCCCCCGAACCGCCGGCTGATCGTGCTGTCCGCCTGGGAGAAGGGCTTGAACATCCGCGACAGCTGCGCGGGGGTCATCCCGATGCCGGTGTCGATGACCTTGACCTCGACCGCGTCGTCAGGCTCATGCTTCCGCACGGTGATGGTGATCCGGCCTTCCGCGGTAAACTTGACCGCATTGTTGGCGAGGTTGAGGATGACCTGCCGCAGCCGGTTGGGGTCTCCGAGGCGCGGCCGGGTCAGGGCGCAGTCGACGACCAGGCGGACGCCCTTCTGCTTCGCAGCGTGGGAGACCAGCTCTGCGGTGTCGGCGAGCAGCTCGTGGAAGGTGAACGGGATGGTCTCCAGCGTCAGCTGGTCGGCCTCGATCTTGGCCATGTCCAGCAGGTCGTTGAGCATGGTGAGCATCGCGCCGCTGGTCCGGGTCAACAACCCCACATACCGCGCCTGCTCGTCGTTGAGGGGGGTGTTGCCCAGGACGCCGAGGACGTTGAGGACGCCGGAGAGGGGCGCGCGCAGCTCATGGCTCATCGTCGCCAGAAACGCGCTGCGCGCCGCGTTGGCCTCCTCCGCGCGGGTCCGCGCCGCGTTGACCTCAGCGATGCGGTGCTCCCGCTCGATCTCATGGCCGAGCCACTGCGCGAACAGCTCGACCATGACCAGATCCCGCTCTGAGAACGGGCGCGCCGGGTCGGGGCTGGAGAAGTTGAGGGTGCCATACCGCGACCCGCCCACCCACAGCACCGCCCCGATGTACGACTCCAGGCCGAAGCTCTGGTAGCAGGGGTGCGACCGGATCTCGCTGAACGCGACATGGTGGAACGCCGTGGGCTGATCGGCCTTGAGTGTGTGAAGACAGTAGGTGTGCTGAAACGCGAACGTCGCGCCCACCGGCACCGGATCGAGCAGGCTCCGGCTGTACCTGACCGTGTACACGTTGTCCTTGATCTCACTGACCAGGGCGATCTTCAGGCCGAACGTCTCCAGGCCAAGGGTGAGGAGGGCCTGAATCTTCTGTTCGAGGTTCATCTCGCCGTTTGATGCCACATTGTGCAGCCGGCGCAAGCGAACCTCATCATTGCTCAGCTCACGCTCCCGAACCGATCGCAGCTCCTCCTCCAGGATCACGACCCGATCCCGGAGGTATCGGATCTCATCTTCTCGCGAAGCCGTCACCGCAACTTCAGAAGACATCTTCTCTCCACAGAACAGCACTGTGAAGGTCATCGGACAGGCAAACCCCGGATTGAGCGAGAACACATATGGATTTTCCGGAACCGTCGCCATGATACAACAGCAGCGGTTCGGTATCGCAGCTCAGCCGGCGTGCTCTTCGTGGGGGCGGTTTGTTCCGATGAGGACGGGAAGCAGGCTCTTCGCGACCGCTTCGGGCTTCTCCTCGTGGGCGAACAGGCTGGCGTTCGCGATCACATCCAGCCGCGCGTTGTGGAAGGTGCTCACCATCTCTCGGGCCCAGTTGAGGGGGAAGAACGGGTCAGCCGCTCCCCAGACGAGCTGGACGGGGACCGTCACCTTCTGGTGAACCGCGCCGAGGGTGTGCACGAAGCGGACATCAAAGGTTTTTAACAGGGCCATCGCCGCACGGAGCCGTTCGGGGTTGTCGACGAGGGGCCGAAGGAAGAAGTCATCGAAGTCTCCGTCGATGAGATCGGCGTCGACGAATGTATTTCCGAGCAGGAGGGGGTTGCGGCGGAGCCATCGGATGCCCAGGGCCCAGCGCAGGACGGCGCCGAAGCCGGGGAGGTTCCGGGGAGCGAGGAAGAGCTTGAAGCGGAAGCTGAGCCCCTGGGGTTGTTCGGTGTTGATGAGCCCGAAGGCGCGCAGCCTGGGGTCACCGGCCATGGCGTGCCGCGCGATCATGCCGCCGCTGTCGTGGCCGACCAACGCGACATCATCGAGGCCGAGATGGTCGACGACGGCGCGTACGGTTCGGACGTGCTGGTCGAGGGTGATGGGGGTGTCGGGGCCGAAGCGGCTGTCGCCGGCGCCGGGCAGGTCGATGACGTGGCAGGTCAGGTGCTCGGCGAGGTGGGGCAAGAGATGGCGGAACGTGGCGCCGCTGACCGGCCAGCCGTGGACAAACAAGACATCGGGCCCGGAGCCAACCACCCGGTACGCAGCCTCGCCGGCGCCGACGTCGATATGCTGCGCCGGCGCCTTCCGAAACAGGGCGGTGGCATCAGAAGAAGAGAAGGATGACATGTTGGCCTCCACAGGAGCCAGGGTTCATCCTGAATGTTCTCCGTCTCGGGAGGGGCCACAACTACCTGGGCAGGTAGGTGTCCGATGGGTACAGGCCGAATACCCTGATCGAGACCCGAACCGAGAGCGAAGAGATGGCAGAATACAACCCGGAGTCCGGGCTGTTCCCGGCGCTGATGAAGCACTGGCGGGGCAAGCGGGGCCTGAGCCAGCTCGACCTGGCCCTGGCTGCCGATGTCTCGGCGAAGCACATCAGCTTCCTGGAGACCGGCCGCTCCCGGCCGAGCGCAGAGATGGTGGTGCGGCTGGCGACGACGCTCGGGGTGCCGCTGCGACACACCAACGCGATGCTTCGGGCCGCCGGACTGGAGCCGATCTTCGAGGAGTCACCCGATGCGCTCCCCCCGGTCGTCCGCGACGCGTTGGCGATGTTGAAGACGCACCATGAGCCGTTCCCGCTGGTGGTGGTCGACCGGTCGTATGGCATCTGGGACATCAACCGCGGCGCGCTCGCCCTGTTCGCTGCTCTGCTCGACGTTCCCGTATCCTCTGGGGAGACTGATCGGGCGATGTTGTCGAACTTCAACCTCGCCCGGCTAAGCTTCGATCCGAACGGGGCGCAGCCCTACATCAAGAACTTCGATGAGCTGGGCCGCATTCTGCTCTGGCGCATCCAGCGCGAGGTCCTGGCCGACCCCGACGACGGCGAGATGCGGTCACTGTTGGACGATTTGCTCGCGATGCCCACCATCGACCCCGACTGGCGGCGGGTGGATCTGTCCATCGCGGCCACGCCAGCGGTGCTGGTGGAGATCGAAAAGGGCGACCTCTCGCTGCGGTTCCTCACGATGGTCACGGCCTTCCAGGCGCCCCAGAACGTCGCGGTCGAGGAGCTTCGGGTCGAGACGTGG
>JBCBLB010000552.1:0-6703 GCA_038520555.1 Myxococcota bacterium | reverse complement strand
TTCCGGAGCAGCTCCGGATCGCTGGCCCGGGCACGCACGAGCCCGTTGAGGATCGGGTTGGCCAGCGGTACGCCGCTGCCCTGGGGGTCCTTGCGCGGCTGAAGGAGCGCATCATCGGGCCAGGGCGCGCCGATGCGAACCCGCAGGATCGTCTCGAGCGGATCCGCACGCACACCGACACGGACCGTGTGTCCATCGACGTCTCCGCGAAGCGTGCAGTCTTCACGGCGCGCGCCGTTGGTGATGCGCAGGTCGTGGGCCCTCGCGACCGCCTGCCACTCGGCGAGGCCCAGCTCATCGAGCGCCAGCGCGATGTCCGCGAACGCCTGGAGCGCCGCCATCATCCGATCGGCGCTGAACCCGCGCTGCTGCCAATGGAGCTGGCCGTCTTCAATCAGCCATCCCGGCGGCGGCCCATAGAGGGATCGGAGGGCCCGCTCCGCGGCATCGGTCGGATTCTGCGTGAGGAGGAAGGCCACCGCGCGGGCGCTGAGCGGCTGGTTCGGTTCGCCGGGCAGGGCCGCGAGCACCGGAGCCGGCAGCGGCGAGGTGATGTAGGCGCGCCCGGTGGGCACATTGGCGCGGACCTGGAAGTCGACGCCGCGAATCTGGCCGCTCAGCCGCGGATCGCGGACCCCAAAGCCCGGGACGTACGACCACCCATACCGGCGCGCCAGCTGGCGCCAGGGGCCCGAGATGGTGCGGCCCTCTGTCGCACGAAGCGGGGCGGTCGTCACCGCGATCGCCGCCGCAGCCATGACGGCGCCGATCGCCAGCTCGATCACCCGGTCGGCTCAGAGATGGCCAGCTTCTTCATCATCCGCGCGAGGTAGGTTCGCTGCATCCCAGCCAGCTCGGCCGCTTCGGTCTGTTTCCAGCTCGCGGCCTGGAGGAAGTGCCGCAGATACCAACGGGCGATGCGGTCTTTGGCGACAACCATGGCGTCTTTGTAGGGCATCTCTGTCAACCCTTCTAACATCGCCTCAACCAGATCGGTCGCTGCCTCGACCGCGACCGGCTCTGGCTGCCCGCGGAACAGCATCTCCGGCGTCAGCTCTGTGCTCTCGCTGGCCCAGACCATCGCCCGCTGCACCGCCCGATCCAGCTCGCGGACGTTGTTTCGCGCCCAGTCATGCCGCTCCAACAAACGGAGCGCCGCCGGCGTCACCCGCTGCACCGCCCGATCGAACAGGCGGTTGTACTTCTGGACGAAGTGGTAGGCCAGGAGCTGAATGTCGGCCCGGCGCTCACGGAGAGGCGGGACCCAGATCTCCTGAGCAGAGAGCCGAAAATACAGGTCCTCGCGGAAGCGGCCCTGCTCGATCGCAGCCTCCAGATCAACGTTGGTGGCCGCGATGATCCGCGCCTTGAGCGGGATGGGCCGATCGGTGCCCACCCGACGGTACTCGCGTTGCTCGATGACCCGCAGCAGCTTGGCCTGAAGCTCCAGGGGCATGTCCCCGACCTCATCGAGGAACAGGGTGCCCCCAGCGGCAGCGGCGCACATGCCCTCGCGGCGGAGGGCGCCGGTGAAGCTGCCCTGCTCATGACCAAACAGCTCGCTCTCGAACAGCTCCCGGGGGATGGCGGCGCAGTTGACCGGCACGAAGGCGCCAGTGGTGTGTTGGCGGTGAAGGGCTCGTGCGACAAGCTCTTTGCCGGTGCCGCTCTCGCCACGGATCAGGACAGGCACCGGCAGCGGCCCCAGCAGCCGGATCTGACGAATCAGCGACTGCATGGCCGGGCTGTTGCCCTTGAGCTCTTCGAACGAGTCGCTCTCACGAAGCTCTCGCATCTGGCGAACCTGCCCCCGGAGGGCGGCCAGCTCCTGGCTGGTGCGCCAGACGGTGAACTGGTCCCGGATCGCCTGGTCGAAGCGCTGCCAGTCGCTGATGGGCTTGTCAAAATAGTCGCGCGCCCCAACGTCGAGAAGCTCCGCAGCCAGCGCGGCGGAGCCGTCCTGGGCAAGGGCGATGCAGATGGTGCCCGGGCTCCGGAGCAGCAAGGCGCTGATCAGCTCCCGACCCGTAATGTCCGGCATGTCCGAATCGATCACGGCGACCGCGACCGGGAAGTCGCTGATGACCTTCAGCGCCGCAGCGCCGCTGTCTGCCTCACGAACCACGAACCCCTGTTTCTTGAACAGGCGCACCATGGGGAGGCGAAACGCAGGCCGTGCGTCTGCGATCAGCAGAAACGGTTCGGAGGGCTGTTCGCTCATGGGATGACCCATCGACCGAACCCGCTCAGACTTGATCGATCCAGAAAAGTCGAGAACGTTGATGGGTTTCCAATAAATATTGGACAAAAAATGTCCTCCGGACATTTTCTGGTCCTGAACAGATTGCCAACTGTTGCCATCAACAGTATGCTGAACTTCTCAGGAGGTGAGTCTCATGCTGACGGCACGACAAAATCCTGTTCCGGTCACGCCTCTTCCCAACCCATCTCACCACATCCTGTCGTTTCGCACGAACCGACAGGCCCCTTCACCGACGTCTCATGAACACGTTCGCGATGTGATCGGCATGACCTTGTCCAAACACCCCTCACCATTGTGGGTGGGTCAGTTATTGCTGACCCATGTAGTCACAGTGTTACCGCGGGACGATGCGTCAGTCCCGGCCATCTGGCGTTCGATGCGTCGGCTGTCTGCGGGGGCATTGTCGGACATCTCGTTCCAGTCCACATCCCACAGCGATGGTGGTCTGACCGTTGCCGTGATGGACGACGGTGACTGGTTCCAGGGCATCCTGACCGACCGGGATCGGGCGGACGACATGCTGCAGTTCATCAACGAAGTGTTGGAGACCCGGGACGCCTTCGGTCGGTTGTACAGCCTCCCGGCGGGGGACGATCGGATTGTGGTGGGCTACTTCACCGATGCAGAAGCAGACGCGCTGGATGCGGCCGGGCTCTCTCCCGACCTGCTGTGAGCGGGGGTCAGTGTATGACGCCGCGGCGGATGTAGTAGCCATCGACAGAGAAGCGGGTGAAGAAGCGGCGCAGTTGTGGGTGCTGGATCGGCTCTGGTGGTGTGGACAGCGTCAAATTCCGCTCTGCGACATAGGTCTCATGTTCGGCGCCATCGACCAGGACGCGGTACCAGGGCTGATCTTTGGGTGGCCGGCTGCGGGCGACCCGTTCATACCAGGAATCGGCGCCCTGGAACGTCTCATCGTAGTCGCAGATGACGCCCCGGTAATCGAAAAGCAGGTGGTGAACGACCTGCCCGACCATAAACCGGGCCATCAGGGCGTCTGAGCTGCGACTTCGTCGACCAGCTCTTCGCGCAGGTCTTCGAGCGCCTTGAGGTACCGGGGGGTGCGGACGTTCATCTCTTCAGCGGGCCGTTCGACGTCGAGGGCCTGATCGATGACTGCGATGGCGTCATCGAAGCGCCCATCCGCCCGGAGCGCCTCTGCCAGCCGCTTCGCGGCGCGCAGCCGGTTGTCGCCGTACCCATGGTCCTGCGCCTTCTGACCGGCAGCGACAGCGTCCGCCGGTCGCTGCATCCGCAACATCATCCCGGCGAGGGCATAGTGGAAGGTGAACTCTTCCGGGTACAGGGCGACGCCGTTCTCCAGCACCCCCAGGGCGAGGTCTTCCTGGCCGGCGCGTTCATACAGGCGGGCCAGATAGGTCCACTGCCCGCGATCCAGGAACGCTTCCCCGGTCATCGACGCCTGCAGCGTGCTGGCGGCTGCGGCATAGAACGCGGCTTTCTGGGCAGGCTCTTCAACCGTGTTGGCCAGGGCGTACAGCAGATCGGCGGCCTCGGCCCCCTCTGCGCGGGCGAGGGCCGCGACCAGCGCCTCATGCAGAGAGGCGGCGAACACTGGATCGTCGTCGATGAGCGGGAGCGCCGTGAACGCCCAGTCGGCGACCGGGACCTGATGGTCCAGCAACCACCGCGCGTCCTCTACCGCAGGACGCAAATTGAGGCGGGTGATGCGAACGTCCTCATTGTTGAGGACGCTTTTGTCACTGGCATCTTCTGCGGCGTTCAGCCAGATGTTCGCGAGGCCATCCATCCCCTGCTCGCTGAGCCGTCGCGCGATGGCGGCGGCTTCATCGGCGGAGACGGTGCCGACTTCAGGCAGCTCGCCGATGGGGGTCTGCTCGGGGCCGGACGCCAGCCATGCGAAGACCGCCGCCTCTCCGGGGTATCCGATCATCCGGTCCACCTCGGTCCCGTCGGGGCGAGCGAGCACCATGGTTGGGTAGCCGCCGACGGAGTACCGATCCTTGATGGCCCAGCTCTCGAAGCGGTCAACGTCGACGCGGGCGATGACGAATGGGGCGAGGGCTTCGGCGTCTTCGGGGTCGTCGAGGACTTCTGCGTTGAGGAGGTTGCACGGCGGGCACCAGACCGCCCCGAAGTCGAGGAGGACCAACCGCCCGGTCTCTTTGGCCATGGCGAAGGCAGCGTCCACATCGGCGAGGTGCGGGGCGGCCTCTGTGGGTTGCGGCGCAGACACGGAGAGCATCGTCGGCCGCCGGCCGGGCAGACCGTCGAAGACGACCTCTGCGGTTCGGCAGGCCACACCGCCATCTTCACAGAGCGGCACGCTCAGCCGCCCCCACAGCTCGACCTGATCGTCCGCGGGAAGGAGCAGGCCAGCGGTCAGCGCCGCCCCGGCCCCGGCCAACTCCATCATGGGTTGGTCGCCGACTTCAATCGTCGCCGAGAAGGGGCCATCGCGGTTGATGTGTTCGCCTGCGGGCGGCTGGACGGTGAGGTTGAGGGTTCCCCGTCGGACCGAAGCGGTGACGCCGGGCAACCGGGGCCCGTCCCCCTCTGCGGCGAGCCCGAGAGAAGAGAGCACGAGCAAAATCATGATTCTTCCTGATGTTGGCGGTATACCCACTCTCGGCGGAGCTGCAGCAGAAGCGTGAGGACCCCCATGGCGACGAGCACCCAGATGCTGGCTTGACCCATCAGCTGCGGATCCCCCTTCGAGGCGGGATAGATCACATCGATGAACGGAAAGACGATGACCGAGCCGCTGTTTTGACCGTTGTGGTGCTGGACGTATCCGGCCGCGGCGAAGAACAGGATGGGTGTGATGAAGCGGAACAGCATGTGCACAGCATAGCCGCTCAGTCACCCTGCTTAACACCTGGATAGACCTGCACGACCGTGTCGGCGTTGTGTCGGGTGATGACCGCTCGCGCTGCTGTGGCGATGTGTTCGAGGCGTTCGACGTCCAAGGCATCGACCCGCACATCCGCAGGCGCGCGGGCGACCGAGTACACCTGAATCATCCGGATCATCGCGCCATCCCGCAGCAGGTGCGCGATGCGCCCCGCCCAGGCGTCGATCTCTTCATCAGAGGGCCCCTGCCCATCGAGGGTCATGAACATACACTGCAGCACAATGGGGCGGCGCTTTGCGGCGAAGAGCAGGTTATCGAGGATGCGCTGAAGCGGCAGCCGGGTCCCATCCACCTGCTGAAAATACGCGTCTGTCCCTGCATCAAGCTTAGCCCAGATTTCCCCCCCCAGATCATCGAGGCGTTTGAGGCCGGCCTGCACCCTGGGGCGATGGAAGAGGGTGGCGTTGGTGAGCAGATGCAGCCGCACATCGGAGAGGGTGTAGCGGTCGCGGACGCGGCCGATCCGCTCGACCGCGCCAGCGAAGACGGTGCATGCCGTGGGCTCCCCGTCGCCGGCGAAGGCGATGTCATTGACACGGCGAAATTCTGGCTTTGCGGTATTGAACGGCGGAATCTGCCAGAGGGTTCCGGCAGCGACCAGGGCGAGGAGGCGATCCAGCTCTGCTTCCAGGCGGTCGAGGTCCACATCCCGTGCCCCACCGGGCAGGGTGCGATCGACCTGGCAGTAGGGGCAGTCGAAATTGCAGACTTTGTCTGGGTTGAGGTTGACGCCGATGGACAACCCTTTCGATCGGCGCGAGACGACCGCGTAGATGTAGCGGTTGTCATCGAGCGTTCTGCGGTGGTCTTGAAAGTCGAGGGTGTGGTTCTTGGTCGTCATCGTGGGGGGACAGCGGCTACAAGGGAGATTGTTCGTTGAGGGCAGGCGGCGATTCAGATAGAGCCGCACACCGCAGAGTCTCGGTTGCGGGAGCCCGAAGACTATCCCCAAGACCCCTGTGAGGTATCCTGTGCGACTTCTTTCTCTGATAACGCTGCTTGTAATCGGCTGTGACGAGCAGGCCGCTGAGCCCGCTGTCCCTGGCGAGTATACGGCTTCTGGACCGGTCATCGGCCAGGTCAACGGCCAGCCGGTCCACCAGGACATGGTCGATGTGCTGTTGGAGCGCATCCCGGCGGCCCAGAAGCAGCAGATGGAACAAATGGGCCAGCTCGACCAGATCGCAGACCAGATCCTGTTGACGGAGGCGTTGTACCAGTCGGCGATCGAAGAGGGGCTGCACCAGGACCCGGCGATCCAGACCGCGATCGCCCTCGCTGCCCGCAACGCTCTGGCCGACGCGGTCATCAGCAAGCGGGTCGAGGCGCAGCTGACCGACGAGAAGATCCAGACGTGGTACACCGAGCATCTGGTCCAGTTCGCCCAGCCGCAGGTCAAGCTCAGCCACATCATCCTCCAGGACAAGGCGAAGGCGGACGAGCTGAAGGTGCAGCTGGACGGCGGGGCGGACTTCGCCCAGCTGGCCACGGAGAACACCATCGATCCCCGGACCAAGGCCACGGGTGGCAAGCTGGACAACTGG
>JBCBLB010000479.1:0-7742 GCA_038520555.1 Myxococcota bacterium | reverse complement strand
TTGTTCTCGATGGTGACGGTTACCGTTTGCCCCCCGACCGTTCCGCGGATGGGGTCGTCTCTGCGGAGGATGATGCTCGTCGAGCTGTCTGTCCGGGAAAACGAGACCTGACCAACCGCGGCTGCAGCAGGCTTGCGGGCGATGTCCGCGCCATAACGATCGGCGGCGAGGGCATCGAGCGCATCTCCCTCTGCGGTGTCGAAGAAGCTGTCCCTGAATCGATCAACCACGACCTGAGCGACTTCATCTCCCAGGGCGGCGCCGGCGCCGGCGAGCGCGTCCAGCGAGCTTCCTTCGGTCCAGTCGGTCAGGTGCGGCGCCCGATCCTGCACTTCGGTCTGGAAGGCCGTGTACAGCTCCGCATGGGTAGGAAGTGAAGGATCTGCCATCGGTTCAAACCTCCTGGATGAGGGTGACCGTGATGGGCGTGCGGTCGTAGCGGATCTCGACCTCTGCCGAGATGGTCACCGCGTCTGGGGTGGGCTCTGTGTCACCGGGGCGGCCTTCCTCGACGCGGAACCGGGCCTCACTGACGCGAGGGTCTCTGAGGAAGTTCCGCCGGCCTCTGTTGGCGAGCTGGGCGCGGTTGGTCGGGTCATTGGCCCTCTCCAGCAGCCCCATCACTCCAACGCCAAACCCAGCTCGATGCAGCAGTCCACCCGGCCGGACACGCAACCGGCGCCCGAGGGCCTGACCGAGGTTGTCCCTTCCGCTGACGAGCTGGAGATCGCCGGTCGGGGTGGCTCCAAGCTGCCCATTGGGATCGGCGGGGATGAACACATCGGTTCCGAGGATCTGCTCATCGATCTGCGACATGGTCAGCTCGTCTTCAGTGCGGTGGAGCGGTACAGCGTGGGCAGCTTCGCCAGCAGGGCGTCGAGGTTGACGGTGGGCACCCCGAACGCCTTCATGAACCCAGAGACCTCGGTGAGGGCGGCCTGAAGGTCTGAGAGCAGATCTTCGGTCACCGTGGCCTGGACGACGTCGGTATCCGCGGTCCGGAACTCAGAGCCCTTGGCATAGACGTGGTATCCGCGGTCGTTGTTGAACCCAGCCGGGACCGGGTTGGCGATCGAGGACAGGCCGGCGAGGATGACCGCCTGGTTGAGATCGCCCTGGGGACAGAGGACGAGGACCTCATCGTCGACGGCGATCGGATGGAAGCTCCCTTCGCCGGCGGCGCCGCCCATCGGCCAGAGCGGACGGGCCTGCACATCGATCCCATCGGGCTGAAGGGTAACGGTGAACAGGTAGCCCCAGGTGGAATCGGTTTCCACCTCGATGACCTGGCCGAGCGAGACCCAGACCCGTCCATCGGCCAGCAGCTCCTGGAGGTTGGCGGTCAGTCCCTGCGTCGCCATCATCCCACCGCGGTGATGTAGTTGATGAAGTCCAACTCGACCTTGTAGCCCTCAGAGATCGACCAGTTGTGCCGAGCGGTTCGGACGTAGAAGATGCTGGCGAGGCTGTCCGCCTGTCGCCAGACCCGCACCAGGGCAGAGGCGACCGTCTCCGAGAGCCCCCATCGCGCACCGGTGAGCACCCGAATCGCCTCAGCATCCGAGAGGCCGGCGAGGTTCGGGAGGTTCGCCCCCAGCCGGACCTCCAGCCGGTCGCCGTTGGAGAGGATGGGAAGCGGTGTGCCGTCCACGTCGGACAGCTCTCGCGTCGATAGCCGACCCTCGATCTGTTGCCGGGCCGCCTCTTCGTAGAAGCCCCGGGCGATCTTTGAGAGCTGCTCCTCGGTGTAGCTTCCGGTGATGGGGTAGCGGACCTGGGGAGCGGTCTCGACCGTGGCCTTTCCCTGCGTGGGCACCGTCTTCCGCGTGATGATGGGCTCGACTGGGTAGAGCACCTCTCGGGTCTCCCGGTTCACCGGGTCCCAGCACACCACCCGGATCTGCTGGGTTCGGGCCTCATTGAACTTCCGCCGGTAGGACAGCCGCTCGACGTCACGGCCATAGAGGAAGCTCACTCCCTCATCCCCGAAGTCATCGGGGGTGCTGATGTACAGCGTGTCCAACTCGATCCGGGGAAGCACGCCCACCACGGCGCAGAGGTTGACCAGCACTGTCCAGGTGTCGTCGCCGGGCTGGGGGGTCCACAGGCGCTTCTCGGTGATGGAGGAGATGACGATGTTCTGGGTCGCCTCCGAGAAGGCCACCGGCATCGACGACGCGCCCGGGGTCTGCTGGAGGATGCGGTTGACGACGTCCAGCAGGGACACCGAGACATCGATGGCGCCGCCGCTCCAGGTGTGGTCGAGGAACAGCGCCGTGTAGTCCCGGCCGGACAGGGTGACGATCTCACCGGAGGCCGACAGCGAGGTCTCTGGTTCGTCGACATAGCCGAAGAAGACCTGTTGGTCGGAGTTGTCCAGGTTCAGTCGCCCCGAAGCGGAGCCAACATCGCCGCACAACAGCAGCACCCGAATCGCCCGCACCGCCCGCGGGTCAAGGGGGAGATCTCGGTAGTCCAGCTCCATCGAGAAGGTGTCGGCGGAGCGATGATGGTCGCGGATCCACTCCGCAGAGCGGGGGACGGCGTAGAGCGACAGGATCTCCACGTCGCTTGCCTCACCAAAGTCTTCGATGAGAACCTCAAGGAACGCCTCACAGCGTGGATAGTACGCCGGCATGGGGGCTCCTCAACGAAAAGAGCGATCTCGAATGAGATCGCTCCAGCGTTTCCGTACAGGTCCTGGGACGATGAGCCGCGTGGTGTTGGCGGGGGAACATTCGGGGGCGTCGCGCTCACCGGTGGACCAACATCATCACACCACGGGGGGATGCGGCCAGATGTTGGTTCACCGGTGGGCGCGACGCCCCCGAATGTTCCCCCGCCAACACCGCATTACCCCGGCTCATCGTGCTGATTCGTGAAAGAGCGGATTCGAGCTTCGCTTCAAAGCTCGGCAACCGGTGAAGGTTGCAAAAGCGAAACGCCTCTTCACCTTATCACTCATCTCCGTTCGGGAACGACAAGCTCCACCCCCGGTGTGAGCACCGCGGCCGGGTCCAGGCCGTTGGCGTCGAGCAGGCGCTCCCACTCCCGCCAGTCTCCGAGGACATCGGCGGCGATGGACTGGAGGGTCTCGCCAGCGATGACCACATGGGTTCGCGGTCGACGCCCGCTCCGGAGCTGAGCGGCGATGGACCGTGCCTCCAGAATCTGCGCCGCGACCTTCCGGAACTGGCTGAGGGCGCCGACCTGCCAGCCCCATAGCTCGATGCGGCTCTCCGCATCCGGCACCAGCTCCAACCCGGTCACATCGAGGGCGCCCACTTCGTCCCGCAGCGCAAGCAGATCGGCCGATGCGGTGGAGAGCAGGACCTGGAATCCGGCCAGCTCAGCTTCCCCGGCTTGCCCCGAACGCAGGGCGGATTGGATGCCGATGATGCCCACGCCGACCACGTCGCTGATTCGCTGGATCTCGTCGGTGACGTCCTGGGTGCGTGCGATGGTCATCTCTCACCTCGAAATCAGAACAGGGCCTGGATGGCGTTGGTCACGGTCGCCGCGGTCACGGCCAGCTCCAGGGCATCGGAGAGGACGTCGAGGACGTCGGCGAGGGACGCCTGAGAGGGAAGCGGAAGCGCCTCGGCATCCTGAACGATGATGGATGCCTCGTCAGTCTCTGTTGGGCTGAACTCGACCTCATACTGGATGTCTGCTTCCCGATCGAAGGTCGGCCGGACCCGGGTGATGTAGCCACGGCGCCGGAAGGAGAACCCCCAGGACAGCTCGACCAGCCCCTGGGAGAGGAGCATGTCTCGAAGCTGCTGTGCGAGCGCCAACGCGCCGTTCTGCTCCCCAATCCAGGCATCCCGCAGCCATCCCCGGAAGACGATGGGTTGCTCCTGGGTGCCGAAGAGCTGGACACTCGCCGTTCCGGCGCCCGGATACCACGTCATTTGCGCTCGAAGCTGGGCCTCTGCGGCGACTCCGCGTTCAGGCAGGGTGGTCTCTTCGAGGCGAATCTCACGGCCAGTGCCTTCAAGCTGGCGAAGGACGACGGCTGGCCCCCGGCCCTGGTCATCGGTGGGCATCAGGTCTCCCTATGTGCGAGGGATGGCGAGGCCGTTTCCGCGCCGGGCCTGGGTGCGGTTCCGCTGCGCCCGGCCCAACACCTCATCAATCGTCGTTGCGACCCGGGCCGGATCGTCCATGTTCTCGGTCTGGATGGTGATGTTGACCGGGCCGTTGACGTTCGTGATGTTGTTGCCGACTGGAAAATCAGCCGTCTCAGGGATGTCGGGTGGCTCGACCATCTTCGGGATTTGCGGGTCTTTCCAGATCTCCATCAGCGCCTTGTCCAGCTTCTTGCCGAACAGATCGCGGGTGCCGGAGAACGCGTCCTCGTCGCCCTGGTTCCACCGGTACACCCCCATCACAAATTCACCGGCGAGCTGGTTGAGCCATCTCATCGCAAGAATCAACGTCGACATCGACCGAACGGCGAACGTGGTGATCTTGATGAAGTTGGTCAACTGCAAGTAGAAGCTGGCGCCGGCGAGATTCAGGACCTGGTTGAGGCTGCCGATCTGCATCGACCACAACATGCTCAACTGTCCCAGCAGCCCGCCCTCGGCCCCTAGCATCATGAAGCTGGTCCGGAGTTGCTGAACTGCGCCCAGCAACTGGTTTGTCGCGCCGCTCATCCCCACAAGCAGGGAAGGATACTCCTGAAGCGCCCCATATAAGGCCATGAACGACATCGTCACGATGGTGAGCGGGATGGTCGCGCGGCCCAACAGCCCGACGAGGCGGGTTCCGGCTTGGATGGCACCTCCACCTGCACCACGGCCGAGCAGCCCCGCGGCGAAGCTGCTGGTACGCGCGCCGATGGATCGAACGCCCGCCCCTGTCTGGGCACCCACGCGGATGATGGTGGGGGCTTGGGTGAGGAGGGTGGTGCCGGCGACGATGGCCGCATAGGTGCCCGCTCGCTCGATGAGATGGTCCCAGAGGCGAACGAGCGTCTGGCCTGCACGGTCGGCCAACTCCAGCAACGTCTCCTGGTTCTCGGACAGCCAGTCGTTCGCCGCACGGAGCTGCTCGCTCCATCGGTTGAACAGAGGCTGGGTCGCGGTTCGGAACAGCTCGTTGACGCTGTCTCGCAGGGTTGCGGTCTGCGCTTCCCAGGTCAGCCCCATCATCGCGACGCCTTCATCGAAGGCCCCGAAGGCGCGCGTCAAGGTCTCGATCTTGTCGATCATGTTTAGGCGGTTGAACGCGCTCGCTTCGACGTTGATCGCCTTGAGGGCAGACAGGGCGATGGGGGTCTGCCGGTCGTTGATGCCGCTGGTGAGCGCCTGAACGATGTCCATCGGCGCCTGCTCCAGCCCTGCCGTCCCCCGTTGAGCAAACCCAGCCGCCAGAGAGGTCCGGGTCAGGGCGCGGAGCTGCGCCATCGACGCGCCGCCGGTCAGCCCCGGACCGAGCAGCATCTGAAAAGCCCGGGTGTAGTCGGTGAGTTCGCCGACGCCCTCCGCGGCGTCCTTTCGCAGCCCGGCGACCTGGCTGCGGGCGACCTGCATGGCGTTGCCGATCGGCATGTTGGCGATGCCGCCCAACAACGTCGCCATCCCCGCCTCTGCCTGTTCGATCTCGCTGTTGAGGCTGATCATCCCGCGTACCGCGCCCCGAAGCGCGAGGCCGCCTCCGAGTGCTGCGAACGCCCGGCCCAACGAGGACGTGATCGAGCGGCCAACCCGCAGACCGAGGCGCTCGATACCGAACAGCTTCCGCGCGACGCCAGTCACGCCCCGATCGGCTTCATCGACCACCTGGAGTCGGGCCACGATGATGTAGTCGTCCTCGGCCATCTCAGGCTCCCTGGTCGTTCTCTCGGTGGACCAGGCGGGCCAACGCCTGGTTGAAGGACAGAAGGTCGGGGTGGGGGAGCTGCTTCAGCTCGCTCAGGGGCTGATGACCGTATCGGGCGGCGTAGGCGAGCTGGTCCCACCATCGCCGAGAGGCTTTCCCAGGGCTTCGAGGTCCTCGTCTCCACCCACCTGCATGTCGGTCCACACCTCCCCGAGGAGCATGGTGTCTTTGACTGAGAAGCGCTCGCTCCACCGGCGCCCGCCGAGCATCTTCTCATCGACCTGCTCTTCGTCGATGTGGGTGATGGAGGCGCGGAGGTTGTCGACGATGAGGGAGAACTGAGCCAGCATCGCCCCCTCTCCGTCCTGCCTCGCCCGAACCATCATCTCTTCGACGGTGGCCATGTCCTGCTCTTTGAAGCGGATGCGACGCTTGT
The DNA here is from genome assembly GCA_038520555.1 of Myxococcota bacterium. Lineage (GTDB taxonomy): Bacteria > Myxococcota_A > UBA796 > UBA796 > UBA796 > JBCBLB01. The sequence goes on along the minus strand of JBCBLB010000479.1, from coordinate 1,477 downwards.
CGGGAAGGATCACGGACCAGCGCTCCGTCGTCTCGTCGACCTCCACCGAGAGGGTGCGGCGAACCCCCGCCACTTCCGCGAGGGATGGCTCATGGACGCGGCCCCAAGCGATGATCAGTTGGTTCTGGTGCCGGACGCGCGGAAAGAAGCGATTGATACCGCTGCCGACAAGCTCAGCATGTTCGACCTTCTGCCCATCGATCTCGCGGAGGCTGAAGCGGGCGCACTCCAGCTTCAGCGCCATCGGCCCCGCCTTCGCGCCGGCGCTGCGCATGGCCAGGATCACCTCATGAACGGAGAGAAGGGCGAGTACAAACATAGGGCCGCGCTTGATCTTGAACGGGTGGGCGGGGCGAGGATCGGGCACATCATCTCCAGGTCGCGGGCAGTGCATCTCACTGCCCGCTTCAGCGTTGGGGGTTGGTCAGGAAGGCTCTTCTCTTTCGAAAGAAGATGATTTTCAGCCGATGGCGACGCGATTGAGGCCCGTCTTCAGGGTCATCTCTTCAGTGCTGCTCTCGTCGCGCCGGTGCTGCTCTCGATAGTCGGTGAGCACGAGGTCCACGTATCGGTGCCCCTTCTGCTCGAAGTTTCGGTACCGCTTGGTGATCGTCAGGCCGACGAGGCTCGGGACCCGCAACAGCTCGCCCGCGGTGATGAGGTCGACGAACTCTGAAGCCTCCTTTCGGCTGGTGTCGAGGCGGAGCTGAATCTCCCAGCCCTCGAACTCGGTGTTCATCCGCGTGACCGTCTCTCCGAGCGGTTTCGTCGTGATCTCGGTGATGAGCTTTCGGACGCTCACCTCCGTCTTTTCGACCACAGCGACGGGCAGGCCGTTGTAGGTCAGCGTCACGGTGACGTCTTTTCCGGTAATTGCGTTGTCGGTATCCGCCACGGCGGCCTCCTGCGGTCGAGATCAGGGAGAGGGGAAGTTGAGGTTCAGCTCTCAGAGATGATGACGGTCTCGCCGATCTGGGAGAGGATGACCAGCTCTTCGATCATGCCGAAGAGCTTGACCTTGAGAATGACGATCCACTGGCCGGCGTCGAGATTGCTTTGGACATTGGCGCTGAACGGGTCGAGTTCGTAGTCCTGGATGCGCCGCTGTCCCTTCTGGGTCTCCAGCCAGGTCGCCCAGGCGGAGATGAGGCCGTCGGTGTTCGGTCCAAGGGCCTGGTTTGCGAGGTCGAGGTCGAGCTGGGTCTCAGCGAAGCCCACCGCGAAGCTGGCCAGCGTCTGCTGAATCCAGTCCTGCGCCCGCCGGCTGAACAGCTTGCGGGTGCCGTCGGTCATGACCGCCCGGTGGATGATGAACCCCAGCGAGGGCTCCCGGTAGAAAGGCGCCACACCGGCCGTGTTCAGCGCGTTCAGCTCTGCGAGCGTCGCGCTGTTGTCGGCGAGGTCAACGATTCCAGCGAGCAGGTCCACCCCACCCTGGTTGTCTCCCGGTGGCAACGGCAAACGTCAGGGTGGGGTG
>JBCBLB010000053.1:0-23012 GCA_038520555.1 Myxococcota bacterium | reverse complement strand
GCTCATCGACAACTACGGTTACGATGAGCAGTCTGCCACCGACGTCCTCACCTTCGTCGCCAGCATCTTCGCCCGCGGTGAACCCAAAGAGCAGAGCTGAGCCCCCGTGATCCTGAACATCGAAAACGACCTCAACCGGTTCAAGAAGATCGTCCGCGGCAAGCTCCGCAAAGACCTTCGCCGGTATATGTCCTCTGGCGAGTTGCTGGGCAAACAGGGCAAAAACGTCGTCAGCATCCCCCTCCCCCGCATCCAGATCCCCCGCTTCCGGTACGGCAAGAACGAGACCGGCGGCGTGGGCCAGGGCGACGGAGACCAGGGCGACGCGGTCGACGGCGCCGGTGAAGGCCAGCAGGCGGGCGATCAGCCCGGACAGCACATCCTCGAAGCCGAGATAAGCTTCGAAGAGCTCGCCCAGATTCTGGGCGAAGAGCTGGAGCTGCCCCGAATTCAGCCCAAGGGTGAGAAGGACATCGCTTCTCAGAAAGACCGCTACACCGGCATCGCCCGGACCGGCCCCGAGTCGTTGCGCCACACCAAGCGCACCTATCGGGCCGCCCTGAAGCGAAACATCTCTGCGGGCACCTACCAACCGGACAACCCCGTCGTCATTCCCATCAAGGACGATCGGCGGTACCGGACCTGGAGGACCAAGTCCGAGCCGCAATCCGCCGCCGTGGTCATCTATATGATGGACGTCAGCGGCTCGATGGGCGCGGAGCAGAAGGAGATCGTCCGTCTGGAGGCGTTCTGGATCGACACCTGGCTCAAGCACAACTACAAGAACGTCGAGACGCGCTTCATCATCCATGACGCGGTCGCGCGCGAGGTCCCCCGCGACGTCTTCTTCCGGACCCGTGAGAGCGGCGGCACCCTGATCAGCAGCGCCTACAAGCTCGCCGTCAAGATCCTCGAAGAGGACTACGACGCCAACCTCTGGAACATCTACCCGTTCCACTTCTCTGACGGCGACAACTGGTCCGCCTCCGACACCCGGACCTGTATGCAACTTCTGGAGGAGAAGATCCTGCCCGTCTCCAACCAGTTCTCGTATGGACAGGTCGACAGCCAGTATGGCTCCGGTCAGTTCTATCGGGACCTTCAGGCCCGCTTCCCCGACGATGGGCTGGTGTGTCTGTCCCGGATCCCCAACCGGGACGCGATCATGGACTCGATCAAGACCTTCTTGGAGAAGGGTCGATGAGTTCGAGTCGGCATCCGCTGTTCCGGTCTCGGCGGGGGCTCCCCCCCGAGCTGGAGCAAGCGCAGAAAGACATCGAAGCCATCGGCCGCAGCTATGGCCTGGACTTCTGCCCGATCATCTTTGAGATGTGCGACTACGACGAGATCAACATGATCGCATCGTATGGCGGATTCCCCACCCGATACCCCCACTGGCGGTTCGGGATGGAGTATCTGCAGATGCAGAAGGGCTACGAGTACGGTCTGCAGAAGATCTACGAGATGGTGATCAACACAAACCCCAGCTACGCCTATCTGCTCGACAACAACACCATGGTCGATCAGAAGCTGGTGATGGCGCACGTGCTGGGGCACGTCGACTTCTTCACCAACAACGCCTGGTTCGCGCACACCAACCGCAAGATGCTCGACCAGATGGCCAACCACGCCGCTCGGGTCCGTCGATATATCGACCGACACGGCGCGGACACGGTCGAGACGTTCATCGACATGTGTCTGTCGATCGAGGATCTGATCGATCCGTACTCACCGTATACGCCGCGGCCCATCGTGCCCGCGGAAGAGAGCCTCGAAGACCTGACCACCGATGAGGTCTTCCGTTTGCCGGTCCAACGGCGGTATATGGAGAAGTACATCAACCCGCCCGACGTCCTCGCCGAGGAGCGGGCGCGAGCGCGGACCGAACGAGAGAAGGCGCGATCGTTCCCCGAGCAGCCCGAACGCGACATCATGGGGTTCGTGCTCCGGTATGGTCGGCTGAATCGCTGGCAGCAGGATGTCATGTCCATTATCCGCGATGAAGCCTACTATTTCGCTCCCCAGGCGATGACCAAGGTCATGAACGAAGGATGGGCCTCGTTTTGGCATACCAAGCTGATGACCAAGCATATCCTAAACGATAGCGAAGTCATCACCTACGCGGATCACCACTCGGGGACCGTGACGATGCGTCCCGGTCAGATCAACCCCTATAAGATCGGGATCGAGCTGTTCCGGGACATCGAAGAGCGCTGGAATCGCGGCCAGTACGGCAAGGCGTGGATCGACTGCGAGGACATCGCGGTCAAGCGCGACTGGGACACGCAGGCGATGAAGGGCATCGAGAAGATCTTTGAGGTTCGCCGGAATCACAACGACATCACCTTCATCGACACCTTCCTCACTGAAGACTTCATCCGCAAGATCGGCCTGTTCACCTACGAGTACAACGAAAGCGCGGGTCACTACGTGGTGAACAGCCGCGAGTTCCAGCAGGTCAAGCAGAAGCTTCTGTTCATGTTGTCGAACCGGGGCCAGCCGCGCATCCACGTGACCAACGGCAACCACGCCAACCGTGGCGAGCTGGAGCTGTTGCACCACCATGAAGGGTTCGACATCCAGATGCAGTGGGCCGAGCAGACGCTGGGCAACCTGAGCCGGTTGTGGGGACGGCCGGTCCATCTTAAGACCCTGATCGACGGCCAGGAGGTTACGATGCACCACGACGGAACCGAGTATTCCGTCGATGGCCTGAAGCGACGTCCCACAGGTCGGAAGAACAGGAGATCGTGATGAGCCACCCGCCGCTGTCTGAAGCGCTTGAGGACGCCATCGACGGGGCGGGTACGGCCTCGGCGGGGTCTGATGGGCTCACCGTCGAGGCTGATCTGTCCCAGGTGGGCCCCATCGGGGTCGTGGTCGAGCGGGTGAAGGTCCGGGGCACGCCAGGCGACATCACTGAGCGCGCCGCCGACCTCGAAGATCGGCTGCGCCCAGACAACCAGCCGATGACCGCGATCGAGGTCGACCCCCGTCTTGGCGGCGCGGTGCTCCGCTCGCCGGTCGACCGAAGCCGCCGCTTCTATGAAGCGGAAGTGACCGAAGACTCCGTCGAGCTGACCCGCCAGAAGGTCGGCGAAGACGGACAGCGTTCCGCCAGCGACTTCGCGGTCACCCGCGAGCAGCTCGGCGACCTGGTCGACCAGATCCAGGAGACCGTGGCGCCGACGGCGGACGAACCGGCGCCCTGAGGGCAAGCCGATCACATCGCCGCCGTCTCGGGCGCACAGTCAAGCAGACGGATTCATGAACGACTATGGAGATGTCGACGTGTTGATTGGGGACGTGGTGATCGGGGACGTGGTGATCGGGGACGCGGCCGCTGAAGAGATTTTCTTGAAGATCGTGGCCTGGCGCTCTGATCGATGAAGAGATGCTTTTCATCGGCACGGTCACCTTTTGACCGCCTTTGAGTAGCGAAACGTGCGCAAAGTGGTGAATGGAGATGGGCCTGTGATGTGAGGAGACCCGTTTTCATGAAGACGCCTGCTGTTTGTGGTGTGACCACCCTGTTGACGCTCTTGTTCGCCCCCCGTGGGGTGTTGGCCGCCAGTTATACGGTCGGCTCGGCCACGACGGATGATTACTCGACCATCCAGGACGCGATCGACGCGTCCTCTGATGGGGACACCATCACCGTCTCGGCGGGAACGTACACCGAAGCGATCGACTTCGACGGCAAGGCGATCACGGTCAAGTCCGCAGATGGCGCTGCGTCCACGACCATCAACGCCAGCTCTGTCAGCGCCGCGTATGCGGTGACCTTCGAGAACAGCGAGACCAGCAACGCGGTCCTTGAAGGGTTCACCATTAAGAACAGCGGCCAACAGGGAATCCTGGTCAGCGAGAGCACCCCGACCCTGAAGTCGCTGACCCTGTCCGGTCTGGGATCCTCGACCGACAACGGCGGGGCGATCTATGTGACCGCCGGCTCGCCGACGATTTCAGACAGCACCTTCTCCGCGAACACCGCGGATGCCGGTGGTCACATCTATATGGATGACCTGTCCAGCCCGACCATTCAAGACTGCACCTTCAGCGGGGGGACCGCCGACGACGGTGGCGCGCTCTATATGGAGGACGGCACCTTCGCGACCATCGAAGACACCACGTTCTCGGCCAACGACGCCAACGGTGGCGCCGGTGGCGCGCTGTACCTGGGTGATTTCGTCGAGCTGACCCTCACCAACGTCGACCTGACAGACAACGTCGCCGATCGGCACGGCGGCGGGATCTTTGGGCTGACCTACCTCGACATCACCATCGAAGGCGGGACCTGGTCTGGAAACGATGCGGGGGGGGCGGGCAACTACTCGGGCGGCGGTGCGTACTTCAACAGCTACGGCCAGTACGATATCGACGGACTGACCGTTGAAGAGAACACCGGCTACTACGGCGGCGGACTCTACGCGGTGAACGTCGACGATATGGATCTGCGAAACAGCTCGTTCACCCTGAATGAATCGGAAGTACACGGCGGCGGCATCTACCTGACCAGCCAGGAGACGATCACATTCGACACCGTCACCGTGGATGACAACGACGCATCGCGTGTCGGGGGCGGCATCTACATCAACAGCGGCTCCAGCACCCCCGCCACAGTCACCATGACCGATGTGACCGTCACCAACAACACCGCCGACTACGCTGGCGCCGGGCTGTATCTGACGTATGGCGAGTACACCTTCACCGGACTGATCCTCACCGGGAACACCCTGTCGCTGAACTCTACCAGCACATCATACAGCGGGGGTGGAGCGTTTTTATACGCATTGACCGCGGACTTCACTGACGCGACCATCGAAGACAACGCCACCAATGACTACGGTGGCGGAATCTACATCGGCTCGAACAGCAGCGCCTACCCTTCAGAAGTGAGCTTTACCGACTCGACCATCGCCGACAACACCGCGGACTCTGGCGCGGGCGTCGCTTACTACGTGGGCTACGGCACCCTGACCTTCGAAGGCTCTACCGTCTCCGGCAACGACGCCAGCAACGACGGCGGCGGGGTGCACCTGTATAACCGCGCCGATCTTGAGGTCTTCAACACCACCTTCTCCGAAAACGGCGCTGCATCTGACGGGGGTGGGGTTTATGCGGAAGACTACGTTGACGTCTATGTCGACGGTTCGACCTTCGAAGACAACACCAGCTCCAGCCGGGGCGCCGGGGTGTACTTCGAATCGGTCAACTCGACGTCCGGGGAAATCATTGAGGTCACCGAGTCCCGCTTCCTCGACAACATCTCCAGCTCCGCGGGCGGTGGGGTGTATGTCGACCAGGCAATGACCACCTACTTCGATGGGAACACCTTCCAGGGCAACGAGTCCTCCAGCAGCAGCGGCGGGGGGCTGTATCTGTTCGATGTGGGCTACAGCGCCGGAGAAGTGACGTTCACCAACAACGTCTTCTGCGGGAACGAAGGGACGAACGGCGGCGGAATCTACGCCTTCGACATCAACCTGACGTCGAAGTGGGAGTACAACATCTTCCAGGCGAACATCGCCAGCAGCAATGGCGGCGGGATTTACCTGAGCTCGGCGTCCTTCCCGGACATCATCAACAACACCTTCGTCGGAAACGCCGCGTCTTCGAGCGGCGGGGGCATGTATGCGGCGGGCTCCCGGATCGACTTCATCAACAACATCGTCGCCTATAACCGCGGAGCACACGGCATCGTTGGCGACGGCACCGTGGCGACCTACTCCACCTTCCAGTACAACGACTGGTATGACAACAAGACCTCAGACGTCTCTGGTTCGCTGAGCAGCTCTGACATCACCGGCAGCGGCAACATCACAGATGAGCCCAAATTCACCGACTACTCGACCTCGGGCTACTGCAACGATGACCTGACCCTGGACTCGACCAGCACCCTCATCGACGCCGGCGATCCCAGCCGACTCGACGCCGACGGCAGCGACTCCGACATCGGCGCCTATGGTGGGAACTCCAGCCTGGAGACCGACCTCGACGGTGACGGCTATGGCGAGAGCATCGACTGTGACGACGACGACGCCACCATCTACCCCGGCGCCGTCGAGACGTGGTACGACGGCATCGACCAGAACTGCGACGAAGCCAGCGACTACGATGCAGACGGCGACGGCGACGACTCAGACGCGTACGACGGCGACGATTGCGATGACGCCGACGCCAGCATCTCCTCGCTCGCCGAAGAGACCTGGTACGACGGCATCGACCAGGACTGCGACGAAGCCGATGACTACGACGCAGACGGCGATGGGGACCGGGCCGCGGCCTATGAGGACGGCGACGACTGCGATGACACGGACGCCAGCGTCTCCTCGCTCGCCGAAGAGACCTGGTACGACGGCATCGACAGCGACTGCGATGAAGCCGACGACTACGACGCAGACGGCGACGGTGAGCGCTCCGCCGATTACGACGGTGATGACTGCGACGACACCGACGACACGATCTACTCTACCGCGGCGGAGACCTGGTACGACGGCAAGGACAGCGACTGCGACGGAGCCGACGACTACGACGCAGACGGCGATGGGGACCGCGCGACCGGTTATGACGGCGGCGCCGACTGCGACGACACCGACGCGACCCGCTCCTCTCTGGAGACCGAGACGTGGTACGACGGCGTCGACACAGACTGTAGCGGCGGAAGTGACTACGACGCTGACGGTGACGGCGACGACTCAGATGTCTACGGCGGCGATGACTGCAATGACGCAGATGAAACCATCTTCTCCACCGCGACCGAAACGTGGTACGACGGCATCGATAGCGACTGCGACGACGCCGATGACTACGATGCTGATGGTGACGGCGATCGGTCTGAAGCGTGGGGCGGCGATGACTGCGACGACACAGACGAAGACATCTCTTCGCTGGAGAGTGAGGTCTGGTACGACGGCGTTGACGCAGACTGCGGCGGCGATGACGACTACGACGCCGACGCAGATGGCGATCGGGCGTCCGGTTTCGGCGGTGATGACTGTGACGACACCGACGCAGACATCTCTTCGCTGGAGAGTGAGGTCTGGTACGACGGCGTCGACAGCGACTGTAGCGGCGGAAGCGACTACGACGCCGACGGTGACGGCGACCTCGCAGAAAGCTTTGGCGGGACGGACTGCAACGACTTTGACGATGCGGTCTCAGGCACCACGCCAGAAGTCTGGTACGACGGCATCGATCAGGACTGCGACGATGCCAGCGACTATGACGCCGATGGCGACGGTGTCGACTCAACAGACTGGGGCGGCACCGACTGCGACGACGCAGACAGCGGGATCTCCCCGAATGCAGATGAGACGTGGTACGACGGCATCGATCAGGACTGTGACGACGCCAGCGACTATGACGCCGATGGCGACGGCGTCGACTCAACAGACTGGGGCGGCACCGACTGCGACGACGGCAACGAAACCATCAACCCTAACGAGCCCGAGATCTGGTACGACGGCATCGACCAGAACTGTGATGGAGCGAGCGATTACGACCGCGACGGTGACGGCTTTGATGCAGAGAGCTTCGGCGGCACCGACTGCGATGACAGCAACGCTGACATCTTCCCCGGTGCAGCCGACCCTGAAAATGACTGCAACAACGACGGGAATGGTGACGGTGATGGGTCCGGTGATGGATCGGGTGATGGATCGGGTGATGGATCGGGTGATGGAAGCAACGACGGTGGTGGTGACGGCGACGGATCCGGAGTGAACGGCGACAGCGATTCGAGCGGCTGCAGCGTGAGCGGTCGACAGACTGGCGGACTGAGCGTGCTGCTGTTGTCGGCGATGGTGATGGGCTGGCGCCGGCGCCGCTAGTACTCGTCGTGCTTCAGCGCCTGGCCGCGGACCTGCTCGACGGGATACTTTCGAGCGTTCGCGGCCATTTTTGCGTCAATTGCCGCGGCCAGATCGATGCCAGCATGTTCACAAAGGTTGAGCAGGCAAATCGCAACGTCGGCCGCTTCTTCGGCGACCCGTGGCACCCGGCTGTCGACTGGCGGCTGCGGCCCTTCGTCTGTGGACCATAAATACAGCTCCAGCAGCTCGCCGGCCTCGACAGACAAGGCCATCGCGAGGTTTCGCGGCGAGTGGAACTGGCCCCAGTCTCGTGCATCGTTGAACGCACGGATGCGGGCGCGGATCTGGGCGAGGGTCGTCTCAGTGTCTTTCATGCGTCAAAGCTCGAAGAGGATTGCAGAGATTTTGCAGTGCGTGGTAACCCTGAAAGGCTCTCGGAGGAGAAAAACAAATCATGCGCACCCAACCGACGACTCTTGCGGCCCTCTCCCTGCTCATTGGCTGCAGCGGCGGTAGCTTCGACCAGGGTTCCCAGCTCGGCGTTACCGATTCAGACACCGGCGCCGAAGAAGCAGATACGGACACCGACTCCGACACCGACACCGACACCGACACCGACACCGACACCGACACCGACACCGATGCGGACGTTGATGAAGGGTGTGTCAATGCGTTCCATCCCATTCACACGGCGGATTGGTCGAAGACTTACGATGCGACCTACGAAGGCGAGACCGCCACGGCGACGGAGTCGGGCCGTGCCCCTGAGGGTGAGGGAGTCTATCGGTACCAGGATGCCATCCTGAACACCAGCAATGAAGGCTACAACACCGTCGTTCGGGTGGCCTGTGATCCGGACGGCTCTGAGGGGATGTACATGCTCGGCTGGGATGGCACGGTGACCGTTCCAGGGTTGATTCCCAGTTTCCCCCTTGAGTTCAACGTATCTGCGACCCACAGCAGCCCACGCCGGTACCTTTCCCCTGAATACGCCTTTGGGAATGAAGGATCGTGGAGCTACACATATACCCTCACGATGGTGGATGTGGACAAGGGCTCGACGCTGATCACCTACAACGTCGACGGGACCTACACCGACGCGGGAACCGAGCAGCTGACCCTGTTCAATGGCGACGTGGTCACGGCCTACAAGCTGACCAACAACTTCCTGTTCACCGAGACGAGCAACCCGATCGGCGGTGAGGAGATCGACGGCTATATCGAGCAGTGGTGGGTCAAGGGGCTCGGCTTGGTCAAGGAAGTGTACCGGGATGAAAGCGCCGGGACCATCCTGCTCAGCAAGGACCTGACGGGCTACACGGGCCTGGAAGTCATCGACGACTGAGGGTTTACAGGTGGGGTCGTGCGTGACTCTCCGTGAATGATTCGATATGCTCTGCTGCGCTTCGTGAGGAGAGACTGCTTTGCTGACCGTCCTGTTGTTAACGCTGTGTCACCCGGCCGCTGCTGCGGAACCGACTGAACTGCGGCCTCTGCGGCCGCTGACCTACCCGGCCAACCCCGATCTGAGCGAAGGGGGCGCCGTGAACTTCTACCGCCTCTACGTCGACCCAGCCGCTATCGCGGGTCAGCTCTCCCCCACGGAAGCCGCAGGTGAAGGCAAGGCCGAGCTGCCCATCATCAATGAGACGCTGGCCTGGCAGGAGGTGGTGGTCAACGACACCAAGATCGGGCTCATCGGCCCGCTGACCACGGCGGTGATTCACGACGTCCCCGCCGGGGTCTACACCGTCGCGATGACCAACTCGACCGGCTACACCGCCTCGTCGAAGGTGGAGACGCTCGACGACGTTCCCGCGGTCGTGTTCCCCGGCAACGCAGATTCGCGCGAGGTGCTGGATAACGGCATCTATGAGAGCCGGGTCGACGTGCAGACGGTCGACCGCGTCATCGGTTACCGCCTGCCCACCCCGCCGGCGCCCGTGGACGCTCCGGATGAGGAGCAGCCATAGCCATCGGCTGGGTGCTGCTGTCTCTCACCGGCTGCCCGTCGCCGTGCTCCGGGGCGGACTGCGCTGAGGACTTCTCGGCTTCGCTGGCGCGGGTCCACCTCAACTTCAACGACTTCGACCGCCCGCCACAGACGCCAGAGCGGGCGCAGATGACGTTCCGGGGGACCACAGAGCTCGGCCCGGACTGGTCGATGCGCATCACCGACGGCTGGGCGTTTGTCGGCAGCGATGCAGGCGATCAGGTCTTCAGCCTGGGGGGAGATCGTCGGGTGACCGTGCGGCCTGAGGACGCTGATGGGGTTCTGCTCGGCCCCACCGGCGAAGGGTTCGGCCGGGACCTCGCCGTATTGGCCGGCGACGCCGGGGATGGCCTGGCGGTGGGTGCTCCGCTGAGAGATCGGGCGACCATCACCCGCCGCGAAGGGGGGGTCTACATTTTCGATGAACTCGGGGAAGGCTTCGAGGACGAGCGAACCTTCAGCGACGCCCGGCTCATCGTCTTTGGTGAGGATCCCGGCGGTGAGCTGGGCGACCGGGTCGTCGCCTGTGGCGACCTGGACGGGGACGGGCTCACCGACTGGGCAGCGAGCGCGCCCAAGGACAACTCCGGCCAGACCCTCGCCGGGCTGTCCATCCTCGGCCTGAGCACCCAGCTCCCCGCCTCCGGCAGCGTCTCCGCCCGGTCGCTGCCCTTCTTCATCGGCACCACCACCGGCGAGCGCTCTGGGGCCGCCCTGCGGTGTCAGGACGACTTCACCGGGGATGGGGTCCCCGACCTGCTCATCGGCGCGCCGTTCGCCGATCCGCAGGTGGGCAGTGATGCCTTCGGCGCCGTTTATATCGTGGACGCAAGCGCGCCGGTGTCCGGGCCGCTGTTTGAGACCGCCGCCCTCGTCTTGTACGGCGAGAGCGAGGACAGCTGGCTTGGATGGGCCATCGACACGGGGGACATCAACGGGGACGGCATCCCCGAGATCGCCGCCGGGGCCCCCGGCGCGAGCGGCGCCACCGGTGAAGTCCTCATCTGGGACGGCGATGACCTGATCACCAATGGCCAGACCACCCCACGGTTCCGCTTCACCGGAGATGGGTTCGGGGACGGGTTCGGGCGCTCCGTCCGGATCCGGGATCTGGACCAGGACGGCTACGGTGACGTGCTGGTCGGTGCGCCGCGACACAACCCGAGCGGCGATGACCCGGAAGCCTTCAACAGCGGCGCGCTGTATGTCTATGCGGGGGCAGAAGGGTTCATCGGGTGGCGGACCGTGCGCGATGTGGACTCCGCAGAGGTCGTCTTCACGGCCGATCAGCAGTACCTTCAGACCGGCCAGCGGATCGAGATCGGGGACTTCGACGCGGACGGGACTCCAGACGTCGGGCTGCTGCACCGGACCGAGCCCGAGTAAGTCCCGGTCCGCGTCCGGGGACGATAGAGGGTTGGACCACGAGGAGTCCCCGCTGTGTCGCGTGCGCTGATCCCGGTACTGCTGTGTGTGTTTCTCGATCTCATCGGGTTCGGGATCGTGATCCCCCTCCTGACCTACTATGCAGAGGATTACGAAGCCACCGCGGTCCATGTCACCCTGCTGATGGCCATCTACTCGTTGGCCCAGTTTCTGTTCGCCCCCATCTGGGGGAGCCTCTCCGATCGCTACGGCCGTCGCCCGATCCTCATCGCCAGCATCGGATTCACGGCGCTGTTTTTAGCCGGCTTCGCCGCCGCCGATGAGCTGTGGATGCTGTTCGTGTTCCGTGGGCTCCATGGCGCCTGCGCCGCAAACGTCTCCACCGCCCAGGCCGCCGTCGCAGATCTCACTCCGCCCGACAAGCGGGCCATCGGGATGGGCCTGATCGGTGCAGCGTTCGGCATCGGCTTCACCCTCGGACCGTTCATCGGCGGGGAGACCGCAGCGTATGGGTATGATGTACCCATCTGGATCGCCTCCGGGTTGTCGGCCATCAATTTTGTGCTCGCTCTGGCGTTGCTGCCGGAGACCCGGCACGCCGACTCCACCACCCGACCCCGGCCCATCACCCCCGCCGCGTTCCTTCGGGTCGCGCAGCACCCGGTCGTCGGGCTGTGCGTCGTCCTCACCTTTGTGCTCACCATGGCCTTCGCCATCATGGAGAGCAGCTTCACGCTGTTCGCCGAGCATGTCCGGGGGCTGGAAGCCTGGGAGGTGGGGCGGATGTTCGGCGTCGCTGGCCTGGTGATGATCTTCGTCCAGGGCGGCATGATCCGTCCTTTGGTCAAGCGTTTCGGTGAAGCGCCGCTCGTGCCCGTCGGCGTCGCCATCCTCGCGGTGGGCCTCGCCCTGCTGCCCTTCGCGCCGCCGTTCGGCCCCATGGTCACCGTCTTCATCCTGATGGCCATCGGCCAGGGCATCTCCAGCCCGGCCCTGAGCGCCCTGATCAGCAACGGCGCCGGCGATGATGAGCAAGGGTTCGTCCTGGGCACCAACCAGTCGATGTCCGCCCTCGCCCGTGCCATCGGCCCCACCCTGGCCGGCATCTTCTACGCCGACATCGATCCCGCTGCGCCGTTCCTCATCTCGTCCGGGGTTCTGGTGCTCGGCTTCTTCCTCGCCCTCGCCGCCATTCGACAGCGCACCCGAAACGCCCGGACGTCCTCTGCCGCGTAGCGCTACCGTTTGGCGCTACAGTTTCTGGGCGAGCGCCCGGAGCAGAGCGTCCTCTGGCCACCGCTTGCGCGCCCGGTCGAGCCGGCGACGCGCTTCGTCATGAAGCTCCTCGTCGAGAAACCGCTCAATGGTCACCGCGGCCGCCGCGGCGGTGGCCGGCTCCCGGGGAGCCATCGTCTCCATCAACCGACGACGCTCTCGCCGCATCTTCGGATCGTCTCCCGGCAGCCGATCGAGGGCTTGACGGGCCAGGGGGTACCGACCACGCCGGATGCACTCGTCGGCGAAGGCGAGCAGACCGGTGGGATTGTTGGAGACCAGGTCGAGGGCCTCGCGCTCCATCCGCTCGCGGGCTTCATTTCGCTCAAACGCTGCTTTTTTCAATAGCTTTCGCGCTTTGGTGGTCTTCATGTTTTTGAGGATCCACGGCAGCAGCAGGATCATCAGCGCGACCGCGATGGCCGGCATCCCCCAGGGCGGCAGATCCAGGCCCATGGCGCCGAGAAGCTCCGTCAGCGCAGTCGTGATGCCGCCCATTCCTCCGCCCTGCATGTCGCCTCCCCCTCCTGATGTCGGTTCAGCGCGATAGCACACTGAGCGAACACTGTTTTTTCACCGCAGGTGGGTATGTCAACGCTCGAAATTGTCCAGGTTCCCGTCCTCCAAGACAACTATCTGTATCTTATCCATGACCCGGTCACCGGATCGACCGCTGCGATCGATCCCGCCGTGGCTCCGCCGGCCCGCGACGCCCTCGCCGCGCGGGGCTGGACGCTCACCCACATTCTCAACACCCACCACCACTGGGATCACATCGGCGCCAACCTGGAGCTGAAGGAAGAGACCGGCTGCACCATTGTCGGCCCCGCCGCAGACGCCGAGCGGATCCCAGGCATCGACGTCCAGGTCGAGGACGGTGAGAGGTACGCCCTGGGCGATGCCGTCGCGAAGGTGTACTTCGTGCCCGGCCACACCCGCGGCCACATCGCATACCACTTCGCCGACAGCGATGCCCTGTTCTGTGGGGACACCATCTTTTCCATCGGCTGCGGTCGCCTGTTCGAAGGCAGCCCGGCGCAGATGTGGAAGAGCATCTCGACCCTGCGCGCGCTCCCCGGTGAGACCCGGATCTATTGCGCGCACGAGTACACCACCGCGAACCTTCGCTTTGCCTTGAGCGTCGAGCCGGACCACCCCGCCCTCAACGCCCGCAACGCTGAGGTCATCGCCCTACGCGCTGAGGGCCGGCCCACGGTCCCCTCGACCATTGCCATGGAGCAGTCCGCTAACCCCTTCTTTCGAGCAGACGATCCGGTCCTCCAGCGCGCGGTGGGGATGGAAGGGGCCGACCCGGCCAGGGTCTTCGCTGAGGTTCGGGGGCGGAAGGACAACTTCTGAGTGGCCCTCTTCGACGCCCTCTGCCACCTCTACCTCCACGAGGACCCAAACGCTGCCCTCAGACGTGCGCGGCAGGTCGGCGTTGTGGATCTGATGCTCGCCGGCTTCGACCCCAACGGATGGCAGCGTCAGCGATCCCTCGCGGCCGATCGACCAGAGCTGCACCTCGCCTTCGGCGTCCACCCCAGGGCCGTCGACGACCGCTTCAGCGAAAAACTGGCCGCATTGACCGCGTTGATTCAACAACATCGTCCAGTCGCGTTGGGTGAGATCGGACTGGATCGGTTGGTGGATGGCGCTGCGCTGGCTGTTCAGCAGCAGGTGTTCGACGCACAGCTTCAGCTCTCCCGCCAGGAGGACCTTCCGGTGATCCTCCACGTCGTCCGGGCGCACGGACACGCCCTGGAGCAGCTCGCAAAAGCCCCTCCCCCTTCTGGGGTGGTTCATGGCTTCAGCGGCGCTTCAGAGGTCGCGCAGCGATATCTGCGGCTGGGCCTGATGGTGAGCTTCGGACCCATGCTGCTCAACCCACGGGCCCGGAAGATCCGTGAAGCGGCGAAGATCGTGCCACTGAGCCAGCTTCTCGTTGAGACCGACGCCCCGGACCAGATCCCAGAGGCCAGCGCGCTGCCAGAGGTCGTCGCGGCGCTCGCAGCGCTGCGGGGCATCTCCGTCGAAACGCTGGCCGAGGCCACCGCGGAGAACGCTCGGCGGGTCTACCGTCTACCGTGAGGCGTCGGCCTGCGGGTCGTCTCGCCGTGGCCGAAGGGCGGGATGGGGAGCGATCAGCGCGCTCTCGACTTTCTCGACCAGATCGCGCTGAAGCAGCCCGAGCAGCTCTCCCCGCCAGGGATACTGCCCGCCCGCCAACCACTCCTGATGCGCGACCCGAACCACCGAAAAAGACAGCTCGTCGAGGATCTGATCTTCGCGGGTGATGTGCAGCTCCAGATCAGCCCGTCCGGTAAGGAGGGCTTCGAGATGCTGCTGGCCGTCCGGTTCAATGGAGACGATGCGGACTGCTTCGGTCAAGGCCGCGCCACAGGAGACGATGTCGAGGCGCAAGGACGCTTCAGGGAGGACGATCTGATCGGCATGGACGACCATCGCGAAGCGGAGAGCATCGGCGTGCGGCCGGCAGCTCCGATCGGTGGCTTCAATCTGAACCGGGACCAGCGGGAAGGCAGGGGGCTCGACGAACGCGCCGATGTGGCTGGCGTCCATGGGAACGGACGCCAACTGCGCAGCGCAGCCGGTCAGAAACCACCAGAGCACTCTCCCTCCGTATGAGCCGTCAGCTGGGGGAACGGATCGCGGGGGAGGAATCTCAAAGAGCAGCTTAAAAAAGTGTTTAAAATCAATCACTTAAAGCGAAGCCGAAGAAATCACATGAAGACATCAAACGGTGCCGGTGATTGGCCGAAGATGAACTTCGCTTCAACGGGTTTCAAAGATCTGGACAACGTTGTGCAGTCATCTGAAGAGTTTGAAATGGTTCATAGGGGAGTCAAGGACTGATCTATGCACCCAGGTACCCGATTGCTCGGGCAATTCGGGCTTGTCATCGACTCCACAGGAGGGTTAGTTTCATAGCCCTGTGTCCTGACTGCCTCCCAGAGCAAACAGGACCCAAACAATCCCGCATTCAAATGAACCAAATCCTGTAATGGGCTGATTTTCGATGGTTTTCATCGGTGATTGGCGTTGAAAGGTGGCGCCTCCTTGATAGATAGGCCGCCTTTACACGCTCAGCTGGAGCAGGAGGCCGGAGACTCATGGCCAGACATACGATCAAAAAAGGATTGGACCTCCCCATCACCGGTGAACCAGAGCAGGCCATCCACGACGGCCCTCAGGTGGACACGGTCGCGATCATCGCCGCGGACTTCGTGGGCATGAAGCCCAAAATGGAGATTCGGGTTGGCGATGCTGTCAAGCGGGGCCAGGTCCTGTTTTCCGACCGGAAGACCCCCGGCGTGGTGCACACTGCTCCCGGCGCAGGGAAGGTCATCGCCGTCAACCGCGGCGCCCGGCGCGTGCTGCTGTCGGTGGTCATCGAGTTGTCCGAAGGCGAACGCAGCGGCACTCCGGAGCAGGTGACCTTCTCCTCCTACACAGGCAAGCCGCCGTCCGACCTCTCCAGCGACGACGTGGAAGGCCTTCTTGTCGAGTCGGGGATGTGGACGGCGTTGCGCACCCGCCCGTACAGCAAGGTGCCCGAGCCGGGCAGCCGGCCTTCGTCGCTGTTTGTGACCGCGATCGATACCCGCCCGCTGGCGCCCCCGGTCAACCTGATTCTGAAGGCGCGCGAGGGGGACTTCCAGCACGGCCTTGAGGTCCTGACCCAGCTGGTCGACAAGATCTTCCTGTGCAAGTCTCCGGACACCCAGGTGAGCGCGTCGAACAGCAAGATCTCGACGGAAGAGTTCTCTGGGCAGCACCCGGCGGGCCTGCCCGGGACGCATATCCATCTGCTCGATCCGGTCAGCCGGAAGAAGACCGTCTGGCACATCAGCTACCAGGACGTGATGGCCATCGGTCATCTGTTCGCGACGGGCGAGCTGGATGTGCGGCGGGTCATCTCGCTGGCAGGCCCGCAGGTCAAGACCCCTCGCCTGCTGAAGACCCGGATGGGGGCCCCGACGATGACGCTGACCGCCGGTGAGCTTCACGAGGGCGTCAACCGGATCATCTCCGGCGACGTGCTGAGCGGCCGGATCGCTCAGGATGACGTCCACGGCTACCTGGGCCGCTACGACCTCCAGATCTCGGTCCTCAAAGAGGATCGCGAGCGGGAGTTTATCGGCTGGCTCATGCCTGGCGCGGACAAGTTCTCGACCGTCTGGACCTATCTGGGCGGTCTGTTGCCTGGTAAGAAGTTCAATTTCACGACCTCTACTCATGGAGAGAAGCGGGAGATGGTGCCGATTGGGATGTATGAGCGGGTGATGCCGCTGGACATCATGCCCACCTTCTTGCTTCGAGCCCTGTTGACCCGCGACCTTGAGCGCGCGGAGCACCTGGGCGCCCTCGAGCTTGACCCCGAAGATCTGGGCCTGTGCACGTTCGTGTGCCCCGGCAAGCAGGACTACGGCGTCGAGCTCCGTGAGACCCTCGACATCATCCTCAAGGAGGGATGAATGCAGTTCCTTCGGAAAGCACTGGATAAACAAGCCCACCTGTTCGAGAAGGGCGGCAAGCTGGAACGCCTCCACCCGGTCTGGGAGGCGCAGGACACCATCCTGTTCACCCCGGGCCTGGTGACCCGGGCCGCCGCCCACGTCCGCGACGCGCTGGACCAGAAGCGAATGATGATCACGGTCGTCTTCGCGCTGATTCCGTGCATCCTGATGGCCTGCTTCAACACCGGCTATCAAGCCAACGCCGCGATCGCAGATGGCGCGCTGCCGCTCGACGACTGGCACAGCACCGTCTACGAGGCGTTGGGCTTGAGCTTCGCGGCCGCGGGTGAGTCGGTGAGCTTCTTGAGCCTCTCCAACTTCATCCTTGGCTTCCTGTTCTTCTTCCCGGCCTGGGTCATCACGATGACCGCTGGCGGCATCTCTGAGGTCATCTTCAGCGTGATCCGCCGCCACCCGGTGACGGAAGGCTTTTTGGTCACCGGGATGCTCATCCCTCTGATCATGCCGCCGTCCATCCCGCTGTGGCAGGTCGCTGTGGCGACCATCTTCGGCGTGGTGCTCGGCAAGGAGATCTTCGGCGGGGTCGGGATGAACATCCTCAACCCGGCGCTCACCGCCCGGGCGTTTCTGTTCTTCGCCTACCCGGCGCAGATCTCGGGCGATGGCCCCTGGCTTCCGTTCGACACCTCATCGGTCGACGCAGCCGGCGGCATCAACAGCCTGCCCGACGCCAACAGCGGCGCGACCTACCTCTCGCTGATGGCCAACAAAGAGGGCTTCGTCGAGGCGCTGCCCGCGCTGGGCAGCGCGGAGTGGATGAACGCCTTCCTTGGCCTCATCCCAGGCTCGATGGGTGAGACCAGCGCGCTGGCCTGCCTCATCGGGGCCGGGATCCTCATCTTCACCCGCATCGCGTCCTGGCGGACCATGCTGGGCATCGTGCTCGGCACGATGGCGATGGCCCTGACCCTCAACGCCATCGGTTCCGACACCAACCCGATGTTCGCTGTGCCGTTCTGGTGGCACTTCGTCATCGGCGGCTGGGCCTTCGGCGCGGTCTTCATGGCCACCGACCCGGTCTCCTCTCCCTTCTCGGACACCGCCCGGTTCATCTATGGCCTGTGCATCGGTGTCCTGGTCGTCCTGGTCCGCTGCGTCAACCCGGCCTACGCCGAGGGGATGATGCTGGCCATCCTGTTCATGAACATGTTCGCGCCCCTGCTCGACCACTTCATCGTGCAGGCGAACATCCGCCGGAGGATGAAGCGCAGTGTCGCGTAACGACAACCTCTATATCGTCGGCTTCGCCGCCGCCGTCTGCGTGGTCTGCTCGGTCTTCGTGTCTGGCTCCGCGGTGGCCCTCAAGGACCGTCAGGTCAAAAACGCCATCCTCGACCGACAGAAGAACGTCATCTCCGTCTCTGGCCTGGTCGATGACATGGACTCGGTCAGCAACGCACAGATCGAGACGCTGTTCAACGAGAAGATCACCCCGAAGCTCATCGATCTGAAGACCGGTGAGGTCGTCGAGGCTGGCACCACGGTCTCCTGCCCCTCTGGTGAGATCGCGCTGGATCCGAAGGTCTACGACCAGCAGAAGGCCAAGGGCGACCCCTGCCTGGGCGAGGACGCTGAAGACAACCCGGCCAAGATCCTGCGGGTTCCGAAGTATGGCCTCGTCTATGAGGTCGTCGAGAGCGGCACCACCCAGGCCATCATCCTTCCCGTCGAGGGCAAGGGGCTGTGGTCGACCATGTACGGCTTCATCGCGCTGGAGAACGACGCAGAGACCGTCAAGGGCCTCACCTTCTACCAGCACGGCGAGACGCCCGGGCTCGGCGGTGAGATCGACAACACCAAGTGGAAGGCCCTGTGGCCCGGCAAGAAGGTCTATGACGGCGATGAGGTCGCGCTCAACGTCGTCAAGGGCACGGCCAGGGACACGAACTATGAGGTCGACGGCCTGTCCGGGGCGACCCTGACCAGCCGCGGCGTGACCTACCTCGTCGAATATTGGCTCGGCGAGCAGGGCTTCGGCCAGTACCTCGACACCTACCGAAAGGGAGCCTGACGATGTCGGCCAAGCCCCAAGAGGCGCTCCTCGACCCCCTCTTCAACAACAACCCCATCGCGCTGCAGGTCCTCGGCATCTGCTCTGCGCTGGCGGTTACGACCAAGATGGACACTGCCCTGGTCATGTGCGTCGCGCTCACCGCAGTGTTGACGCTCTCGAACCTCTCGGTGAGCCTGATTCGGAACCTTATCCCCGCCAGCATCCGCATCATCGTGCAGCTGACGATCATCGCCAGCCTGGTCATCATCACCGACCAGGTGCTGAAAGCCTTCCTGTTCGACATCTCCAAGCAGCTGTCGGTCTTCGTCGGCCTGATCATCACCAACTGCATCGTGATGGGTCGGGCGGAAGCGTTCGCCATGCAGAACGGCCCCAAGCTCAGCATCCTCGATGGCATCGGCAACGGCCTGGGCTACTCGATGGTCCTGCTGTTTGTCGCCTTCTTCCGCGAGCTGCTCGGCTCTGGCAGCCTGTTCGGGGTGACGCTCCTCAAGCCCATCACCGAAGGCGGCTGGTACAACCCCAACGGCCTCATGGTGCTCTCCCCGGGCGCCTTCTTCATCATCGGCCTCGGCATCTGGGCGCTCCGCACCTGGAAGACCGACCAGATTGAGGACGAATAGACCATGCTTGAACACCTTCTCAGCTTGTTTATCAAGGCGACCTTCGTCGAGAACATGGCCCTGGCCTTCTTCTTGGGGATGTGCTCGTTTCTGGCCGTCTCCAAGAAGGTCGACACCGCCATCGGCCTTGGCGGCGCGGTCGTGTTCGTTCTGGCGATCACCTGCCCGCTCAACTACCTGATCTACAACTTCTTCCTCAAGGAAGGAGCGATGACATGGATCTCGTCGGGCATGGCGGAGGTGGACCTGTCCTTCCTCAACTTCCTGTGTTTCATCGGCAGCATCGCCGCGATGGTCCAGATCGTGGAGATGACCCTGGATCGCTACCTCCCGGCGCTCTACAACGCCCTGGGCGTGTTCTTGCCGCTCATCGCGGTCAACTGCGCGATCCTCGGCGCCAGCCTGTTCATGGTCGAGCGGAGCTACAACCTCGCCGAGAGCACCGTGTTCGGCCTGGGCAGCGGCATGGGCTTCGCCCTCGCCATCATCGCCCTCGCCGCGATCCGTGAGAAGATGCGCTACAGCAACGTCCCGCCGGGGCTTCGGGGGCTGGGCATCACCTTCATCGTCACCGGACTGATGGCCATCGGGTTCATGGCCTTCGCCGGCATCCAGCTCTAAACCTCAGGAGACCCGAATCATGCAGATCGCTCTTCTCGGTGTCGTCATGTTCACCGTGGTGGTCGTCGCCCTGGTGCTGGTGCTGATGGTCGCGCGCGCGCGGCTGGTCAGCTCCGAAGAGGTCGACATCATCATCAACGACGATCCGGAAATCTCCTTCAAGGCGCCGGCGGGGACCACCCTGCTCAACACGCTGGCCGCGCAGAAGCTGTTCATCCCCTCCGCCTGCGGCGGCAAGGGCACCTGCGGCGTCTGTAAGGTCCACGTCCACGAAGGCGGGGGCGCCATGCTCCCCACGGAGCGCAGTCACATCTCTCGTGGCGAAGAACGCGAAGGCGTCCGCCTGTCCTGCCAGCTCAAGGTCAAGGGTCCGATTCACATCGAGCTCGAGCCCGAGCTGTTCAGCATCAAGAAGTGGGACTGCACCGTCAAGTCCAACGACAACGTCGCGACCTTCATCAAAGAGTTCGTCCTCCAGCTCCCTGAGGGCGAGGCCGTCCCCTTCCGCGCCGGCGGCTACATCCAGATCGAAGCCCCCAAGCACGTCGTCAAGTACAACGAAATCGAAGTCGAAGACAAGTTCCGGGGGGACTGGGACAAGTTCAACATGTGGGACATCGTCAGCCGCGTCGATGAGCCCGTGACCCGCGCGTACTCGATGGCAAACTATCCCGAAGAGTACGGCATCATCATGTTGAACGTCCGCATCGCCACCCCGCCGTGGGACCGGAAGAACAACAGGTTCATGGACGTGCCCCCCGGCAAGATGTCCAGCTATATCTTCGGCTGTAAGCCCGGTGACAAGGTCGTCATCTCCGGTCCCTACGGCGAGTTCTTCGCCAAAGATACCGACAACGAGATGGTCTTCATCGGCGGCGGCGCCGGCATGGCGCCGATGCGCAGCCACATCTTCGACCAGTTCCACCGACTGAAGACCGACCGCAAGGTCAGCTTCTGGTACGGCGCCCGCTCGTTCCGGGAAGCCTTCTACATCGAAGACTTCGACAGCATCCAGCGTGAGAACGACAACTTCATCTGGCACGTCGCCCTGTCGTCGCCGCTCGATGAAGACGACTGGAGCAACCCCGAAGCCCGCTCCCGCCAGCCGCTTGGCTGTAAGATGGGCTACACCGGCTTCATTCACCAGGTGCTCCTCGACAACTACCTCAAGGAACACGAAGCCCCTGAAGACTGCGAGTACTACATCTGTGGGCCGCCACTGAACAAGGCGGTCATGGACATGCTCGACGATCTCGGCGTCGAACCCGAGAACGTCATGTTCGACGACTTCGGCTGATCCCCGCCTCGTTTCGAGTTGTCACGCCGTCCGCCCTGCGCGGACGGCGTTTCTGCTTTATGAGTGACCCATGGCTCCCCCTGGTCCAAAATCACGCTCGCTCATCAACTACATCCTCCCCGTCCTGTTCGTCGGGGCCCTGTTCGTCATGCTCTGGCAGCGACGACCGCAGGCGCCGGGCTCCACGCCAAACAGAACCCTCACCACCTTCCAGGGAGAGATCTTCGGCACCACCTACGCCGTCAAGATCGTCACCCCAAAGACGCCCTCGGAGACACACCGCGCCGACCTGGAAGCCGCCATGAAGGCAGCGATGGACAATGTCAACGACAAGATGTCCACATGGCAGCCAGACTCCGAGATCTCCCGCTTCAACGCCCACGACTCGACAGCGCCCTTCCCGGTCTCCTCCGAGACCCTGGCGGTCATCCAGGCGGCCCATGAGGTCAGCGTCGCCTCTGGCGGGGGGTTCGACGTCACCGTCCGCCCCCTGGTCAGCGCATGGAAGTTCGGCGACGATGCCGCCGAGCAGACCCCGACCAAGGCTGACCTCGCGCTGATTATGGGCCAGATCGGCTATCAGAAGCTCACGACCGATATGGAGAATATGACCCTCACCAAGGCCATCCCTGAGCTGACGGTGGACCTGTCGGCCATCGCCAAGGGCTATGGCGTCGATGAAGTCGCCCGGGCGCTGGAAGCCAAAGGCATCGAAGAGTACCTCGTCGAGATCGGCGGTGAGGTGCGGGCGAAGGGCAGAAACCCCGACAACGCGACCTGGAAAATCGGGGTTGAGAAGCCGGACGCCATCCGGGGGGTGATTGTGGAGGTCGTCTCCCTGGATGGAATCTCGATGGCGACCTCGGGGGACTATCGGAACTACTATGAGGAAGATGGCAAGCGGATCTCACACACCATCGACGCGCGAACCGGACAGCCCATCGATCACACCCTCGCCTCGGTCAGTGTCCTTCATCAAAGCTGCGCGATGGCCGATGCATACGCTACGGCCATCAACGTCCTCGGTCCAGAAGAGGGGATGGCCCTGGCGCAAGACCGGGATCTCGCGGTGTTGATGCTCGTTCGCAGCGCTTCTGGCGACTTTGAGGCCCGTGCGACGCCTGGCTTCGAGGCGGCGCGGGTTATGAATGAGGAAGCAGAACAAGGACAGAATCCATGACCACAATCCTCATCTCCATCGTCGCATTTGGCGCCATCGTGGCCGCCATGGCTGTCGGTGTGGCCTTCGGCGGCTCCCCCCTGAAGGGCTCCTGTGGCGGGAAAGGCGGCCCCGACTGCGTCTGCGATGAATATGAGCAGCAGAAGTGTCGGGCCCGTGAAAAAATGCTCGCAAACCTGGCTGAGAAAGCCCGTGCTCGAAAAATGGGCTGACTGAACCGCGGTACTGTTGACCTGGCAATACGGTC
>JBCBLB010000447.1:0-8235 GCA_038520555.1 Myxococcota bacterium | reverse complement strand
GGTTCAAGCGGAACAGATCACCCGCCCGCCCTGGTTCGCCCTTCCCATTGTCGACCACCCGATGCGAAGCATCCTGGCGATCCTGGTCCTGGCGGTCGGCTCCAGCGCGCTGTCCGAGAACCATGCCGAGATCGAGCAGGAGCTGATCGCGCTGGACCGGAGCGGGTTCATCGAGGCGGCCCGAGCCCGGGGGGCGCCGACGCGACCGCACATCATCGCGAACCTGCTCGCGCCGCTGGCCACGTTGACGGCGACGCGGATGGCCTTCTTCGTGGGTGGTCTGGTGATCATCGAGAAGGTCATGTTGCTGAACGGGGCCGGCGCGCTGATGTGGGACGCTGCGATGAAGCGGGACTACCCCCTCACCGCAGCGCTGGCCCTCATCGCAGCGGCGACAGTGTGTGGCACCCGGCTGACCGCGGACCTGTTCCGCCTCGTCGTCGACCCCAGGCTCCGGACACAGCGATGACCCTGGCGCGCTTGATCGGAGGGGTGCTGCTCAGCGCAGTCATCGGCGCATGGTTGGTCAGCCTGGGCGCAGGCTACGACGTCGTCGCCGACGTCGATCCGACCCAGGCGGGCCTTGGGCCGGGGGCAGGACACCCGCTGGGCACCGATCACCTCGGACGAGACGTGCTCTGGCGGCTTCTCACAGCAAGCCAGGCCTTCGTCGGGCCGGGATTGTTCGCGTGCCTGCTCGCCTTTTTGCTGGGCATGCCCATGGGCGCCGCCGCGGGATGGTTCGGCGGCGCCATCAGCGATGGGCTTCGATACGGGTTCTCGGTGGTCGCCTCGCTGCCGCGGTTCGTTCTCGTCCTGCTCGTCGGCGCAATTTATGGGGATGAGCCCGTCATCCTCGCCGCAGCGGCCGGGCTGTCATACATCCCCGCCCTCGGCGAGGCGATCGTCGGACGGGTCGACTCGCTGCGGCGGGCAGACTTCGTCTCCGCGGCACGGGCACATGGAATCAGTGACCGGCGAATCCTGCTGTTTCATCTGCTCTGGGTCAACTGCCGGTCCCTCATCGGCCGTCATATGCTCTATCTGTTCGGATACTTCCTGCTGTTGGAGACCACGCTGAGCTATATCGGCGGCTTCGGCGTGGAAGAACCGCAGCCGTCCTGGGGAAACATGCTGGCCTTCGAGTTCGGCATCTCCGAAGGGAACCTCTGGGCGTGGCTGTCCCCTGCCCTCGCCATCTGGTCCTCTTTGTTAAGCGTGACGTTGCTGGCCGAGTCGTTCGCCGTCCAGGACTCTCCCCCCAACCACAGGACCATCCCCGCGCCAGTTCCCCAGGACCAGGAGCAGAAGCGAGCGGCAGCGGATCCGGCGGAGCGGGTCCGGGTGCAGGACCTGCACATCTTCGCGGGCGAAAAGCCCCTGGTGAGGGGGGCCTCGCTCCAGATCGAGCCCGAACGCATCGTCGCCCTGGTCGGGGGGTCGGGCTCGGGCAAGAGCCTGACCGCGCGGGCGAGCCTGGGGCTGCTGCGGTTCTCACCGGGGGTGGTGTCTGGAGACGTTGAGATCACGGTCGGCGAGGAAACGCACCGTCCCTACACCGCCCCGCCTGCCAATCGGGAAGAAGCCTTCTCGGTCATCCGGGGTCCGCTGCTCGGCTATCTGCCTCAAGACGCCCGCGCAGCGCTCGATCCGGTCTGGACGGTTCGACAACAACTCACGGAGATCCTCAAGCTCAACCACGATGAACCCAGCGAAGAGACGCTCCGTCTGTGGTTGCAGCGAGCAGGCTTCCCAACCCCCGCCGAGGTGCTCCCACTGTATCCACACGAGCTCTCCGGAGGGATGGCGCAGCGGGTGTGTGTCGCCCTCTCGCTGGCCCGCGGCTCGCGGTTCCTTATCGCCGATGAGCCGACCACAGGCCTCGATCCGTCGGTGCAGCGTGCGCTGCTGACCCAGCTGGCTGCGCTCCGCGATCAGGGGCTGGGCGTCCTGCTGATCACCCATGACCTTCGGTTGATCCCACAGCTCGCCAGCAAAGCTCTGGTCATGGATAGCGGCCAGATCGTCGAGACGCTCGCGCCTGACGCCCTGGAGGCCGCCCAGACGCCTCAGGCCCGGCGGCTGGTCTCGGCCACCGCACGGATCGCCGCAGGTCTGCTGCCCGCGAAGGGCGCCGTCGCTCCGCGGATGGGAACCACCGGCTTCGTCGAGCGCGCCCTGCGACTACGGGGGATCAGCCGCCGGTATCGTCGCGGCCTGTTCGGCAGGCTTGACGACCTGCCCGCGGTCGATCAGGTCGACTTGACCCTGCGGCGTGGAGAAGTCCTCGGCCTCATCGGTGAGAGCGGATCGGGCAAGACCACCCTCGCCCGGATCGCCGCAGGGATGCTGCGCCCAGAGCGGGGGACGGTCGAAGTTCTGGGCGCGGACCTGCTGGCCATGCGTCATCGGGAGCGGCGAAACTTCCGGAAGAACGTGCAGTTGCTGTTCCAGTCTCCGATGGCCCACCTCAACCCCGGGCTGACCATCGAGCGCCAGCTCCGGGAGTCGGCGCGCCTTCATCAGCCGACGCGGCCGACAGACGACGTCGTCGAGGCCGCCCTGCATGCGGTGGACCTGGTTCACCGACGGAGCGCACACCCCAGGGAGCTGTCTGGAGGAGAGCTTCGCCGGGCCGGCGTGGCCCAGGTCCTCATCGCGGACCCGGAGATCATCATCGCCGATGAACCGACCAGTGGACTGGACGCCGGGTTGAAAGCGGACCTGCTCGATGTGCTGTTGTCCCGCCGGGACGCGCGGCGGGCGTATCTGTTCATCAGCCACGATCTTCCGCTCATCGCATATGCCGCCGACCGCATCGCGGTGATGGTCGCCGGTCGCGTGGTGGAGGTCTTTCCGGTCCACGCCCTCAGAGACGGCCCCCACCACCCCTATACGCTCTCCCTGCTGGCGGATGCAGGCCTGATTGACCCACCGGACCGGCTCGATCAGCCTGCGGTCGGGCGAACGGCCCGCGGGTGCCCCTACCGCGGCCCCTGCGCCAGGGCGCTCCCAGCGTGCAGCTCAATCCGACCGTTGTTCATTGAATCTGGACCAGACCACCGCATCGCGTGTCATGCTGCAGGGGAGCGCTCATGATCTCCTCCCTGCTTCTTCACAGCCTCCTGTTCCTCCCACAAGCCCAGGCGGACGACGTCGACGTACACCTCGCCCAGGCGAAGCTGTACATCAAGCGCAAGTACTACCAGGACGCCGCAGGGGAGCTTCGCAAGGCCATCGCCGCCGGGGGAGACACCCGGTTTGATGTGTGTATGACCGCCACGGGGGTCGCCTGGGAGATCCTCGACGTCGAGTGGGCCACGACGATGGCTCTGGCCGCTGCAGACGCGGCGCCGAGCCCCGAGCAAGCCGCCGCCGCCAGACAGCTCGCCGAAGGCTACACAGAGACCTTCGGCTTCCTCACCGTCGACGCCCCCTATCCGGGGATGACCACACGGATTCAGCTCGAGGCCCAGGGGCTGCTGTTCGATCCGGAGCTGAAGCGGTACGTCAACGCCATCGCCTTGAAGTGGCGGGATCGACATGCGCTCCCAGAGCGCGTCGCCCTGCCTGCGGGGGTCTATCTGGTCAACGGTCAGTCGGTCACCGTGACCGCTGCTGCAGAGCAGTCGCTGCGGCTGCCGATGAGCGCAGTGGGGACCCGGGGATTGAACGCGCTCCAGGTCACCCGGCTGGAGGGTTCGCTCGGAATCCGGGCCTGGAACGGTTTGGACGTGGACAACATCCTCCCCTCCTTCCACGCCCAGGTCACCCTCACCCAGCCCATCGGCCCCATCCTGCTCGGTGCCGCTGCGGGAACCAGCAGCTTCAGCTATGTCGGCGAGAACAACCGGCTGATTCAGGGACAGCTCGCGCCGACAGGCGTCGGGCGGGTGGGCAAAGAGTTCGTCCTCAGCGGCGCCTTCTCCGTGCGTCCCACCCTACAGTTCGGGGTCGGGTGGTTTCCGGGGATCGGGTTGCGGTGTGATGGCACCTCCTGCTCCCCGGCCAGCGGCGATGCGATCGATCGGTATGTGAACAGCGTCGCCTACCTCGGCGGCGGAGAGCTGCTGATCGAATACCGCGAGGCCGGGCGGACCACTGCGGTCGGCACCGGCGTCAAGCTCGTCGCAGAGCAGGCCTTCGGACGCCTGCCCGCGTCTCGTGACGATTGGACTGCGATCGAACGAAACTGGAGCGCTACCGGGTTCCAGATGCTCGCCAACCTCTCATTCGCGCTGTGATCGGAGAGTCGTGATGCTCATCCTCGCCCTGACCGCTGCCACTGCCCTCGCCCAGGTGCGACCCATCTCGCCCGAGTACCCCGGAAACTGTCAGTCGCCCTCATGGTCCAAAGACGGCGGAAAGTTATCGTATGAAGTAAATTACCATGACAAACGTTCCATCGAACTGTATGTCTACACCCCAGGGCAGGAGCCCAAGCAGATCCGCCCCACCGGCGGACGGTCGTCCGCACTGACCGCCGGGTTTTCGACCACCAACACCGAGCAGGTCGCCCACGAGCTGAGTTGGGCGCCCACCTCGATGAACACCTTCATCTACAGCGCCTCTGGGAGCGGTCAGGATTACGACCTCTACCTCGACCGTGGGAGCGCCCTGGCGGTGTCACCGGGCGCCGACGGCGGCGCTTCCTGGTCCCCGAACGGCCAGTGGATCGCGTTCACCAGCGCACGGACCGGACAAGGCGACCTGTACCTGGTCGATATCCGCCATGCCGAACAGCCGCCCAGGCAGCTGACCACAACCCCCACCTCCGCAGAGCTCTACGCCACATGGTCGCCAGACAGCGCGGCCCTCGTTTATGTCGGCCACAGCGATCGCGGCGACCAGCTCTACCTCATCGACGACGTCACCGTCGGGGCCTCCCGACAGATCGTCGCCCTCGGGAAGACCCAGACCCGCCCCTCGTTCAGCCCGGACGGCAGATGGCTCGCGTTCTATAGCAATCACACCGATCCCGACCGATTCGATCTGTATGTGATCCCTGTGGACGGCGGTTCACCCAAGCAAATCGCCCAGGGCGTGGTCCTCAATCACCGCGGACCGACCTGGACACCCGAGGGCAGCCACCTCATCTACGTCCTCGACGATGACAACAACTATGACCCCATCTGGAGCGCTCCGGTGGCCGCCCCGGAGCGGGCTCGGCTCATCAACACCGGCACCATCGGCAACAGCGATCTGGACGTGGTTCGGGGAAGCGACGGGAACCTGTGGCTCGCGGTCGCCGCCCAGGGAACCGATCACGCAAAGAAGCGCGACTATAAACGCATCTACATCGCCCAGATCCCAAACCTCTAGCCCCACATCTCGAAGGGTCGGTTCGATCGGGAGCCAGACGGATTCGACACGGCGCGTGTCGAGCGATATTGATCTGTTGAAAGAGAGGGTACGACCGGCAGGCTGCCACAACCACCGACTGGATGATTGACCCATGAGCCGCCGTCGCCCCGACCCCCATCGCCTGGCCTTGCATCGGGACTCCCCGCAGGTCAGCCGTCGCGATCCCTGGCGGTCAGACGACGGCCTGGAAGAACGCTACAAGCCCTCGGCCAGGCCCGCCTCCCCCTGGGCCCTCCATGAGCTGCTCGACGTCCCCCAGTCCCCGTTTCGCGGTACACCGGCCCGGGGTCCGCGGTTCCAGGACACCCGCGACGTGCTGTCGTACGGGGTCAAGCTCGGCTTGGGGAAAGCCAGCCAGGCCCTCGCCCTCAAGCAGCTCAAGGCACGCTTCCCCCAACACGCCAGCATGTTCGACGATCCCCTGTTTCTGGCCGGGGTGAAGATGGCGTTGCCGCTGCTGGGCATCCAGCTGGCGCACCGGCTCCGAGATCAGTCCATCGCCGCCCAGCTCCTCGATGCCAGCCAGGGCATGCTCCTGGTCAACACCATCGACCTCACCGCCGACCTGACCCATGCGCTCGCCGACCACCTGGTAGAGATGGGCGAGATGGTCCTCAAAATGTACGGCGTGTCGAATGCGGAGGCCACCCAGGGTGCCCGTCAGCTTGCCGATGATTTTGACCTGAACGCTCTGCTCACGGAGCTGGCGCCCCGAACAGTCCCCGTTGAGCCGGAGCCCTGAGGCTCAGCGGCGACGGCGAAGCCCGACCAGGACAAGCAGCGCGAGCCCCCAAACGCTACGGGCAGGTGAAGCCACGGCGCAGCCGACGCTGCCGCCGCCTTCGTCCGGCGTCGCGGCAATGTCAATGACCTGCTCACGGATCGAGATGCCGCCGTCCTCATCCGACGCCGTCACGGTCACCGTATAGCTGCCCGCAGCGGCGTAGGTGTGGGTGACGGTCTCGCCCTCTCCCGCCTCCCCATCGCCAAAGTCCCAACCGATAAATACGGTGTCATCGCCCGGATCAGAGACCGAAGCCGTGAAGCTCCCCGCCACCCGCTCCGTCTCAGCTGTGATGTCGATCCCATCAATCGACGGCGGCACGTTCTCCACAGTGAGGGTCAGGCTCTCCGTCGCTTCACCACCGTCCTGATCGGCGGCGCGGACCGTCAGAGAATAGGCGCCATCGTCGATAACGCTCAGCTGAACGTTCTCGCCCGTGCCGACCTGGACGCCATCCAACGACCAGAAGATGTCGACGTTGTCGGCCGGAACATCAACGGCGTCGGCCACCCCCTCGAAGGAGTCGCCCTCGTTGAGGACGGTGGTGGACACATCCACGACGAGGGTGGGCGGGAGGTTGGCGACCTCAACCGAAAGGGTCTGGCTGGCGGTCCGCTCTAAATCATCCGATACGGTAACTTCGACCTCATACGTACCATTGTCGGGGAAGACGATGTTGTCCGGTTCGAGCGGCTCGCCAGCTGCGTCGCGCCATTCGACGGTGACCTCCATCGCGCCTGCCTCAATGTCCGTATAGAACACCACAGGGACACCCTCAACCGCCTCAGAGACGACCTCTGAAGTGATGGAAATGGGGTTATCATCGATGACGACCTGGAAGGCCGCCCCGACGTCGGGGCGGGGGCCGATCTCCGTGCCGCTGCCCTGGGCGCGCCCGGTCTCGATCAGGAGCTCTCGTATCTCCTCGCTCTCAAGGGGCTTCCCGGTGAGGGCAATGACGAGGTCCTGGATGAGGATCCCCGCCGAAGTCACGATCGGAGACGACGAGCTGGTCCCGCTGAACGACGCGGTGTACCGCTGGTTCTTGTCCCCGTTGACCTCATCGAGATACCCATACCCGGTGGTGGTAACGTTGAAGCCGATGCCCTGAACATCGACGCGGGTCCCATAGGTGCTGTATGAGAGCCGATCGCGTCGATTGTCCGGCGAGCCCGCGCCGACGATGATGGCGCCGCTGTCCCCCCAGGATCGATAGTCCTCATATGGCGCACTGTCGAGGTTCTGCCCGCCATTTCCAGCAGCGCTTACCACGACCATCCCAGCATCAACAGCGGTCCGGGTCGCGTCCCAGACGTTGGGGCTCAGCTCTGCGGGCCCATAGCCGCCACCGGGACCGGTGATCTGCATCTCCAGAAGGATGAAGTTTCCCGACGAAAGGTCCGATACTGCAGACAAAATCGCGGCAGCACGCCGAGAACCGCTCGTGTCGGTCCACTCGGGGTACCCACCAAGCTGGACATCATAGGAAGCACCCGTGACCCCATAGGTCCCATCGCTCGCCCCCATTTCCCCCCAGACCGCCGTGCCATGCGCGTCCCAGTTGTTATCAAAAACCCATGCGGGGATGGTCTGCCCCGCTTCGAGATAGGCATCGGTGTCGTTGAATTCTTCATGATCGGGGTTCCAGCCGTACTCTACGTCAGCGACGATCAGCCCCTCCCCGGTGAAACCCAGATCCCAGGCGTAGGGCGCGTCGATGCCGCTGTCATCCTCAATGTAGAGGTCTTGATACGCCGTGTAGTCCGACGTCGTCGGGGCGATATCCCCAGGCGGCGGCGGAGTGGTGACTTCGATATAGGCGCGCTCGACGAACGCAAACCCCTGAAGCGCCTCACCGAATGCTTCCAGCTCGCCGGCGTCTGCACCGGGCAGATCAACGACCATCATCCCGGCGAAGTCCGGCTGCGCCCGACCAGAGCGCTCAGCGGCCCGACGCTCTATCGATTCCAGGGCCTGTGCCGGGAGTTGGATCAGCGGATGATAGGCGGCACCCCACTCTTCTGAGAGCGCATCAAGCCGAGCCGCTGCATCGCCAGGGACCTGCCCAACAAACCGGATCATTCCGG
>JBCBLB010000829.1:0-3858 GCA_038520555.1 Myxococcota bacterium | reverse complement strand
TCATAACGGCAAAACAAAGACGGCTTCTCTCTACCAGAGAAGCCTCACACCGACTACCGACACATATCCCGGGGGGGACTCTGTGGCGGGGGGTCATGTTGGAGTGCGAGCGGTGCCAACCTCTATTCTCGTCATTGAGCCTGAAGGCAGCTCTATCGGACAACTTCCGCTGCTGGAGCGGGGCACCCGACTGGAGACCTTTCGTTCTCCGGAGGAAGGGTTTGCGGCGTGTCTGGCCACCAGCCCGAGCGCCATCCTGATTTCTGCTCAGCAGCGGCGGGGGGATGGGCTTCAGCTGTGCCGGAACATCCGCGATCAGGTCGGCGGTGACGTCCCGATTATCGTCTTCGGTCGTCCCTCTCGTGCGCAGCGGCGCCAGATCAATCGCAACCAGGGCAAGATCAAAGACCAATACGGCTATGACCATTTCCTTCAGCGCAAGCCCACGGCGTCGGATCTGGACATCTTGTTGCGGACGTACCTGGCCCAGCGAGAGCGCACGACAGCGGGTGAGGCGTCCCGTATCACCCGTCGTCGCACGTTCTCGGCCCGGCGGGATGATATCGAGATCGCGGCCAGCTACTCCTGGGGGGAGTTGATGCGCAACGACATCAGTCTGCATTCGCTGCGGCTGTTGTGGTTGAAGTTCAAGCTGATGCTTCAGCGTCCCTCAGCCGTCTGAGCGCAGCCGTCTGAGAACAGGCGCGCCTTCAGGAACGCGGTGAACGCGTCCTTCATGGGGAGCGCATCGTTGACGACCAGCTTCCGACGGCGCACGACCACCGCCTCACCGGTGAGGGGGTTATGGGCGTCTTTGTCGAACCATTCCCGATACAGGGCGCATCCCCGGCGCTGCCAGAGGGGCAGCGCGTTGAAATTGATGCCCCGTGCACACAGCAGCTCGTTCTTGTCGGCGACGGTGATGCCGGACAGGGCTGCGGTGGCTTGATGTCGGGTCTGTCCTTCTGCGCGGAGGGTCCAGTAGCAGACGGCGTTGAGGGCGTTCCGGGTGGCGTCTGCGCTTCGCCATCGGAAGTAGTCGACGACCCGCTCTTCGTTGGGGAGCACCGACAGCCGGCAGTCGAAGGTCCCGCGGTGGCCGGCGGCTTCGGTGAACCGGGCGCTGGCTTCGCCGGCGAGGACGCTGAGCATCTTCCGCGTCTTCCGGCCGAAGGTGTTGTCTTCGGGGTCGAGCAGCAGCGAGATCTCATCGGACTGGGTGAAGGTGAACCGGACGCTGAAGCCGCTGTCTTCGGTGAGGTGGGTCGCGGTCGCGAGCATCCAGTCCCAAAACCGCTCATCGAAGGGCCGGTTGAGATCGAGGGTCTGCTTGGTGAGCCGGGTGAATCCCCGCCCATCGAGCCGGGCGACGACGAACCTGCCCATCGGGACCTGTGGGTCATCGGCGGATTCGATGGCCCGCATCCGGGCGTCCAGATCAGCGAATCTCATGGGCCTGGCTCCGCTCAGCCGAACACCGCCACCAGCTGTGTGGCCTGCGCGGCCAGCTTCCCGTCGGGGCGGTAGATGTGATTGTGCATGGTCACATAGCCGGCCTGTGCATGCGACGCTTCTGCCCGGAAGAACCACCAGCCGTCGTCCATCTGTTCGGGCATGTCGTTGAAGTAGACGGTCCAATGCACGGTGCTGGCCGGGGCGGGGGACGTGAGCATGCTCAGCACCGGGCTGGGCCATGCGTCGAGCATCCCCAGGACTGCGGTGTAGGGTTCGGTGGCTGCGGTCTTGTGCTTGCACCACCCGGTGATCTTCGCTGTGTCGCTGCCGGTGTAGGGGTAATCCGTTGACGTCCACCGATACCGGAAGAATTGGGTGAACGCAGGCGTGATCCCCGCGATGTAAGGCATCTCCATCAGCGTATCCGGTGCAGGGGGTTCGCCGAGGGCTTCTGGGGAGATCGCGATCGAAGAGGGGCGCGGGGCGCCGAAGCTGGCCTGGAGGGTGGTGCGGACCTGCTCGTCCTGGACCAGCTCGGCGTGCATCTGGGTGAGCGACCGGCCTTCTCGGAGCGTCTGAACGCGGATATCGGCCGGGTCATGAGAGACAGGCCCCACGAAGCTGGTCATCACCGATCGGGGCAGGCGCTCCGGGCTGATCTGCTGCCGCATGGCGAAGAGCGCGGCGGCGCTGACGATGCCCCCGAAGGTGGCCCGCCCCTGGCCCCACTCGGGGGGAAACTGGAACACCCGCCGGTCTGGCGCGTCGTCGTGGTCTGTGCCGTTGATGAGAACATCAAAATCGTGAGACATACCGGGTCCTGTGATGAGAGGGCTCAAAGAAGGTGGGGGCGGTGCGCATCGATGAGCGCCGTGAGCATGGGTTCAGTGAGGGATGACGCTGTCATGCCCATCTGCAGACGGTTGGCAAGGTGCAGCGAAGCGAGGCCGTGCATCGCCGACCAGAACAGGTGCGCGAGGGTGACCGGATCGCCAGCGATGACGTCGTTTTCGACCGCTTCTTTGACCGTCCCCAACAGCACCGACCACGCCCGCTGGTTGGCGAGTTGGAGCGGCTCATACTCGACAGGGGCGGGCTGATCGAGTTCGAAGATGATTCGAAACGCCTGATGCTGCTGTCGGGCGAACAACACATAGCCGCGCCCCAGCTCCATCAGCTTCGCTTCTGCCCCACGCACCCGCGCGAGGCGCCGCTCATGGAAGGCGCTGAAGCGGTCCAGGCCCATGGCCCGCACCGCCATGAAGATTTCGTCTTTGTCAGCGAAGTAGCGGTATGGCGTGGTGTGGCTACAGCCCAGCTCAGCGGCCAGCTTTCGCATCGTCACGGCGTTGTAGCCCGACTCCGCGATCAGGCTCATCGCCGCTTCACATAACCGCTCCCGAAACGCGGCTTCCTGCTCTGGATCGAGCTGTCTTCTTCCCATATGTCTTCTTTACAGCGTTAAATTAACACTGCCAAACAAAATCAGATCATCTCCAGGATCGCCTTCAGGACGTCGGGTGCTTCGGCCTGATCGAATCGTCCCGCGCCACTGACCGTCTTCACCTGTGCACCCATCCGTCGCGCCCACCGCCCGGGGTTGGCGTCTGGTTCTCCAGGAATCGGGTCATCGTCGGACAGCAGGACCCGACACCGATCCTGGGCCGCCTTCCTGGCGCGGTTCAGATCAACATCGTCCTTCAACCATGCGGCGCTCCCCGCCCATCGGCTGGTGGTGGTCCACCATCCACCGACCCCCAGCAACCCGCCGAGCCTCGCGCCTTCGGGC
This sequence comes from Myxococcota bacterium, assembly GCA_038520555.1. Classification (GTDB taxonomy): domain Bacteria; phylum Myxococcota_A; class UBA796; order UBA796; family UBA796; genus JBCBLB01. The sequence goes on along the minus strand of JBCBLB010000829.1, from coordinate 614 downwards.
AGCTGTGCCGCCGCCCGGACCGCAGCCAGTGCGCCCAGCCCATGCCCGACCAGCAGGGTCTGTTCGGGGTTCACCCACACTTGAGCGAGGACCAGCGGGGTCCACTCTCGGACCCTTGGCTGCTGGGGACGCAGCATATCGGGCACGATCATTGGAATCGAGATCTGTGAGCGCAGCCAGGGGTAAAAGGCATCTGCTGCGGTCGCCCCACGTCGAGGGATGAGGACGATGCGCTGAATCGAGGTTTGCATAGCTGTTATTCCTCTGGCGCGCGTGCCTCACCCACGAGCAGACGTTTGGATGATCGGGCCGAGATCACCTCAAACCGTCCGTCTTGATCGGCGTTGAAGTAGACCGCCGATGGCAAACTGGCCGGCCGCAGGAAGTGGACAGCGATCTCACAGGGTGCTCGCAGATCGAGCTGAGCGAGGCACCGGGCTTTGGTCCACATCCCATGAATGATCGCCCGGCGGAACCCGAACGGGCGCGCGGTCAGTGCAGAGAGGTGGATGGGGTTGTAGTCCCCGGAGATCCGGGCGTATTTTCGCCCCAGATTCTCAGGCAGCCGCCAGGCGACCGAACGGGCGAGCGTTCCGAGCGGCGGCGGTGGGGTC
>JBCBLB010000975.1:0-1446 GCA_038520555.1 Myxococcota bacterium | reverse complement strand
AGTGTGCATCCATGGCCGTTCCCCACGGCGTTTCTACCCATACCCCGCGAGGGACCGGCTGATTGCTCCAATCGGTTGGTTCAAGGGGCTTCGTCGGCATGAACACCGATATCCCCGTCACCTTTGAGATTCCCTCACGGTCGACTGTGCACACACACTCTGGCCCACCAAGAAACGTGTCGTATGTCCTGTAGTACTTCTTCTCATCATCGCTGAAGGCATCGCCAGCGAAGTGATGAAGCTCGCCGACTTCGGTGACGCTGTCACAGGTGATGGGCTTGTTGATGTCGCTTGGGAGGATGAGATCGTCCTCGGGGAAGCTGCTGGCGTTCAGCGGATCGGTGCCGGCCTCGGTCTCCTCAAAATCAGAGAAGCCGTCACCGTCGGTGTCCGCCCTGTACATCGAGGAGCCGAGCGCGTCCTCTTCCTCATTGGTCAGCCCGTCGTCATCGCAGTCCAGTTTAGGGTAAATGAGGCCGGCCAGCTCGAGCATTGCGGCCTCCTCTCCTTCGTATTCCGCGGCCAGATCCGCATAGTCGCTGAGCATCCGGCCGTCCTCGCAGCAGCCGCTCACCGTCAGACCCATCCCCAGAACACACAGCGCACGTATCGTCCTCATCTCAAGCTCCATTTCATTGATATATAAGAAGAACCAATCATATCAATGCTCTCACACAGAGAGCATACATCCACTCCGGCGGAATGGTGAACGTTCATCTTCATAGCAAACATCATGCCAATATAAAGATCCGGTGTTCATGGTCACCATCATCGCTGAGGCGCATATGACTAGCGACAGTTGTCGAATTTTCGTCGTTCCGACAATAAACGCCTCGTCAGTGGTGGCGCACTCGCTGGCAATCTTACCATTATTTCAACCGTATCGGTGGATCGGATATTCAGCCGTCTGGTCGCTGAGTAAGGAGGTGCGGGGCTTCGGAGCGTAGGCAGCAGCGAAACAGGCTACCCTCATCTCCAAACCCGATGATGAGATGAGGTGGCGGATGCGGCATATGTGGATGATGGGGATCGCCCTGGCAGCAGGGTGCAGCGGTGGGGAACCCGCAGACTGCCCGGTTTGCCCCGAACCTACCGTAGCAGGGCCGACCCTGACGGACTTTGAGACCCAGCTCGTCGATCCGATGCTCGAAGACATCCGCGCAGGTGTTCGCCCCTGGGATGACCAGAGCGTCGGGATCTGCAGCCGTGATGGGAAAAAGCGCGAATGCGTCGAATTTCTGGGCGCCTCTCCCGGTGAGCTGCCCCCCGGACAGTACATGGTCTCCGCCATCCTCCGCGTGCCCGACGTCGGCCCGGAAGGGACCTGGAACGTCACCCTGAATGTCGACTGCACCACCACGCGACAGACCGACAACGGATCGTCGACGAACACCAACAACTACAACAAGAGCTACTCCGTCAAGTACGTCGGCGCCGCCCGCGGCT
>JBCBLB010000461.1:0-7931 GCA_038520555.1 Myxococcota bacterium | reverse complement strand
TGTCTGAGGTTTTGTCTGAGGTTTTGTCTGGACATGTAGCTCAACGGTTCAGAGCGTCGGATTGAAGTCCCGAAGATGCCAGTTCGATTCTGGCCATGTCCACTGTTTTCCGGGTCAGTAGCTCAGTTGGTAGAGCGCCGCGCTGAAGACGCGGAGGTCGCCGGTTCGAATCCGGCCTTTCCCACTTGCTGAAACCTTCTCGACGTCCCCGACAGCTTCGCTTATCTCCAGAAGTACGCGCTGCCGCTGGGGAGGAGAGGGATGGTTGAGGTGTTGTGGTACGAAGACCGATTCACGAACATCGCGGTCCAGTCGGGTCGAACCGAAGATGTGGGTTCTTGCCGCTATGGTCCATCGAGGCTTCTGCCGTCGCTGTCCGCCCAGGTCGCGGGTCCGGACGCGCAGGCGAAGCAGAGTGTACCGGGCTTCGCGCTACACCGCCGGCTCCGTCTGGTCGGCGCGCCAGAGGGTTCGGTGGTTCCTGTCACCGTGACCGTGGGGCTTCCGATGGTCTACGGCTACACGTTCAGCGGCCGTCCGATGGAGCCAGCCGGCGCACCGGCAGCCAACGCGCCGCCGATCCCATTTTTGCAGCGGGTGGAGGTGGATGGAGAGGTGACGGTTCGGCTGATCCGTGTCGACCGTGGCAGCGGTCGAGGGTTCACGGTCCCGGGTTCGATGCGGGTGTTCAGCGTCCGTCGCTCTGGCGCGCGTCAGGGTCACTGGGCAGCGGCCCGTCGGCGCGCGGTCTCTCAGTGGGAGGCGATCTGGAGCACGTCTGGGGCCGATGACCTGTTCACCGTCAGCGGCCCACAGCAGGTCTCGCCCCAACCGCGCGCGGCCACCGTTTCGGTTGACCTTCCTGTCGATGGCCTCGATCCCATCTTCGGCGTCGAGCTGACCCTCACCGGGTTGACGCTGTGGGTGCGGCAGCAGGGCCTCCACGGCGCCGTGGAGGGGACCGTCCACACCGACGATGCGGGCCTCAGCGTCGACATTGTCCCCACATCGCCGGCATGATTGCATGATGTGTAGAATGCCGGGCCTGCCACACGGGCTTCGCGTCTTCGCGTATGCGCTGAAAAACTTCACGATGGAGGAGTTGGTGAAGGCCTCAGCGGCCTGCGTGGTGCCCGGCGACCCGGAGGGAAGCCAGATGTGGCCGCGCTTACTGAGAAGGCGCCACGAACGTACGGCTTACCCTTCGGCAGGCTCACCCACAGCGGGGACGGCCACCGCCCACCATGGTCCCCTGCGCTCCTGGCAGGATGCGCATGCCCTCTGCAACCCACTCGCCGCTGAGGTGTAGCCTCCCCTCATGATATGTGACCGGGAGAAGCAACAGAACCGGCAAAATCGACGTTCGCATCAGGCACTCCATGGTGGCGCCCCAAGCGTTCTGCAATATTCATTCCATTCCATCAAACCCTCTCTTTTTCATGATCCCGCGGCTCACATCACACAACGTCGGACATTGATTTCACGGTGAGCGCCTCTTGCGGTGAGGTACAAGGGCAGGTGTGAGTGTGGAGACCGATCGGAGCGGGGAGCTGTGGGCCACAGCGTTCTTGATGGTGGCGGTGGCAGCGATGATGAGGTCTGTGCTTCCCGGCGGAGGCGCCGGTTTTTTGCAGCGAGACGCGCTGTTCAGCGCGGTGGTCCTCCAGCATCTGGGCGACGCGTGGCTGCTTCGGTCGTCCTGGTTTGAGGCGCCGCTGGGCTGGCCGCTGCCCGATCGGATCGCGCTGAACGATTGGACCGCCGGTCCGGCGCTGCTGTCGCTGCCGCTTCGGTGGGCGGGCCTGGATGGGGTACAGATCTATGGCGCGGTCTCGGCGCTGGGCATGCTGCTGACGGCCTGGGCTGGACATCGGGTGGCGCGTGCGCTGCTGGGACCAGGGGTGCACACCTGGCTGGCAGGGGTGGCCTGCGGGCTGGCGCCGCTGCAGCTGGGGCATGCGCACCATGTCAACCTCGTCTACCATGCGCCGATGCTGCTCGGTGGTCTGGCCCTGGGCGGCGGGCTGCTCCACGATCGTCCCCGGACCGCCGCCCTGGGCGGAGCGCTCATCGGGCTGTCGTTCCACTTCGGCGTTTATATGGGCATCCACAGCCTCGCCGTCGGCCTGTGCGTCGTCGTGGCGGTGGGGCTCAGCCATGCGCTCCGCAGGACGAGCGCGATGGCGGGCATGCTGGGCGCTGCGATGGGCGGCGCGACCTTCGCGCCGGTCGCCTGGGTGTACGTTCAGGCGCTGACACGGTGGCGGTTCGAGGTCAGCCCGGACGCCCTCCAGCTCCCCGGGGGCCTGGTGGGGCGGTTGATTCAACCCGATGGGCGGCTGCCGCTGCACGCGATGTTGGGGGTGAGCCACCCCGGGCTGGGCATCGAGCCGCCCAACCCGGGCTATGTGATCGTTCTGTTCGCTGCAGCGGGCTTGTATATGCGTCCGGATCGGGCCTCTGCGGCGGCGCGGTGCGGATGGCGGGCGATTGGCCTGTGCGCCTTGTTGGGGGCCGCGCTGGCGCTCCGGCCGACGCTGGAGGCTGTCAGCCTCCAATGGGATCAGACCTGGCTGCCGGGGGTGTGGGCCTGGATCCCACAAACCGGCCGCGGCGCCGGCCGATGGATGCTGCTGCCCCAGATGGCGGCGGGGCTGCTGGCCGCCGCGGGCGCCGCGAAGCTGGGGCGCCAGCGCGGGGGGACGGCGATGGTGCTCGCCGGGTTGGGGCTGACGATGGCAGAGCGGCTACCCATCGCCGCACAACCGCTTTCGGAACATGTCCCCACGTCGGTCTATGCGCGGCTGGCCGATCCCGACCTGCCCGACGGCCCCATCCACGATGTGCTCCGGAACCGGGCGCAGTGCCAGGGTGAGCAGCGGCTCCGGGCGGCGCTGACGCATCGGCGTCCGCTGGTGGGCGGGCTATACGCCCGAGCCTTCGATCAGCTCAAGGGCATCAACCACATCACCGGCCGCTGGCCGCAGCCCAACGCGGCGCTGTTCCTGCGGGCATCGGGGGTGTCCGTGGTCCTGGAGCACCCGCCGCTGCGGGGGCCACCGCCGCCGGGGTGGACGTGCGCCATCGTGGACGACCACCGGCTGTGTGCCGACACCGCCCCCTGGACGCCGCTGCCTGCGCCCGAGGACGTGGCAGCGCACGGACAGGGTCCAGCGGTGGGGATCCAGTTCATCTCCCCACCACCGCCCGATCGGCCCGTGGTGGTGCAGTGCGATCAGGTGGCCGTCCGCGCACCGGAGCGGCCCTGGCGGCTCCTGTCGACCATTCGCGGGCGATCGGATTTTGAGGTCTACTTCGCCCAGCCCTGTGCGACGGTGCGTGCGGACGGATGGACGACGCGTCCGCTGTACGCGTCTCCGGACGCGTCGGACTGGCCGTAACCGTTACTGGCCGGCGTCCGTGATGGCCTGGGCGATGAGCTGCCCGGCGACGGCGCTGCCCGCCTCTGAGAGGTGCACACCATCTTCGGCGAACAGCCCGGGTTCGGACGGGTTGATGTCGTCGGAGAGCGGCACGAAGAGGACATCGGGGTTGTTGGCCGTCAGCGCAGCGCCCCGCGCTTCGAGCACCTCCAGTTCGTCTTCGCAGCCGAGGAAGTCCCCACGGTCGGGGAGGAGCTGACCGTACCCGGTGATCACGACGCGACCGCCGTCTGCGATGATCTGGTCGACGAGATCGACCATGACGCCCGAGGTGCCGTCTTCGCTGAGGATCTCATCGATGACCTGAGCGCTCTCGTTGTTGTCTTCGCAGACGGGACCGACGTCGTTGCCGCCGCCGCTGATCATGACCCAGTCCCACATCCCGGATTCGTACTGGCCGGGGATGGCGTCGGGGCCTCCGAGCATCCGGGTCCCACCGATGGCCTTGTTCCAGACGATTTCACCGAGGATGTCAGCGGCCTGGTTGGGCGGGGAGACATCTTTCTCGCCGAAGTCGTAGTAGGAGTCCCCGATGGCGAGCATCGTCGCCCCCTCGGGCATGGATTCGTCGTCGCAGCCGATTACACAGAGCACGGGCACCACAGAGAAGAGCAGTCGTCGAAGCATGAAGCCTCCGTGAGGGGATGAGTAAAAGGGAAACGAAGGCGGCGGCGGATCTGGGGCACGTTTCTTCATGTGCCGGGCCGCGCAAGCGCGCGCGCAACTGCGCGATGGGCTGTCACAACTGTATAACGCCGAATATCGCCAATCGACTGTTGGTACAGGGCTTGCTCTATAAGGATGCGTCGAAGATGATTCCCGGGAGGGACGATGCGATTTCATCTGCCATTATTTATGACAATGTGTGATGTCCCGTGTTCACCGACACCCTGAGGGGTGAGTACATGGAAAGGGTACATGGTCGACCCTCCCATGGTCATCCGGTGCGGTCTGCGAAGGGGATGATATTGTCCGCGGTCTCGGTGAACTCACCATCCCCATCTGACCGATCTGGGGGGTTCAGCATCGCGGCAGCAGACGCGGCGGCCTGGTTGTTTACCTGCGCATAGATGCCCATCCCCATGGCCCATGAGTGACCCATCAGGGACTCATACGTCTTCGGGTCGATTCCGCTGCCGATGAGCCGGGTTGCGACCATACGGCGGAATGAGTGGGCCGTGAACCGGGGGAGATCAAGATCCGCGCAAGCTGCTCGAAGGTGCCGATAACTGAAGTCGGCGCTTACAGTCTGGTCAGTGACGGGGAGGAGTCGTCCCGATGCTCGGTCACCGATCCACATCCGGAGACATCGACCCAGCTGCTCAGACACCGGGAACCATCGAACGCCCGTCTTTCCGGCAAGGCGGATCTGACCGGTCCGTTGATTCCAATCCCGGATCCGGAGGGGGGCGATCTCCCCAATGCGTGCGCCGGTCCGGTAGAGGATTTCACCAACTATGCTGGCCCATCCATCAAGGGACTGAACCACGGCCCACCCCTCCTCCGGCGTCGGCGTCTCATGACAGTATACATACTGCTCGACGCTGGGCAGAGCTGCGCGCGGTGGGATGCGCTTGATGCGACCAACCCTCACCCCATATGACAGCGCGATCCGGAGGACGGTATACCACGACTTGATCGATCGGGGAGATCCGACCATCGAGTCAATCCAGTCCTGTTGGTCCCCGATGGTCAAACCGTTGGCGGTCAGATGGGCGATGGGATGAGGTTTTATCTGGTTTCGCCATGTTCTTAGATAGTTCTGGTACGTCACCGGCGACATCTTCGGGCGTCCCTTGCCCTGGCTGCGCGCCTTGCACGACCCCAGCCAGAGACGCACCCCTTCTCCCACGGTCAACTCAACCGCTACGTTGGGCTTTCCAGCGCCGGCGCTGGGCTTGTCCTGCTCTGCGGCAACCAGAGCGCAGAGGTGACGGTGTACCGTGTCCCCATCGGCGCGCAGATGCTGACCGCTCATCGAGACCTGACGCCCATCTTCGTATCGATAGACCTGATACCACCAATGGGGGCAGGTCTTCGTCGGCGGCTTGCGGGGAGTCGCGTGGATGCGACCGACCGTTATCGTGGGCGGCTTCTTCTTTCCCATCTGATCTCCTGTGGGAAAGGAGGCTAAAATAGAGGAATCAGAGAATCAAACCCACCGCTCACAGATCGTCATCGTCCGGGATGTCAGACGGTCGATGATGCCGAGCGGGTTGGTTCATGACGTCGGCGTCATTGACGATCGTGCGGAGGTCGTCCGGGTTGACGCGCTTTCGCCCGCCGATGATCCGGAGGATGCCACGGCGGGACAGCTCCCGCTCTGCGGCCCTCGCATCCATCCGCAGCACCTTGGCGGCTTCCTTGAGTCTAAGAAACGGCTCCATCATTCCGTCTCAGACAAGCGGATCAGACCCAAAGCGATCGTGACGGCCTCTTCAGTCGTGAAGTGGAGGAGTATTTTGACCCTGTTTTCCTGGTTATCGGCCTCAAGGACGATCCAACCATTGGATTTGTAAACCATGTATTTCGCATGAAGGTTGTGCTTCTCAACCTTCATGCCCTCACTCCTCATGATGAACCTCCAGAACCTGACCCTGATCTCTCGCTTCGTTCATCCAGATTTTGTGGTTGAAATGTTCCTTGGATACGCGGAAATTGAGCGACTCATCCTGAAAATGTGTCAAATAAGCCAAGCCGTTTGAAACGCCCCAGGTATCGATCAGGCCGCATTCCGCGCACACGCACTCGTCACCCTCCCAGATGTGACCATCAACATTCAGGTTGGCATACTGTTCTGTGGAACCGCACATCATGCAGGGAAGATGCCAGTCAATGGGGATGGTCCCTACATCTACATCTGAGACGAGGACGATATAAAGCGGATCAGCCATTCGACACCTCCGATGATTGACGACGGGAGGTGATGAGACGGATCCATTCTTCGGTGTGAACTTTGTACGCTTGTTTATGAGAAGGATGGTGATGCCTGTCATTAAACCCGTATTTGCCGGGGTATTTCCCAGCGTCTTCGATTGTCCACGATGTCGCATGGTCAGCGAATCCATCCTCTTCGTAGCGCCAGTCATCCATCGTCGATGAGAACTCCCCGTAAAGTTGACCGATGACACAGAGATGCGGATATTGGATATTGAGCGTTTCAATGTCGATGACGTCGAACCAACCAGGGCGGATGACGTCCAGAAGCAACGCGCCCCGATCGACGTCTTCTCTGATCTTTGTTCTGATGTCACTCATGACTGTTCTCCTTTGACTGTTGTTTGATGCGGCGAGTGAGGCAACGGACGCCCGGCTTTACAGGGAGGCAAGTGATCAGAATCCACCATGGGCGCCGGTCAACGCCGAACACATAGATCGTGGTGTGGTCTGGGCTGATTCGGAGCACCTGGTAACGCTGACGGTCCTTCCACTTGCGTCCAATGCTTGCGATGATGACGGGATGATTGACGGGTTCAGATTCTCGTAAGGCCCTGAATATCTCATGGTCCGATACGACAGGGTATACACGCTCACAGAACCGATCGCGTCCGTGTTCAGAGATGAGGATCCGGCGGTTCATGTAGGCATGCTTGAACCGGGTTTCCGGATCCCTACCCATCCCCACGTTTCCAAAACCGCGACTGCATCGCTATGCAATCCGCCTTGAACCGATCCTGTTTTCGCCGAAGGTTCGACAGGATCGGGGACTCCGGATCCGTGTAGGGGATCATGACCTCAAGACGTCCGTTTCGCCCGTACCGATGCGCCCTGCGAACGGCCTGATAGAACTGTTCGAACGAGTCGTCAAACCCTGAGTAGATCATGTGGTCGCACTCTGGGAGGTTGACCCCAAAGCCCATGACAGAGGGCTTGCTGACTAGGTGCTGAATCTGACCGTTTCGGTATGCGTCGATCGTCTCGATGCGCTCCTCGATGGGGGATCGACCATTGATGACACCCACCGTCGCACCATGGGATCGAAGCATCGCGGCGATCGTCTCCTCCTCTTTGTTCCGCTTCACCCACACAACGCACCGCTTACCCTCCGCATATTCGGCGATGGCATCGAGGCGGGGACCGGGGAGGGTGCGCAGGTTTCCATAGATCCTTGGTCGCAGCTTTCCGACCGATGCGGACGCAAACATCGTCCGCTGTCCAGACTGCCACTGTGGGGGGATGCCTACCCGGTGATAGACGTAGTCGGGTTCCGTGTCCATCTCAGTGGATGCTTCGTATCCAAGAGCGCGCGGTGAGTAGACATAGGTTGACCACGTGGAGAGGTTGTCATAAAACGGTCCCTCCGCGTGTCCGCGGAGGATCCACTTATTGCCGTCCTTCCTGAAGAATCGAGACGCATATTCCTTGACGGTCGATGCTCGATTGAGGAACCGGGCATGGGTCGCGTATTCATAGTGACTGTTGGGTGCCGGCGTCGCCGACAGGGCGAGCCGATAGGGAACGTTTGCGACCAGCTCACACAACCATTTC
>JBCBLB010000239.1:0-12647 GCA_038520555.1 Myxococcota bacterium | reverse complement strand
TGCCCTCGACGCCCATCTTGACCTTGACCGGCGAGGTGATGGTGGCGCCGTCTGCAGGCTCGACGAAGAAGACGCGGGCCTTGATCTCGGGCTTGGCTTCGGGCTGGGCGGGAGGCGTCGGGGGGGTCGGCTCGCTGCTTCCATCGCAGGCCCACAGCGACAACATCAACGCACCGATCATCAGGTTGTTTCTCATGGTGATTTCTCCTGAGGTTCAAGTCGGTGTGTACCTAACGGGAACTTCGCTGGAGAGGCGGGTTACGATGGGGCATGACTCTGGAAGTCGGGCAGACGCTGGCGGGGCGATATACGGTACGTGCTCCGATCTCCCGCGGCGGGTTCGCAGAGGTGTACCGCGTCGAGCACGACCAGCTCGGCACGGTCCACGCACTGAAGCTGCTTCGGATCCCCGATCCGGATCATCAGCGCCGGCTGTTGTTGGAGGGCCGCCAGCAGGCGCGGCTCCATCACCCGAACCTGGTCCGGGTGACCGACACCATCGCGCTCCCGCAGGGCGCCGCCCTGATCATGGAATTCGTCGACGGCCCCACCTTGAGCGGTCTGCTCCAACAGGGGCTGCTTTCTCTTGAAGACGCCGTCACCATCGGGACCGGCATCCTAAGCGGTGTGCAACATGCCCATGAAGCGGGCCTGATTCACCGCGATCTGAAGCCTCAGAACATCTTGATGGCCGGTCAGACGCCGCGCATCACCGATTTCGGCCTGGCGCGCCGGATCGCAGCGCCCAGCCAGACCCGGTCGGGTATCGCGATGGGCACGCCCGGCTATATGGCGCCAGAGCAATACAACGACGCGCGCTCGGTCGGGGTTCGGGCGGACATCTTCAGCCTGGGATGTGTGCTCTACGAGCTGCTTGTCAGCCAGCCGGCCTTTTCGGGACATGGGATGGGGGCGCTGATGATCCAGGCGATGCGCGAGCGGTTCCGCCCGCTCCGAAGCCTGCGCGCCAACCTTCCCGATCACCTCGTCAACGCCGTCCACGCAGCCTTGAGCGCGGCCCAGCAGGGCCGCCCCGCCTCTGTGGCGGCGCTGTCTGCATGGTGGCAAGGCGACCCACCGATCCGCTCGGTCGTGCTGCAGGCGCAGACCTTCATCCCGACATCGTCTGCGGGCGACATCAGCAGCGGGGGGACCCACCCCTCTCTGGATGCGCTCCTCGACGGCGCGCACCGGCCCGATGTCGCGGAACACCTCGCGGCCTGCCCGGCGTGCCGGGCGGAGCTGAAGATGTTTCAGGCATTTCACGAAACGCCCGCCGAGTCTCCACACAACCTGCCGCGCGCGCGCGATCGGTTCATCGGCCGTCAGACAGAGCTTCGAGATCTCTCGGCGCAGCTCGCACCGGGCCAGCTGGTGACCTTGATGGGGATGGGCGGGCTGGGCAAGACCCGCCTGTCGATCGAGGCCGGCCGGCAGGTGCGTCCGAACTGGCCGGGTGGTGTCTGGTTCTGTGACCTGGCGGAGGCGCGCTCGACCCGGGGCCTGGTGGCCGCCATCGCCCGGGTCCTCGACGTCCCGCTCAAGCAGTCGCCCATCGATCAGATCGGGCAGGCGCTCTCTTCACGCGGACGCGTCCTGCTCATCCTGGACAACTTCGAGCAGGTGGTCGACGCCGCAGCGGAGACGGTGGGCCGCTGGCTGGACACGGCGCCGAACGTCGGGTTTCTGGCCACCAGCCGGATCCCGCTGCGGCTCACCGGCGAGCAGGTCGTCCCCTTGGAGCCCCTGGACGAAGACCATGGGATCGCGCTGTTCCGGGAGCGGGCGGCGGCCGCTGGTGGCACCCGCAACCTGACGGGGGCCACACTGGACGACCTCGCTGCGGTGATCCGGATGCTCGACGGCCTCCCCCTGGCGATCGAGCTGGCCGCGAGCCGAACCCGGATGCTGCCGCCAGCGGCGCTCCGGCAGCGGCTGTCTCGGCGGTTCGCGCTGCTGAAGAGCCGATCCATGGAGCGCCCGGCGCGTCAGCGGACCCTCTACGCCACCATCCAGTGGAGCTGGGAGCTGCTCCGCCCCGAAGAGCAGGCCGCCCTTGCCCAGGTCGCCGTCTTCGAAGGCCGCTTCACCGTCGACGCGGCGGAGGCGGTGGTGGATCTCTCGGACTTCGAAGACGTCTGGCTGGATGACGTGCTCGCCTCTCTGGTCGACCAGAGCCTGCTTCTCAGCGAAGCCGACCCACAACACGGCGCCCAGCTTCGGATGCTGGTCAGCGTGCGGGCCTTCGCTTCGGCGCAGCTCACCGATCGGGAAGCCGCCGAGCGGCGACATGGCGAACACTTCGCCGGGGCGGGCCACCCGCAGGCGCTCCAGGCGCTGACCGGGCGGGGCGGCATCATCCGGATGGCGTCCCTGATCGAAGACCTCGATGATCTGATCGCCGCCTGCCGGCGGCACATCCCCCGCGACGACGTCGACATCGTCTATCCCTGCGCCCTCGCGGCCTGGGAGGTGCTCATCCACCGCGGACCGTTCAGCACAGGGGTCGCGCTGCTCCATCAAGCCCGCCAGACGCCATCTTTATCCAACGCTCAAAGAATCAACCTGCTATACCGAGAGGCCCGGCTGCACCGACTGATGAACGCCCCAGACGCAGTGATGGCGATCCTCGAGGTTGCCCAGCCGATGTTGGGGGGCCAGCAGCGCACCATCGAAGCGGCGATGGTCTTCGATCTGTTGGGCAGCTTCCTGTACGACAAGTGCAACTGGGCGGAGTCGATCGAAGCGTACGCCCAGGGGCGCGCGGCAGCGGTCATCAGCAACGCGCAATCGTTGGAGGCAGAGATTCTCCGTCATATGGGCGCGGCGCTGCACCGGCAGAACCGCGTCGAGGAAGCAGAGCAGGTGTTTCACGCGGCGCTCGCCATCCAACGCGCACGCGGGGACCGGAAGGGCGAAGCCTCGCTGGTCAACAACCTGGGGGTGGTGCTCCATCACAGCGGCCACCTGACAGAGGCGCAGGCCCACTTCGAGCGGGCCATTCGGCTGCATCAGGCGACCCATAACCAGCACGGCTGGGCCGTCGCGGTCGGCAACCTTGCGGTCTTACAGCGAGAACGCGGCGAGCTGGACGCGGCCGAGGAGAACGTGCGCCAGGCGCTGCCAGTCCATCGGGCAATGGGGGATCGGCTCTCGGAGACCATCGCCATCAACCTCCTGGGGGACCTGGCCAAGTTGCAGGGACGATTCGAAGAAGCCGAACAGCGATACCTGGAGGTGCTCCGATACCGAACAGAGAGCGGCGCCCGCCTCGGTGAGAGCATCCTGCTATGCAACCTGGGGATCCTGTACCGCGCCCAGGGCCGCCACGCCGACGCGCTCCGCTGCTACACCGACGCCCTCGAGATCCGGCAAGACCTCGATGATGTATTCGGGCAGGCCACCATTCTCACCAACCTCGGCGTCCTCTTTGAGAAAGAAGGACAGGCCGATGAAGCCGAGCGGTGTCACCGCGAAGCCCTGGCGCTGCTGACCGAACAAAATGCCCCGCGCAACGAAGCCATCGCCCTGGTCAACCTCGGGGCGCTGCTGATGAAGCGAGGACAGGTCGAGACCGGGCAGCCTCTCCTGCAGCGCGCCGTGGAGATCGGGGACGCGCTCCCCGCCGCGAACGTCTCTGCAGCGGGCCGCCGCCATCTCGCCACCATCGCCGAAGCGCGCGGAGACATCGATCACGCCCGAGCGCTGCTGGTTCAGGCCGAGGCCATCATCCGCGCCACCAACAGCAACATCGACCTGACGGAGACGCTCTGCGTCCGGAGCGCCTTCGAGCAGCGCAACGGCGAACGCGAGGCCGCCTCACGGTTTCGAGAAGAGGCGGAAGCGCTGGTTCGCCAGATGGACATCATGCCCGGCTCAGAGCTGGGACAGACCGTCGCCGGTCTCAAACCGCCTGAGTGAGGCTCAGCTCAGCGCGGTCGGGCTGTTCCACACCAGGGGCAGATCCCCCATCATCGGTTGATGAGCGCCCGTCGCATGGGCCCGGTCGAGCATCTCCGTGGCGTGCTCAAGAGTCTTTTCGGTAATTTCAGCGCCGCCGAGCATGCGCGAGATCTCATCGATGCGCTGCTTGCGGGACAACGAGCGAACTTCACTGACGGTTCGATCGGCGCCGATGACCCGCTTGGCCACCTTGAGGTGTTGGTGCGCACACGAAGCGACCTGTGGGAGGTGGGTGATGCAGATGACCTGGCGGGCTTCCCCAACGGTCTGCAGCTTTCGTCCCACCGTCTCCGCCACGCCACCCCCGATGCCCGTGTCGATCTCATCGAAGATATAGGTGCCGACCGGGTCGGTCTGAATCAGCGCCCCCTTCAAGGCCAGCATCGTCCGGCTCAGTTCACCGCCAGAGGCGGTGCGGGCCAACGGCTTGAACCCCTCACCCGGGTTGGGCGATAGCAAAAATTCCACCGCATCCAGACCATGGATCGTCAACCCTTCCGCGGACGTCGCGGTGTTGATCTGCACCCGAAACCGACAGTTGGGCATCCCGAGCTGTCCCAGCTCCTGCTCGACCAGCGCGGCCAGCCGTGTGCCGGCTTCCTGACGCACCACCGACAGCGCCCGCGCCGCCTGCATCACATCCGCCTCCAACGAGGCCGCCTCTGCAGCGGCCTCGATCGCCCGTGTGTCGTCCCAGTCCAGGCTGTCCAGCTCCTCACGCAAGACAGACACCGACTGAAGAACCACTTCAATCGTTCGATCTTCGCCGCCATGCAGCCGCTTCAGATCTTCGATCAGGTTTCGACGTTCTTCCAGCTCCTGCAGCTCTTCTGGTGAGAGGTAGACGCCATCTGAGAACCGGCCCAGATCCCGCGCCACCTCCTGAACTTCGATCTGGGCAGATGCCAAAACTTCAACCATCTTCTCCAACCCCTCATCCAGGTGACAGATGCGTTGCAGCTGGTTGAGGACCTGCGCCATCACGTCCAGGGCCGAGTCGTTTCCCTCACGCAGCAGATAAAACGCCTGTCGTGTGGTTTCTTGAAGCTGCTCCGCGTTCTGAAGACGATCGAGCGCCGCCTGAACCCGCTCATCTTCACCCGGCGAAAGCCCCGCAGCGTCA
Organism: Myxococcota bacterium; assembly: GCA_038520555.1. Lineage (GTDB taxonomy): Bacteria > Myxococcota_A > UBA796 > UBA796 > UBA796 > JBCBLB01. Next base: position 7,561 of record JBCBLB010000239.1, on the reverse strand, counting down.
ATGTCCACGAGCTGCCGCCGGATCTGACGAGCGCGCATATCGCGGGCCGCTGCGGACGCCTGGAGCCGTGAAACCTCACGCTGAAGCCCACGCAGCCGGCTGACCTGAGAGGACACCGACCGCGCGTCCGATGCGACCCCCGCGAACGTGTCGAGCATGCCCACATGGTGCTCACGATCCAACAGGTCGTGGCTCGCATGCTGACCGATCACATCTGCCAGACCCGCCGTCAGATCTTGAAGCACCGCCAGCCGAACCGCAAAATCGTTGATGTAAATGCGGTTGCGCCCGCTCTGGCTGATGATTCGGCGAACCGCCAGACGATCGCCGTCCACAAGACCATAGGCTTCAAGCTTTGGATGAAGGGCGATGCGTTGGGGATCAGTGAGTTCAAATTCAGCTTCAATCCTGGCTTCACGCTCACCAGATCGAATGACGTCGGTGTTTGCCCGGGAACCAAGGACCAGATCCAATGCCTTCAACAAGATCGACTTGCCAGCACCCGTCTCACCAGTAATGGCGGAATATCCACCGGAAAATTGAATTTGCTGGTGTTCGATGATCGCGAAGTTCTGAATACGGAGGGAACGGATCATAGAAGCGGCCTCAATCAGCAGTGGTGAAGGAACGTCTCTCCTTTACCCACATCACTGAAAAAATAAACAGCCCAATCGCATCTCGGACAATTTTTGTCCAAGAGAAAGAGACAACCGCCAGCTGAACCATGGCCAGCTGGCGGTTGTGGTGCAAACCAATATGCACAAGGTGAGATACCGCTCAATCCCCCCAGACGTCACGGCAGGACCTTGTGTTGTTCTTTTTATACCCTCACCTGCAGGATTGCGGTGTTACCGACACCTTACGCAATTCTTAGCTTTGCGGTGAAGGAGCGTTCAACCGTAACTATCTCAGAACCTTTCACATCTGTGTAGGGTGAGTGACATTTTCGCTATCGTGGCGCCCCGGCCTTCGATGAAAGAATAACTGCGGATAACGGGTCTTCAGGCGAAAGAGCTGAAAGCCTTGTCAACTCTGCCAGGAGAGCGTGCAGCCCAATTCGAAAGGCAGTATTTTATTTGAGAGAGTCTTCGAAGCAAGCCTTACGTTCGTTTCAACGAAACGGGTTTTGCCATGTGGGTTTCATCCCACCCCCCTTCCCCACTGAGACCTCTCGGCGGCCCCATGTCTTCAGACCAGATGGATATCAACAAGATTCGCATCGCGGTGAAACCCGTGACCGACCACATCCCCCTCCATATTCCCGGCTATCGACAGTTGGAGAATGTGGGCAAAGGTCAGACCGGCGTCCTGTACCGTGCGCTCAGTGAAGAAGGCGGTGAACGCGTCATGGTTAAGGTGACGCATCCCTTCTTTTCGATCTACCCGGGGGATCCGTTCCATATTGAGCGGTTGGGTCGTGCGATGACGCAGGTCGCTCGTCTTGACCATCCCAACATCGTCCGCGTTCTGGAGCATGGCAGCCTGTCGCTTCGTCCGGACAAGACGGTGGACCGATTCTTCGTGATTGCGCCGTTGATTGATGGCTGGTCGCTCCGTCGTGCGCTGAACGATCCGTCTTGTCCGCTGCTTCGTGGCGTCGACGACGTGCTGACGATCATGACGCAGCTGGTTCAGGCGCTCCACCACGCTCATGAGCACGGGGTGTTGCACAACAACCTCAAGCCTGAGAACGTCTTCTTGAGCCGGGATCAGGACAACCAGCTTCGGGTCCTGGTCAACGACTTCGCGATCGCAGGCATCGTGCGGGTGAGCAACGGCCCGCTGGACGGCGAGCGTGAGCATGGCTTCCTGGCGCCCGAAGTCCTCAACGGCCATGTCCCGGACGAACGCTCTGATCAGTATGCGCTCGGCGTGCTGTTGATGCAGATCCTGCTGACGCTGACGCGCTCGTATGGCGCCCGATTCGATCGATTGATGTCGATCGCAGAGCGTTGTATGAACCCGGATCCGGATCAGCGCTTCCAGGACACGCGCGCGCTACAGCTGTTGCTGATGGATCTGCAACGGAACACCGCGCCGCCAGAGCTGTTCGCCCCCCCGCCGTCCATCAGCCAGCTGCCAGCGCCAACGCCGGCGGAGACCGCGCCGACGGCCCGTGCGCTCACGCTTCCGCTCATCGGCCTCGCTGCGGCGATCTTGTTGATGGTCGGCATTGGCCCTCAGCTGCTCCGCAGCCCGCCAGATGTCACCGCGCAGCCGCTGCAGCAGAGCCTGCAACTCAACGCGCTTCCGACGCCGCCTGTCAATGATGCGCCGTCTGTCAATGATGCGCCGCCAAGCGCGCCGATCCTCTCCGATGAGATGCGGGCGCTGGCCCGACCGCTGCCCACACAGCCAACCATCGACCTCGGACCACCGCCTGCGTCCACCACAGCCGTCACGGATGCTCCGGTGACGCCCACCGTGAAATCATCTCCGAAATCATCTCCGAGACCATCTCCTCGACCTGCCGTGACGCCGGCCGCAACGCCGAAGCCGCCTCGTGCCGCGCAGCAGTCGACGCGACCGGTCGCGTCGGTTCGTCCCGCCACTTCGCCGGCACCAGTGGCGCCTCCGCCATCGGAACCGGTCGCCCCACCAGCACCGCTCGAAGAACCGGACGCACCGGCGGTAGAACCTGAAGCACCGAAGCATGACGCGCCGCTCGCCGACACAGCGACCGCTCCCCCGCCAGATCCGACCCCACCATCGGGCTCAAAACCGGGATCAACGTCTGTTACAGATGGCGAATCAGCGGGCAGCTCGAATGGAAAATAGCGCGTCAAGTTCCTGAAAAGTACATCCAGAAATCCCCGACCTTGATGAATCGGCTGCGTTCTATGAGGTCGCGGCGTTCTCCGGCCTGCTCCAGCTGCGCGGTGAAGGCCACCCAGGCCTCCTCGGCCTGTTCGGTATGTTCATGGACGATCAGCCGTAAGAACCGGGTATTGTTGCCAAACGCTGCGACGGACGCCTTCCATGCCGACCGATCGTGCTGATGATGTGGGCTGTCAGGGTGGGTGGTGTCCAGAATGAAGTCGTAAATCCCAAGGGCATAGGCTGCGTATCGGGCCCGCATCAAGGCCTGAGCGGTGCTGGGAGTCTGTCCGTGGTGAAGCCGTTGACAACACCGGCGCAGCTGCCGCCCAGAACCACACGGGCATCGTCGGCGTCGGCGGTCGGGCGGCATCCGGATCAGGTATCGGGGCAGTGTGCGCCGAGCAGGACGTCGAATTCGACGCGCCGTTCGCTCCAGGTCGCGTCGCGTCGTGGCCACAGTTCGTGATCGTAGCCAAGGGGGACGAGGCGTGCGGGGTGGGCGCCCAGCTCAAGGAGGGCATCCTTGACGACCAGCGCGCGCTCCAGCGCGAGGTTTTCGCGGCGCTCATCGGGCGCCTGATAGCCTTCGATGCTCAACAACAAGACAGGGGAGGTCTCTTCCTCCAACAGCGCGGCGATGGTCCGCAGCATCGCTTTGCTTCGCCGTCTGATCCGGGTCGAGTTGGGGGCGAACTCAATCGCCTCTCCAAAATCAAGCTCACCGCACCCCTTTCGGGTCATCGCGACGGGCGCGGCCTGATCGGGCGGCGAGTCTGGCCGCGCGGCGTCTGCTGTGGATGGCCACAGACTCAACCATATCGATGCGATCACCATAAGAGCATCATACCCTTGAAACAGGCCGTCGTCTCCACCCAGCGGGTGCAGAGAGGGCGGGGTGCGCGCCAGACCAAAAGGGGGTAGGTAGCGTCCGCCCAGGAGGAGTGGATGCCCCGTCGAGAAGACATCAAGACGATTCTGGTCATCGGATCGGGACCCATCGTGATCGGTCAGGCCTGTGAGTTCGACTACTCGGGTTGCCAGGCGTGCAAGTCGCTGCGTGCGCTGGGGTACCGGGTGATTCTGCTCAACTCGAACCCCGCCACGATCATGACGGACCCTGAGATGGCGGATGCGACCTATATCGAGCCGCTGACCCCCGCGTTCGCGCGTCAGGTCATCGAGCGGGAGCGCCCGGACGCGCTGCTTCCGACGGTTGGCGGCCAGACCGCGCTGAACCTGTCGATGGAGCTGTTCAAAGACGGCACCCTTGAGGAGTTCGGCGTGGAGCTGATCGGCGCTCGCCCTGCGGCCATCGACATCGCGGAAGACCGACAGCTGTTCAAAGCCAAGATGCTCGAGGAGGGGATGCCTGTCGCGCCCTCGGGCATCGCCCACACGCTGCAAGAAGCAGAGGCGATGCTGGATCAGATCGGCCTGCCGGCCATCATCCGCCCGGCCTACACCCTCGGCGGGGAAGGCGGCGGCGTCGCCTACAACATCGAAGAGTATCGCAGCATCATCAGCCTCGGCCTTGACCTGTCGCCCATCAGCCAGGTCCTCGTCGAGCGCAGCATCCTCGGCTGGAAAGAGTTCGAGCTGGAGGTGATGCGGGACATCGAAGACAATGTCATCATCATCTGCACGATCGAAAACTTCGATCCGATGGGCGTCCATACCGGCGACTCGATCACCATCGCCCCCAGCCAGACCCTCACCGACCGCGAATACCAGACCATGCGGGACATGGCCCTGAAGATCATCCGTGCGGTCGGCGTAGAGACGGGCGGCTCGAACATCCAGTTCGCGGTCAACCCTGAAAATGGCGACATCATCGTCATCGAGATGAACCCCCGGGTCAGCCGCTCGTCGGCGCTCGCCTCAAAGGCGACGGGCTTCCCGATCGCCAAGATCGCTGCACAGCTTGCGGTCGGCCTGAACCTGCATGAGATCAACAATGACATCACCCAGGTCACCCCTGCCTGCTTCGAGCCGACCCTGGACTATGTGGTCGTCAAGATCCCGCGATGGAACTTTGAGAAGTTCCATGGCGCCAACCGCACCCTGACCACCCAGATGAAGTCGGTGGGTGAGGTCATGGCCCTGGGCGGGACCTTCAAAGAGGCGATGCTCAAGGCGATCTCCTCGATGGAGGGGGGCTACGCCAAGGCCAGCGACTGGACGGTCCAGGAGCTGAGCGAAAAGCTCGCCATCCCGACCCCCGACCGCCTGCCGGCGATCTTCGAGAACCTGCGTCGGGGGATGGACGCCTCTGACATCGCGAAGATCACGGGCATCGACCCCTGGTTTTTGAACCAGCTCTCCGAGATCATCAACGTCGAGCGTAGCCTGGAAGGCCGGTTCCTCGCGTCGGTCTCCAACGAAGAGCTTCGCCGGGCCAAGCGGACCGGCTTCCCCGACAGCCACATCGCCCAGATCCTGGCGACCAGCGAAGACCAGATCGCCGCCCGCCGCCAGCGGGACGCGATCCACCCGGTCTATAAGCGGGTCGACACCTGCGCCGCCGAGTTCGAGAGCCACACCCCGTATCTGTACTCGACCTGGGGCGACGAAGACGAAGCCGGCGACTCGACCACAGACCGGATCATCATCCTCGGCAACGGCCCCAACCGCATCGGCCAGGGCCTGGAGTTCGACTACTGCTGCTGCCACGCCGCCTTCGCGGTCAACGAAGCCGGGCTGACCAGCGTGATGATCAACTGCAACCCCGAGACGGTGTCGACGGACTACGACACTTCGGACAAGCTGTATTTTGAGCCGATCACCCGCGAACACGTCCGGGAGGTGATCCGCCGCGAGCAGCCCCGCGGGGTCATCCTCCAGTTCGGCGGCCAGACCCCCCTGAAGCTCTCGCACCACATCGGCCCGGTCCTGGGGACCTCCGCCGACGCCATCGACCTGTGCGAAGACCGCGAGCGGTTCAATAAGCTGCTGCGGCGGCTGAACATCCGCCAGCCTGAGGGCGACATGGTCACCTCTCGTGAGGAAGCCTACGCCGCCGCCGCCCAGATCGGCTTCCCGCTGCTGGTTCGTCCCTCGTATGTCCTCGGCGGACGGGCGATGAAGATCTGCTACGGAAAGGACGAATTCGACGCCGCGCTGGAAGAAGCCCTTGAGGTCAGCGACAAGCACCCGGTCCTCCTGGACCGCTTCCTGGAGGGCGCCATCGAGTATGATGTCGACGCCCTGTGCGACGGCAGGAACGTATACGTCGCCGGCATCATGGAGCACATCGAGGAGGCGGGGGTGCACTCTGGCGACTCGGCGTGCGTGCTGCCGCCGGTGGTCCTCAGCGGCGCCAACCAAAAAGAGATGATCGGCACCACGACCAAGCTGGCGCAGGCGCTCGGGGTCGTCGGCCTGGTCAACGTCCAGTTCGCCGTCCAGGGCGGGGTCCTCTATGTGTTGGAGGTCAACCCCCGGGCGTCGCGGACGGTGCCATACGTCTCCAAGGCCACCGGGCTGCCCCTCGCCCGGCTCGCCACCCGGCTCATCCTCGGCGAGTCGCTCGAAGACCTCGGACCGCTTGAGAAGCGCGGCCAGGGCATGCGGTTCATCAAGGCGCCGGTCTTCCCCTGGCGGCGGTTCACCGTCCAAGATGTCGTCCTCGGTCCAGAGATGCACTCCACCGGTGAAGTCATGGGCGTCGGCCGAAGCTTCGGGGAGGCCTATGCCAAGGCCCTCATCTCAACGGGGATGAAGCTGCCCACCGAGGGCAAGGTCTTCCTCTCGCTTCGAGACGCCGATAAGCATGCCCTCGTCGATATCGCAGGCCCCCTGTACAGCATGGGCTTCAAGCTCCTCGCCACCACGGGCACCCACAAGACGCTCAAGGATATGGGCATCCCCGCGGAGCGGGTCTACAAGGTCCGTGAGGGTCGGCCCGACATCGTCGATCACATCAAGAACGGCGACATCAAGCTGATGATCAACACGCCGCTGGGCTCCAAGTCCATCCACGATGAGGCCGCGATGCGGCTGGCCGGTCTGCGGTTCGGGGTCCCCTGCATCACCACCGTCCGCGCCGCAGAGGCCGTCATCTCTGCCATTCGGGCCTATCGGGCCCGTGAGCTGCGCGCCATCAAGCTCCAGGATCTGGTGTGATCCTCACTCGGCGGCTGGCGGTGGGTCGGCCGCCTCACGCTCTTCGATGAACACGCCCAGAAACGCCGCAAGCTTTCGCGCGACGTCCCGGGCACCGTCGGCGTCGTAGTCGGTCAGCACTTCGGCGTAGCGATCCACACCGTCGATGTTGACCATATAAAACGGGCGCCGCTCTCGGCCGAGCAGGTCAATGCACACCCGACGCGGGCGGCCGTAGTCGAGCACGTCCCGTCGCACTGCGATGCCAAAGAACCGCCGCTCCGCGGTGACCCGACCGATCGCGCGGTCCACGGTCACGTGCCCGCGGGTCAGCCCCAGCATGGCGAAGGCGATCGCAAAGATCATGGAGCAGGGCAGCCCGAGCAGGGTCGACCACGACTGCTCCGTCACCGCCTCAAAAACCCCCACCCCGGTGAGCGCGAACAACACAACCGCGCAGCCGGTCCCGGCGATGGCCGCGGAGCGTTCGGGAGAGAACCGGGCGATCAGGCGATCGCCGTGAATGTCAACGTGAGCGGCCATGTCACCGTGGCGAAGAAGTCCGCCAGGAACGTAGCCCAAACCGCTGTTCGTGGCGCATCCGGTCAGCCCACGTCACACCCCGGCCGCCGGCGCCGGA
>JBCBLB010000146.1:0-16023 GCA_038520555.1 Myxococcota bacterium | reverse complement strand
GGGGAGCATATTGTGAATCAAGCCATAGGCTTGTTGGCGTTCGATTGGGTATACGGCGTTCAACGGGTGAATGAATACACGGCTCCCCTCAACCTCATGCGCCACGATTCCTCCCCAGTGAAACACCGTCAATCCCCGCTGTGCTGTGATCTCAGGGTGATCGTTCAACCAACTCAGGGCGTCCACTGGAACCGTTTCATGGGGAAGCGAAGGGGAAACGGTTCCGGTTCCCAATAGGCCCATCACCCCAACGAGCGCAACGCTGACGCTCAGTCGACCGTCTGTCCTTTGAAAGAGCGCCTCCAGCCGTTGACAAGACGCTTCGAGTTCCATGGCGATGGGCTGGCCGCGTCGCACCCCGGCGGCGAGGGCCGTCGACGCGAGCCGCGCCGCCAGGGGGGCGGTTCCCAGCATCATCAGGGGAGCGTTGCGAACCAGTCGTATCGTCGCGACGCTCCACAGAACCACAAGCGCACCCTCCGCGATCGTGACGTCCCGACGGCGAAGGACCACCAACCCGCCGACCACAGCGATCCAGGCCATCGGAAGGATGCCAGAGGCGCTGGTCGGATCCAGCGGGATCATATCGGCGATCGGGGCCTGGGCTTCTGTGTCTCGTAAGAACGAGAGCACATGCTGGTGTAGCCCGATTCCATCAGGGTTCACCAGAGAGGCGAGCCCAAAACTGCCACCAGCGCCTGCGAGTGGGATCAGCCGACGCGGGGCCTTGATGAGCGCGTCGAGGCTGTATGCGAGGCCGATCAAGCCGCCGATGACGAAGCCGCCATGAAGGTTGGCCCAGGCCAGCCCCAACGCGCCCGCTGCCATCCACAACCGCCCATCGCTGAGTTGTTTCCGCCGCCACTGCTCCAGAGCAGCGGTACAGAGCGCGACGCCCAGCCAGGATGCGACATGGGGGCGGGCGTGCAGGTGCAACAAGACGAACGGGAACCCCAGCCCGCTTAAGAATAAGACGGGCCATATCCGCCCATCCTGGAGCATTCGGGCCAGCGTAATCGCCAACGCCGTCGCGATAAACAAGGCTGCGATCAACGCATAGCCGCCCAATCCCAGGGCCTCTCCCGATACGGCCAACAGCACCTCGAAGCCCCACTCGTGGAGCTGAACAGGCACCGGCGGCGTGAGGATGGGGTCATGGGTCGGCCAGCCCCCGTCCAACAACGCCCGCCCGATTCGTGCGTGGGTGAGGGCGTCTCCATCACGTGCGATGAGCGTTCCTGCGAAAGGCGTGACCGTTAAGCTCAACCACACGATGAGCCATACCCCCATCGGCGGGGATGGGACCATCCGGATCACGTTGCCTCCTGATGCTACAAGGGATGCGGTCCTTCTATCTCCCAGATGGTTGAGCGCGGGGTGCTCGATGCGTCCGACCGCTTAAGGTTGAAAACCGATCACCGAAATAGATATCTATGCTGCTGCGTCTCCGAGATTGGTTGTTGGCTCGTATCCTTCCCGAAGGGCTCCGCGGGGCGGAGCGGATGCGTCTCTCGCTGATCGTGTATGGCATCGGGCTGATGGGCAGCCTCATCGTGGTCTGGATACCCGTCGAGTTTGCCATCGGCAGCCCGGTGGCGGCGACGATGATGCTGGTGCTGCTGAGCGTCCTGATCGCTGCGATGGTCTCGCTGCGGCGCGGGGCGTTTCAACGCGCGACGCATCTGTTGCTCTCTGTCTACGCTTCCACGACATCCGCGACGACGCTCATGGGGGGCGGCGCCGGTCTGGAGAACCTGCTCCCGCTGGTGCTGTTGCCGATCTTCGCCGGGGCGGTCTCCCGCGGTCGACGCATCCTGTTTATCTGGGCTGGGATCAGTGTCGCGTTGGTGAGCGGGTACTGGGTGCTATACACCCATGAGCTTACCCTCCCTGCGCCCCCACACGCCGACACGATCGGCTTCGTGACCCTGATGGTTTTTGTCCCTCTGGCTGCGTTTATGGCGATCCTGTTTGGGATGCTCCGGGAACGCGCCCTGGAAGACGCGGGCGCGTTGAACGCGGCGCTGACCGAACAGCGGGACCGGGCAGAGGCGGCCAGCGCCGCCAAGAGCGCGTTTCTGGCTGTGATGAGCCACGAATTTCGCACCCCCCTCAGCGGCGTCCTCGGCTCAGTCGACCTCCTGCTTCAGACCCCGACGAACGAAGAGCAGACCGAATACCTGGAGATCGTCCGCTCCTCTGCCTCGGCGCTATTGGAGCAGCTCAACGCGGTCCTTGACTTTGCGCATCTGGAGCAGGGGCGGGTCCGGCTCAGCATGCAGCGCACGGACATCAACACGCTCTGTGAGGAGTCGCTCCGCGCCCATGAGCTCGTCGCCCGGCAACAGCACCTCGCGCTCCACATCCATCTCGAAGACCCGGGGCCGATGGCGCTGCTCGACACCGCGCGGCTCCGCCAGATCCTCTACAACCTGCTCGGAAACGCGGTCAAATTCACCGAGCAGGGCACGATCACCGTCCGCGCTGGCCGGGCGGGCTCGGTGGCCTTTATCGAGGTTGAAGACACCGGAATCGGCATCCCGGCCGATCAGGTCGAGGACATCTTTCACCCGTTCACCCAGCTCGACGCCTCCTCCAGCCGACGCTTTGAAGGTGTCGGGCTCGGGCTGTCCCTGTCGCGCCGGCTCGCAGAGCAGATGGGGGGCACGTTGACCGTCGACAGCACGCCTGGCCAGGGGAGCTGTTTCCGCCTCGAGTTCGCAGCATACATACCGTCAGCCTCTGCTGCGAAGCGATCAACATCAGTATTGGGTAGGATCGAGCCATCGATCCGGGTGCTGGTCGTGGAAGACAACCCGGTCAATCAGCTCATCGCGGAGCGCCTGCTCGCGTCTGTGGGCTGCGCGGTCGACATCGCCGCGGACGGCCGAGAGGCGATCGAGATGACCGATGACCGGCATTATGAATTGATTTTGATGGACTGCATGATGCCTGTCGTCGACGGCTTCACCGCGACCCGGCAGATCCGCGGGCGCGGCGGGCCCTCGGCGACCGCTCCGATCATCGCATTGACCGCCAATGCCCTCGAACAAGACCGCCGCCGATGTATCGACGCGGGCATGGACGAGCATGTGCCCAAGCCGCTGACCCGTGAGCTGGCCAACGGCATCCTTCAACAGTGGTGTCAGCTCCCAGAGACGCCTCAGAAATCGAACGTCATTTCGTAGAGTGGGGGATCTCGATGCGGTTCGATGGCATCCACTGGTTGGCGTCTTCCGTGTGATGTGCGGCTACGGTGTGCAGCCCCACGCCCATCGTCCAGGCGTGCCGGAGCAGCGAACTCATCAAGTCCTCGTCTTTGCCCAGCGATTGCGCCCACGGCAGCATCGGGTAGGCCACAGACTCGACTCCTCCCCCCGAGCGCGGGGACAGGCTTCACCGGTGTCCGCCTTCTTCGGGTTGGACAATGGGTTGCTCGCGATCATTGAGCGGCTGTGTGTCGCGGTTGATTTTTTTATGACATGAATTGCCGCGTCACGATCACCCACAGGGCCTCTCGTTCGGCCCTTCCGGCGGCCTGGCGAGCGGCTCGCCGTCGGCGGCGGGTGGCTTCATTGTGGTTCCAGGTCGCGCGAAGTCGTTTCAGCCACGGCAGCCCTGGTCGATGCGCCTCCCGGTTCGCGGCATAAGCCGCAGAAAATGCCACGAGGTTCGCGATGATCTCTTCTTGCGGGTACGCCAACCGAGGCTCCGGGACCTCCAACAAGAGCTCGGCGATGCGGCTGGCCTGAATGTCGATCGCATCGTTGACGATCTCGTTGATCTCCAGCGCATCATCCAGATTGGCGCGGGCCCACTCGGCAGAGGTCAGATCCTCTGCGTCCCACAACTGCCGAGCCCATCGATGCGCGGATTGATAGGTCTGCTCATGGCGAATGCGCGCCATCGCATATTCCACGGTTCGTGCCTCAGGGGTGCCGTCCCGGGCGATCCGGATCGCTTCGCGCAGATGCGATGCGACGGGCCCTTCCTCCAGGTGGTGGAAGGTGCGCCTGGAAAAGTCGATGGCCAGCGTCGCGCGCCTGGCGGCCACCTGCGCGGGGGGGAAGTGGAGCGACAGCAAGCGGGTGAGGTTGCCGTCTTGCATCAGCTTTCGGCCATAGACCGAGACCAACGGGGCCAGGAGGTCCGACCAGGGGATCGAGAGGGTGCGCGCCAGCTCGATCGCCTGTTGATAGATGTCGGTCTCGACGACCAACGTTCGGTGCTCGAAGGAGATGCTGTCGCGGACCAGCCGAGACAACGCCGGTGGGGGTGAAGACGTGGGGAAGACAGCCTCACAGGAATGGTTCAGGAGAGAACCGTATCATCGCCCCTCACCGATGGCTTTCAGGCATATCTGCGTGCACCCATTAAGGGCTCTTATGAAACTTCGAGATGTTGCCCAGGAGACGCTGGCCATTCTGGACGCCGGCACCTATCGCTCGCCTGCGGGGCGGACGTGTGTCGTGGGGGCGGCGCAAGCCGCTGCGGTTGAGGGATCCCGATTGTTCCGCCCCGATGAGCTGCGTGCATTGGTCGAGGCCACGCCGGCTGGCTCCGGGCGCCCTGCCCGGACGGCCGTGTGGGAGGCCCGAACCCAGGACGCTGCGCGGTGGCTGGTCGAGGAGGGGCATCGGGTGGTCCTCCTCAACTTCGCCTCGGCACGGAATCCTGGCGGTGGATTCCTCAGCGGTGCGCGCTCACAGGAAGAAGACCTCGCCAGATGTTCCGGGTTGTATCGGTGCCTGGTGCGACAGAACGAGTTTTACCGGCAAAATCGGCAGACGACCTCAAAGTTGTATACCGACCACCTGATCTACTCACCAGATGTGCCGTTCTTTCGCGACACGGCGTATACATTGCTGGAGGCGCCGTTTGTCGCCTCGGTGATCTCCTGCCCGGCGCCGAACGCGGGACGGCATGGTCGAAAACGACGTGGGGGCCGAGAAGAGGTGAAGGCCGTCCTGCGCCGTCGGGCGGATGCGATCCTCGCGGTGGCCCATGCGTACCACCATCGCACCCTCCTGCTTGGGGCCTGGGGGTGCGGTGTGTTCAAAAACGATCCGGCCGACGTCGCCGCTGCGTTCGGCGACATCTTGAACGGCACTGCATTCACCGGTGCGTTCGACGATGTCATCTTCGCAATCGTCGATCCAGGGCGAAGACAGCCGATCCTTCAGGCGTTCACTGAGCGATTCGGTCCCATCACCCGGCGTCAGGGCGCGACATGAGCCGACGCCCTCCAAACGCTGCGGGGCATCAACCGCAAAGCGCATCAAGGAGGGGACGCAGGGTGTGATTCGCGAGGCCATGAGACATTTCAGCGGTATCGGTTGCAACCGATACAGATAGTGTAAGTAACCTCTGAAGGCGAAACTTCCCTCTACATACGAACGATGCTGACTGTGCAGAGTAGACTATATCGGTGGTTGGAAAGGTATAGTGCCTGGCTCAGCCGACACCAGCCAGAGACCTCTCAGCCGCAGCTCCAATTTATGGTGGCGTGCTGCGTCATCGGGGCGTTGGTGGGCACGATCTCGATCCTTGCCACGACATCCGGTGCAGAAGTGTTGTTGTTGTCGGGGTTTGTCCTGATCGTGGGCGGGCTGCCGCTCTTGATCCGCCTTCAGTGGCCGGTCAACACGGTAAAGCTGCTCGCGGCGTTGTTCGTCGCAGGGTTTCTGACCGTGATGGCGCTGATGCCTCCCGAGCTGGAAACCCAGCAGCTGTTCTGGTTCGGTCTGCTCCCGCTGTCTGGGGGGCTGATGTTTGGGAACGTCGGCATCCGAGCCGGGGGATATGGGGCGCTTGTATTGGTGATGGTCTGTGTGGGGTTGCATCAGCTGGGGTTGAACTTCGGGATCGCGATCACCCACTCGTTGGCTTCGGTGGTTGTAGATGTGACGCTGTTTATCCTCGCGGTGATGGGAATGACGCGCATTTATGAGCGGCTGTATGCCCATGCGGTCGCCCGAACAGAGGCGACGATGCGAGCGCGTTCGCTGTTCCTGGCCCAGATGAGTCATGAGCTGCGGACTCCGATGAATGGCGTCCTTGGCATCGTCAAGGTGATGGATCTGGACGCGCCGAAGGCACGTCAGCGCGAGATGCTGTCGATGATCCAGCGCTCGGGTGAGGCGATGGTCGCGCTCATCGATGAGTTGTTGGATCAGGCGCGGCTCGATGCCGGACGTCTCCAGATCGCCTCGGCGCCGTTCGCGCCCGATGAGGTCATCAAAGACGTCACAGCGCTGTTTATGGCACGCGCGCAGACGAAGGGGCTTCGCCTGGTCTGTCAAATCGAGGAGAGCGTTCCTCCCTGCGTCAACGCCGATCGCCTGCGCTTCCGCCAGATCCTGCAGAATCTGGTCAGCAACGCCATCAAGTTCACCGGGAGCGGGTCGGTGACGATGACGTTGCGTTGGGCAGATGGGCGTCTTCATGGTGCGGTGACAGACACTGGAATTGGTCTGAGCGAAGATCAAATTGAGAAGGTGTTCCGTCCGTTTGAGCAGGTGAGCGCAGAAACCGCGAAGCTGTACGGGGGATCGGGGCTTGGGTTGATGATCAGCCGCTCATTGTGCAGATTGATGAGTGGAGATTTGACCGTGACGTCTGCGCTGGGTCAGGGGAGCTGCTTCGCCTTTCACCTGTCTGCGCCAGTCGCCATGCTCTCGCAGGACCCACAACGGGTCGCGGAGGGGGAAGAGCGGTTCATCGGCCATGTCCTGGTGGTCGAAGATAACCTCATCAACCAACGGGTCAGCCAGCTGATGTGTGAGCGGTTGGGGCTGTCGGTGGACATCGCCGGGGACGGCGTGGCTGCACTCGAAGCGCTCTCCAACACGACGTACGATCTGGTGCTGATGGATTGTATGATGCCGCGAATGGACGGCTTCGAAGCGACCCGGCACATCCGTCGCCTCCCACCACCGCGCGACAAGATCCCTGTCATCGCGCTCACCGCGTCGGTGATGCATGAGGACGTGGAGCGATGTCTTCAGGTCGGGATGGACGATGTCCTGGCCAAGCCGTTGAATGAGAGCGGGCTGGCCGATATCTTGCGGCGATACATGGCGGACACACGGCGATCCTGTGGTTGAGGGCGGGACCGTTGTCTTCGACCCAGGTCCCCGAAAGATGCGGTCCCCGAAAGCGTCATCTCCGTACCTATATTTTCACGTCGGATATCTCGGGGCCCATCGGATCTTCTGCATGGTAGAGGGCGATGAGGCCAGAGACCCAACGCACACTTCGCCCCAACGTCTTCGCGATCGCTGCGTTGGGCTCACCCTGCAGGCGAAGCAGCACCGCCCCGAAGCGAGTGCGTTCGATTCCGTCTGGCAGCGATGCACTCTGGCCTGTGCGTGCTGATTGACTTAGATGCTGGAAGATGGCTGCTCTGCGAGGCGTGTGGGGAGGACATGACTCGTCGAACACGGTCTGTCAGTGGGACCATCTGGGAAACACCAGGAGGCGCTTTACTGAATCAGAAGGGTTCGAAACGCCAGCCGTGTCTGCGCCTTCACCATGTCGGGCGGGTCTCCTGCAGCCCGTTGGACGAGCGCGGCGGTCAATTGCGTATCGATGAAGTATGCGGCGAAGCTGGCCGAGAGCGTCTGGTCAACTTCACCGCGTTCCAGCCCGCGTTGATAGCTGGCTGTGAACGCAGCCCGCCGCTCCTGCTCGATCTCACGGACCCGCGCTTTGGTCGAAGGACCCAGGCGGGCGGACGAGAGCCGCATCCGGGTAAACAGACACCCCGCCGGGGCGCCATGGTCGGAAGTCAACCACTCCAAGCTGGCATCGAGGAGCTGAGCAAACGGCTCATCAGCCGCCAATAACCCAAGAAGTGGGACGATCGCCAGCTCACGATAGTGGTCGAGGGCCGCCGTCATCAGGCCATCCTCACTGCCAAAGGTTCGATAAAAGCTTGGCTTTGACAGGCCGATCAGACGACACAGCGCGTTGAGAGAGTGCGCGCTCAAGCCATCACTCCAGTACGTTCGCATCGCGATTGAAACCGCGGGCTGGCGTTCGACGGACTTTGGGCGACCGCGAGAACGCTTGTTGGGATCTTGGCTCATGATGGGTCCACGAGTGCGATTCCTTGAATTTGTACCACTCAGTACGAAGATCAGCAAGTCCAACACAGGCTTTTGAACCAATTGGTACAATTTTCTTGACGGGGTCCAAGGTCGCATCATATATATTTGTACCGTTCAGTACGAATGTAAAGACACAACTGGGAGGAACCTCATGCTCGCCTCAATGGTCCTGCTTCATCTCGCCTTTGCGGGGGCAATGCGTTCTCTGGTGAGACGGCTCAGTCTCGCGCAGCGGATCGACCCACGGTCGTGCTGACCAACGCGTTTCCGGGATTCATGAACGACTTTCCAAACGCCAGGTCAATATTTTTGAAGGTGCAGGTCACTTTTTTCATGAAGACGCCGGCGAAGCGTTTCACCACGTTCATGGGTGACAGCTTTGGCGGCTCTGGCATCCGTAAAAATCGCACACATCTCACCCTATCATCAGCTTCTTTCTGGAGAACACGCTCATGACTTCTTCAAACGCAGCAGCGGGCATCCGCGCCGATCAGATCGTAGACATGCTGGAGCGGCTGTACAACCATAACGATGCAGGTCTGCTTCGTTCGTTAGCTGCACCTGATCTTCGACATTATTCATCGGTTATCGGTGACGGTGTAGACACCTGGGCGGCCTATGCTTCTTCCTTCGCTGGGGTTGGTCCTCTGGTCGCCATTCATCGGACAGTGTGTGAGGGGAACCGCATTGGTGTGCATGCCCACTATCGATGGAACACCGACCGTGTCATCGATGATGGCCCAGGTGTCGCCGTCGCGCACATCTTTACTGTCGACGCTGGTCAGATCGTCGAAGCGGTCGAGCTGATCCAGGAGGTTCGTCCCCAGACCGCGTCGGGCCTCGATATGTTTTCTCAGGTCCGCCCGTCGGTTGGATCGCAGGATATGGAACGCAACCGGCAGACTGTGCAGCGCGTCTTGACCGAGTTCCTTCCTGGCAACACCGCGTTGCGGGACACGCTTTTGAGCGACTACACCCAACACAACCCGGTGATTCCGGATGGTTCAGTGGGAATCGCTGGTTTTATCCAATCGATCGGGGGGTCGCCCAATGACGCTCAGTGGGTGATCGCAGAAGGCGACCTGGCCTGGAGTTACACTCGGTACCATGCCAACCCCCGGATCGGAACGCCGCCCTTCGTCGCCGTTGACATCTGGCGGTTCGATGAAGCGGGGAAGGTGACCGAGCACTGGGACATCCTTGAGGCAGAATTCACCAGCCCCGATGGCCACACCTTCGATGGGTCTTCGATGGGTCTTCGATGGGTTGATGCAGCGATGACCTTGTAGCGGCGCTCCCTCATGGGCTGCTGCGTCCGAGATCGTGGCTGGACTGGTCACCATGTTGCTCAAGACCGCCGCGGAGTCGATGGGCGGACATGCAGGCGATTCGTAAAGTCTGGATCTCATGCTGGCGGTTGGGGGTCGGGAAGACTATTTCGAGGTTGATGCACTTCCATCCGATTCCTGAACTGATTGAAGAACTCCGCGCTGGTCGGATGATCATCCTCGTCGACGATGAAGATCGTGAGAACGAGGGGGACTTCGTCGTTGCCGCAGAGGCGCTCACTGTCGCACAAGTCGTCCAGATGAACCGCCTCGCCAGCGGGATCATCACCGTCCCGATGCCTGCGGGGTGGTTGGAGCGGCTGCACATCGAGCCGATGGTCAAAGACAACGTCGAAAGCCTGAAGACCGCCTTCACCGTGACCGTCGACGCGCGCGCAGGGATCTCGACAGGCAGCAGCGCCCACGATCGGGTCCACACGATCCGGCGGCTTGCCGATCCGAACGCGACGCGGGATGACTTCGTGCGGCCCGGGCATATCAACCCGCTCGCCGTCCGGGCGGGGGGCGTTCTCAAGCGGGCGGGGCACACCGAAGCCAGCCATGACCTGCTGGTGATGGCTGGGATGCAGCCGGTCGCCGTCCTCTGTGAGATCATGGGCGACGACGGGGAGATGCTGCGCCTCGACGGTCTCCGCACGCTCGCCGACCAGATGGGCCTCAAGTTGGGTTCGATCGCGGATATTATCCGCTACCGACTCAACCGCGAGAACCTGATCACCCAGATCGAAGAACAAGAGATCGAGACAGCGCATGGCACGTTCCTCGCGCGTCGCTTCCGAAGCCACGTCGATCAAGGCCAATATACGGTCTTTATTCGCGGTGAAGTGGATCCTGATACCCCTTCGTTGGTGCGGATTCACCGCTCATCGGTGACGGATGATCTGTTCGGCTTGCTCGGCGGCGGGAATTCTTCGATGAGCCTGGCCTTCAAGCGCATCGCTGAAGAAGGCGGGGTGTTGTTGTATATCGAGGGGGCGCCGACCGCGGCCTCCAGCCCGATGCCGATGGACGCGCGAAACTATGGCATCGGCGCGCAGGTCCTTCGGACGTTGGGGATCCGGCACCTCCGGCTGCTCACCGACAACCCCACTCGACGCGCGGCCCTGGACGGCTTCGGCCTGGAGATCGTCGAGTACGTCCCCCTTCACCAGACCCCGGCTGCCCAGGGCGAATAAAATCCAGGCGCCGGGCGAAACAGCGCAATACACCCCTCCCGAGTCTTCAGGGAAGAGGTGGAAAATGGGGTATGGCGTGATGGCGTATTCGGTCTCTGGTGAGGCGATTCGCTCGCTGGATGGATCGGGGAACGACAAAATCCGACGCGCGATCAGCGGCCGATTCCGGCGAGACATCATGCGCTTCAACGACAACTTCGATCTCTCCAACGAACGCGGCGCAGACAACATGTTCGAGGCGATCCGCCATCTGATCATGGGCACGGATCGTCCGCTGCCCGGCTACCTCTATGGGTATGCCTACAAGTTTATCGTCGACTTTCATGGTCGGTTTCTGGACAACGGGTTGTTTTGTCCCTGCAACGCCATCACCATCGAAGAGACCATCGATCCGCAGATGGCTGCGTTGGGGCTGCCGATGACGCTGTCGGATCTGATCTACCAGGACGCGTTGATGTCGTTCCCCTCTCCGTCGGACTTTCCCGCCTATGGCTTCTGGTCGGAGAGCACGATCAAACGAGCCCATCCGGTGTTTCAGGGCGCCTCGGCGCTGAGCGAAGAGATGGACGCCATCCGCGGATGGGTGGCACAAGCACACAGCAAAGGCGATGTCATCGTGGGCTTTTATCACTGAGCTCATCCCCCTTCTTCGGTGACAAAGAGGACGGCCAGACACATCTCATCGACGGTGCCTTCCCCCCACTGGACGTCCTGATCGGTGGGGTTGTCCCAGACGCAGTGGACCTCTGATACATCGCCTTCCTCGATGGTGAGGGGCTCTTTCAGCCAGTAGGTGCGCTGCCAGTCGAAGTCGTAGTTCGGCTCATGGAGCAGGCAGGTCTCGGTTCCGTCGGGGTGGAAGACCCGGATGTCGATGGAGCGGCCCATCGTATGCATATGGGGCATCACGGTGTGGATGGTGTACGTCTTGTCGAAGTCCCGCTGGGTGTAGGAGAAGGTGTGCTCGACCCCGACGGTGTTGGCGGGGATGTCCATCCCCTCACCGAACAGCCAGGGGATCTCTGCCCAGCGGTAGATCTGGGCCTCTTTGTGCGCTTCGGCCTCGACGCGGACGTTGATCGCGCTCTGGTCGGGCTGGACATCATCGCCCGGCGCGTTGTAGTGCATCTGCATCACGATGACCGAGCCGGGCTCGATGTGGAGCCCGTGCCCGTCGGGCAGCGCCATGGCGCCGCTGCCCGGTGTCCAGGATCCGAGCCACCGGGTCTGAATGAGGGTCAAGACGTCGCCGCCCGGGCCGCCGTAGCAGGTGTAGCCCTCCCCCTCTTCGTCGGCGTCCATCTGCCGGAACGCGTCGACGTCCTCCGGTGAGATGATGAAGGGAACGACATGGTGAACCACATCTGTGTTGTCGGGGACGATCTCAAAGGCGGTGACCCAGAGATCGTCCTCTGCGGGCCACTCGACGATGAAGCAACGGTAATCGTCCGGAGACCCCTTCGCGGTGTAGGGCATCGGCATCTGCAAGGTGATGTCGACCCGGTCCAGCGTGGGCGGTGACCAGGGGTCCACCGTCGGTGCAGCATCATCCCGATCCCCCTCGGGTCCGCCAGCCTCAACCCATGCGACGATGGTGTCGATCTCATCCTGGGCCAGAGAGAAGTCATCTTCGTAGCGGTTACAGCCCTCCTCAGCGTTCCAGGGGGGCATCGTCCGGGCCGCGACCGCGGCACCGATGGCCACCTGCCAGTCGTGCGCGTCTTCGTAGGTGTCCAGCGCGATGCTGGTCAGGCCCCCTTCTGTGTTGTGACAGTGGACGCAGCTCTGCGCGATGATCGGGCGGACATCTGCATGCCAGGTCGGCGGAGGGGGCTCTGTCTCGGCTTTGCACCCCACCGTCCCCATCGAACTGACCAGGAAGAACATCCAGACCGGAACCCATGCGATGTGGGAAAATGTTTGAACAATCTCTGTTACAGCGGAAAAGAGGGCTCGGTTTCGGGAGGGAGACATGTGCGCGGCCTGCTGCGGAAGGTCCGGAGGAGGGGCGCGCGAGGCGAGTCTCGCGGGGATGACAGCGCCCTCCCCCATGTCCTGTCCCAACGAAGAGCGGCATCAAACCCGATCAGGAAAAGATAAAATATCGCGATCATGTCCGATGAACGGATGTGACAGGTCGTTGATCAATCGGCCAGCGCATACCGGACCTCGACCGACAGCGACAGGTTCATCGCGCCTGGCATCAGGACACCCTCTCCGGTCGGTTCGTTGACCGCGACCTCCATATTGCTGAGGGCCATCGATCCCCAACCGGTGCGGCGGCTGAGTTCTTCGATGGCGGTGACCGGCCCCAGGCGGACCCCCATCATGGTCGCGCTTTGCTGCGCCTTGTTCGCTGCAGCGCTCAACGCCATCTCTCGGAGGATCTTCTTCTTCTCTGGGATCTGGGTGCTTCGGTATCGAGAATGGGCTGACGTGACGCCGTGAGCGGTCCCCACGGCCAGCACCTCGCCCATCCGCTCAAACACGGTCAGGCTGACCACCACTGTCAGAGAGGCCGTGTGCATCGGGCGCTCACGATCCCGTCCATACTCTCTCCAGCTCGTCGACAGCTGCATGTGGCCTGCATGGAGTTGGGCATCGTCCCGGGTCGTCTCACGCAACGCAGCCAACAAGGACTTCTGCTGCGTCTGCAGCATGGCGACCGCTTTCTCCGGGTTCTCGTCTTCGGCCGTCAGCGTCAGGTTCATGTCCACGACGTCCGGGATGACCTGCAGGCTCGCGATGCCGTCTACCAGGACATGGCCGGATGCGGTCTGCGCTTCCGGTGAGTCCGCATAGGAAGGGGTGCGCAGGCTGCTGCAGGCGAACAACACCAGCGCAGCGGCGGTGAGCAGGGTGAAGGGGGTTGGTCGGGTTTGCATGGTACGCTCCATGGTTTTGTGGACAGAGCGTATGGTCACCCCGGACTGTACAACGTAAATCGTCCTTAAAAGTTTCCAGTCGTGCCCCACCTCACCTCTTCAAGTGGAGGGCGCTCATTGATGTATTCCAAGCGTTTCACCAGATCTTCAGCGTGGGCTATCGGAGTCACTCTGGTCGTCATGGCTGGGGTCTGGGGCGTGCTTCCGCCGAGGATGGAGTGCCCGGATCCCCCATCATCTGCCCTGGCGGATCTTGTTGAGAAGGCGCCTGCGGTGCAATTGTGGGCGGCCCCGATCGATTTTCTGGGCGGTCGCGCAATCCATCCGCACTTTCTCTACGTTCAACCCGGAGATGTGGGGGTACATCGTGTTGAAGTATGGTACCAACCGGGCCCGACGGGTCGCCATGTGTGGGTGGATCAGATCACACCACTGCAGGATCAGAATGAAGGACTCTGTCTGCTGGGTGAGCGGCGCGGCCCGGATGCGAAGTCAGTCATCGATACACTCCGGGCCGCTCCTGAAATATACACCTGGGCCGAATGGTATTTCCCGTTCCCAGGCCCCAACTCGAACACCTTCGCTGCGATGATCCTGAGACAGTCTGGATGGTCTGTCTCCCTGCCAACACAGGCGATCGGGAGGCGGTTCGCAGTGTCCAGGGATGCTATCGATTGATCGACAGAGCGGTTACGACGCCGGTGGATGGTGTCTAATTATCCGGAACTTTTGTTCTCCGGCAAGCATGTAGAGAGGAATCGTCGCACACGTCATCCCATTCCCTGATTGGCGGTGTGGATGGGTCGGAGGTCTGGTAGAACCGGGCATGCACCAACCCAAGTCCTTATTTGATCGATTGCGAAATCGGCTGGAACGAAAGCACCCGATGTTGCCTGCCGCGGTCCCCGGGGTGTTCGTCATCTCCGTCTGTGTGGGGACCATCGTGATCGGGTTGGAAGGGGAGGAGCGATATCAGATGATAAACTTCTTCATACTCTTTGCTCTGATCGGTGTAGGGGGCGTGCTATCCGTGCATCGCCTGTTGTCTCAAGGTTGATGGCACGTTCTGCGTATATCGATGGCATGAGGGCGGATGCAGCCGCGACAGTTGCTTCGGGCGATGGCGTGGGGATGTGGCCTATGTGGCTACCACAGACTCAAGCGAGAAGAGCGGCTGTAGCGGCTGTGGGCCGATACCAGACCACAAGTACCCCGATGATGGCGATCAGAGCTGTTCCAACAACGTGGCATAGAAGGTTCGGGGATCCAAACAGGCGGGCATGGCCGCATAGCCGCCGTCGTTGATCTCGATGACGGTCCACGCGCCATCGTTCTGGCGGGCTACGTCGGCGACGAAGAACGGAGAGTCGATGCGATCCCCCAGGAAGTGCCAGGCGGCGGGATCGAACGGCGGCAGGAAGTCCGGTGGCGAGGCGTCGAGGTAGGGGGCCCAGCACAGCAACGCGCCCTCCCAGAAGAACAGCCGATACTCATCAAAGGCGAGCAGCCCGGGATCGGTGATGTAGCATGGGGTCAGGGGTACATAGCGCCGGATCACGATTCCACCGACGAACTGATCGCCGCGATGGTCGATGAGGCCGCGGCAGATCGCGTCGAACTCAGCCCGGTCTGCGCCCTCAGGGACGTAGCAGGCTTCCTCCCAGGCTTCCTTGGCGGACTTGATGTGATCCTTGATGATCCACGGTGGCGGTCCCAGCTCACACGCGGCAGCCCAGGCCGCGGTTGGGTCAGTGCCATCGATCCAGCGGGTCTCAGGGGTGCAGTCTTCAATCGCGGGCAGGTAGTGGGGAATCATGCTCGCCTCTTCGACGGCGCCCGGAGGGACGACCAGGATATCTCCACGGTCTCGGATCGCGTCGTAGAGCGCCTCATAGATGTCAATGGGCAGGATGTAGCCGCGATAGAGCCACCGACGGCCGCTGCCCGGCGGCAAGGCGCGAAGCGCGACGTCGAAGGCTTCCTGAGCGAGCAGGTGGATGTCGACGACGACGAAGGGGATATCGAGCGACTCTGCAGCATGTTGTTCGTGTTCGAATTGATCGTGCTCCCAGGTGTAGTGCGGGGACAGGACAAACAGGATGTGCAGATCGGGCAGCGCGTCGCCGCCTGACCCATCCAGATCAGTGAACATTGCTTCCTCCAAGCAATATCTCTGGTAGTCAGTTCATGCTGTGATTTCATAAAAATAAGGAAATTCGCCAATTTAAGTGCGATGTGTCGGTAAACCGTATAGGTTTGACTCGCGAACAATCCGTTAGGACATATCTACCTGTGGACTCCTGATGCCTGCTGAGTTGCTTCGCGCGCACCTTCACCGTCGGGCCAAGATCCTTATGGCGCGTACCCGACCCGCCAATCCGTCCCTCAACGGCTATGTCGTAGGGCTGTCTGAAGCGTTGGTTATGGTGCATGCGTTTCACGACTTTCTGCCCGATGGGTACAGCGTTGTGCGCACGGACGATGTCGCCGATGTGCGCAGCGG
>JBCBLB010000877.1:0-3332 GCA_038520555.1 Myxococcota bacterium | reverse complement strand
CGGGCGCGCCTGGCGGCGCACCCCAGGGCCGACGCGTTCAGGGCGTTCCACGGCGCGCCGGACCTGACGGGCATCGCGTGGCCCCAGTATGAGGCTGGCGCCGCTCTGGCGAGCCGTGCCGCCAGCGGCAACGCGATCCAGGCCATCGCCGCACAGCTGGAGAACTTCATCGGCGGCAGCGCCGATCTGGCTGGCAGCAACAAGACCCGCATCAAGGCCAGCGGCGACGTGGGTCCGGATGACTTCACCCAGAAGAACCTTCACTTCGGCGTCCGAGAGCATGGGATGGGGTCCATCGTCAACGGGATGAGCCTGCATGGTGGTGTCATTCCGTATTGTGCGACGTTCCTTGTCTTTCACGACTATATGCGCCCGCCGGTCCGGCTGGCGGCCCTGATGAAGCAGCCGATCATCTATGTCTACACCCATGACAGCGTGTATCTGGGCGAGGACGGGCCCACCCACCAGCCCGTCGAGCACCTGATGGCCTGTCGAACCATCCCCAACCTGTCTGTGATGCGGCCTGCGGACGGGGCCGAGACCAACGAAGCCTGGCGGTATGCGCTGACCCGGCGCGACGGGCCGACCGCCCTGGTGCTCACCCGGCAGGGGCTGCCGACCATCGATCGGGACCGGTATGGCGCCGCTGAAGGGGTCCAACGGGGCGCCTACATCCTCGCGGAGCCGGAAGGGGACGCCCAGGTGATCCTCATCGCGACAGGCAGTGAGGTGTCCCTGGCGATGGCCGCGCAAGCCGCGCTGGCGGAAGACGGGGTCGCTGCACGGGTGATCAGCATGCCATGTTGGGAGGCGTTCGACGCGCAGGAGATGGACTACAAGCGCGCCGTGCTCCCCGCGGGGATCCCCAAGGTGTCGATCGAAGCGGGCATCACCCATGGATGGCAGCGCTATGTGGGGATCGACGGTGGGACGGTCGGCATTGACCGCTTCGGTGCCTCTGCTCCCGGAAAAATCGTCGCAGAGCAGTTAGGATTGACGGTGAGCCACATTACGGCTGAAGTCCAGCGGGTGCTGAACCGCTGATTCGATATTCGATAGATGTAGGAGATCTGATTTGTCCAACAGCAATGATTCGGGTGAGGGCGTTGTCGAACCACCCGTCGTTGAGCTGTCCGTTGTGAAAGATGAGCCCCCGATTCGCCGGCTGACGCTCGACGGTGACCGGGCCATGCTCGGCCGGGCGCCCAGCAACGACCTTGTGTTTTCGGATAGCCGGATCTCCTGGCACCATGCGCTGTTGTGGACGGAAGGCGGCAGCATCTGGCTTCGCGACCTGGGCTCCACAAACGGGACCTTCGTCGACAACGAAGCCCTCAAAGAGCCGACCCTGATAAGCGACGGCGCCCACGTCAGCCTGGGCAAGGCAGCGGACATCTTCATTCGCCGCACCGGCACCGGCGCCGCAGCGCCGCAGCTGGTCCTGGAAGACCTGGACAACCGGCTGGTCTTCCCACTGCTCAGCGATCGATTCGTCATCGGCACCGGGCCGGAGTCCGACCTTCGGATCGAAGACGCTGCTGGAGACTCGTCGGCCACGTTGATGATCTATGAAAACCATGAAGTCTGGCTTGGCGTCGATGCGGTGGCCATCCCCATTGAGATCGGGCGCCCCTTTGAGGTCGCCGAGCGCCAGATGCGGATCCGGGAAATCCGCGATGGACACGCCACAACAGAGATCGCCAGCGTATTCCGGTATCCCTATCAGCTCACCATCACCTTCTCGGCGTCGGTCCCCCAGGCGGTCCTGGAAGATTCGCTTCGGGGCACCCGCTGCGACATCTCCGCGGAGAATCGGGTGGCGTTGATGTATGTCCTCGCCCAGAAGCTTCGGGATGACCGCGCAGCCTCAGTCAGCCCCTCGCGCGAGGGGTGGTGCAACGACCAGGAAGTCGGGGTCAGCGTCTGGGGCCGGAGCTGGCACGAGCAGACCAGCAATAACCTGCACGTCATCCTTCACCGCTTGCGCAAACAGCTCAAGAACAGTGGCCTGGATCCCTGGTGTATTGAAAAGAAACGCGGAAAAATCCGTCTCCGGATTCAGGACGTCACCATCGGATGAGCCCCAGGCTCATCCGCTTCGGGTTGTCGTGCACCATCCTGGGTGGTAATAGTATCAGTGATGTCTTTCACTGACACGGCCCCCATCGTTGACGGTCAACGTCTTTCCGATCGCTTTGTGGTTAAGAAACTTCACGCAAATGGTCGGTATACCCGAATTTATCATGCAATTGACGCCGTCCACGGCTCCGACTGTGCCATCAAGTCGCTCGGCCATGTTCCCCGCCGCCTTCAGCTGCAGGTCAACCAGCGGATGAAGAATGAAGCGCAGATCCTCTCGGACTGCGACCATCCGCATATTCTCCGCAGCCATTGGGATGCGACCGATGAAAAGCCTGCATACCTTGCGGTGGAATGGATCGGTGCGGGGACGCTGTATGAGACCCTCGCACAGCGCGGTCCGTTGTCATTGACGCGGGTCTTACGGATGACCAGCCAGATCCTGGATGCGTTGGCGTATCTTCACCGGCGCGGGATCATTCATCGGGACATCAAACCCGACAACCTTCTGCTTCGGGGCGGGATCGACGCCGTCCTGTGTGACTTCGGGATCGCGCGGATGCCGGCCGAGTCGAAACGCCGTCTCACCGGGACGAACGCGATGATGGGCTCGCTGAACTTCATGGCGCCGGAGCAGCGGGTCGATGCCCGCAACGCTGGCCCCAGCTCGGACCTGTACTCGGTGGGCTGTACGATGTATCAGGTGTTGACGGGATGGAGCCCGTACAACCTGTTTATGGCCCAGCGCTCCTCTCCGCGATGGGCGGTGCTTCGGGAAGACCTTGCGGACGTCTTGTTCCATGCGACCCGTACGCTGACCGACCGACGGTTCCGGACCGCCGCGGAGTTCCGCGATGCCCTTGACCGGTGCTCCGGTGGGGACGACCACATCGTGAAGATGCCGCATCGGATCAGCCCCATAGGGCGTAGCCGAACCCTTCCGCTGGAAGTCGACTGAATCCCGCGGGGAAGTGGATTCGACTTTCACGGTTGCCGTGTCAACAGTTACGGTAGGGGTGTCCTGCGAGTGAGGAGGGAGCGTGTCCAGGGCGAAGCGACCCAAGTCGCCGGCCAGCGCCGGCACCCGACGCCTCTCTGGCGCCCGAAAGCCCGCATCATCAGGTGCGCCGCGACGAAAGAAGGGCAAAAAAAAGGGCGATGATGACGCCGCCCTCCCGCAAAAGCGTCGGGCTGCGAAGCCCAGAAAGCCCCGCTCGTCGAAGACGCCCCGTTCGTCGAAGACGCCCCGTTCG
>JBCBLB010000371.1:0-9636 GCA_038520555.1 Myxococcota bacterium | reverse complement strand
GAACACGATGCATGGGACGAGTTTGTCCTGTGTTGGATCGGTTGTAATCACTGTGAGGAGTGAACAGATGCGGTTGTTGTTGATCTCTGTGCTGATGACGGGTTGTGTAGAGTTCAGTCTGAATTCGATCGTGGCTCCGCTTGAGGTTGAACCTCAGATCGCGGTGACGCCGATGGACATCGTGTTCGGGGAGCTGTCTGTTGGAGAGCAGGCGGTCGAGCGTTTGTTGATTCAAAACCTCGGCAGCGCACCGTTGGATGTGAACACCCTCGTACTGGAGGCAGACAACACGGCATTTTCGTTGTTGATGGTAGAGGATGGGCAGCACCTTCCCGTGAACCTTGCGCCTGCAGGGGATGCGGACGGGCTCGATACCATTGAGGTAGACGTGGTCTACACTCCTGACAGTCTCTACGATTCGGGGATGGTTCAGGTCCTCTCGTCTGATCCGGATGAGGGTGTCATTGGCGTCTCGCTGTTCGGCGGTGTCGGCGGACCGCGTCTTGAGATCGAGCCGACGGCAGCGGACTTTTCGGAGAAGCGGTTGGGGTGCGATGAAGAGGTGATGTTCACCCTACGGAACATCGGCTCACAGCCGCTGTTGATCGATGATGTGTTCCTCTCTGAGGCGCGGTTTGAGATCTCGCATCCGCTGGAGGTGGCGGAGCTTTTGCCTGGAGAGAGCACCCGTGTCGGGGTCTTCTTCTCGCCGGAGATGGCGGAGCCCTATGCAGACACGCTCCAGGTCTTCAGCAACGATCCGGAGGGGGGCAAGAGCGCATCACTGTCCGGCGTCGGTATGGGTGATGGTGCCTGTGAGCCGACGCTGCTGGAGCAGGATGTTCAGTTTCAGCTCGCAGATATCGCGTTTGTTGTGGACACGACCTGTTCGATGGCGGGTTTTGCGCAGGAGCTGTTCACCGACTTCTCCGACATCGCCGGTGAGCTGAACGAGAGCATCGCTGACATTACCTTCGGGGTGTCCAGCTATCGGGACTATGCCTATCATAATTATGGAACGGTATCTCGTGGAGATCTTCCGTTTCAGCTTGAAATTCAGCAGACGGCGAACCTCGGCGCGGTGACGGATGCGCTGGGCGGGTTGATCGTCGATGGTGGCTCGGACATTCCGGAGAGCGGCCTCGAAGCCCTGTATCAAGCTGCGACAGGGCTGGGCTACGACCAGAACTGCGATCAGAGCTATGACCGCGCGACCGATGTCCCGCCCTTCCTCGCGCGTCCGGACGATGTCTTCTCCGGGACTGTCGGCGGAGTGGGCTCGATTGGTGGTGCGGTGGGAACGCGCGGTGGGATGGGATTTCGCGCTGATGTCTTGCCGATCATGATCATCGGAACGGACGCCATCATGCGGGATCAGGAGGCCGGGCATGGCGTTCCGGACGGTTGCGTCGTGGCCACCGCGGCCATGGTGCGAGAGGCGATGGAGGACCTCAACGCACGGGTCATCGGGGTGGGCGTGCGATGGGACACGTCGTTGGCGTCTTATGCGCAGATGGACAGTGTGGCGGATCTGACCGTGACCTGGGAGCCGGGCGCGCAGGACTTCACCGAGACCATCGTGGATGCCGTTGACACCCTGCTTCAAGGCATGCGGTTCGATCGGGTCTGGTTGGAGGTTCGCAGCGATCCGGACCGCCAGATCGATGCGATCACGCCTGATATGTGGGAGAACGTCGACTCAGGGGAGCAGGTCCAGTTTGTGGTACACACCACCGAAAACACGCCCGTCATGAACGAAGCCGGGGACAACACCACCCGGATTGAGCTGGAACTGTTCGGGCAGATCGGCGGATCGACGACACTGCTCAGCGAGAAGGTCCTCTACGTTCTGGCGTCCGAGTGATCCTTACGGGCCGCCATCTGGGTTCTGGAGACGGCGCAGCCGTTCGATGGGCAGCGAGGAGCGCATCACCGGGTTGGTGTCCCAGATCGAGGCTGCCGCGTCGATGTACTGGCGCGCGACATCGTGTCGCTCAGCCGCGACCTCAAGCTCTGCACGCGCGCAAAACAACACGAACCGTTGGCGCGGATACCGCCCCGGACCCAGCGTCTGCTCTGCCTCTTCGTACAACGCACGCGCCTGCGTCCGCTTCTCCTGCCGGGCAGATAGCTCACCGTACAGCCGCAACATGATGGCTTCCCACCGATGCTCCCGGTGCTTCCGCGCGAGCGCCAGGCCGGCGCGTGTTTGCGCCTCGGCTTCTGCGTAGCGCGCGTGTTTCAGGTACAGCTCGCACATATTCCCGAGCAGGTTCATCTCGACGAGGGGGCGCCCGACATCCCTGGCCAGGGCGAGCCCCTCCTTCCAGGTCGCCTCCGCCTCGGCGGATCGATTGCTGTACCAATCCAGGCTCCCCAACATACAGAGCAGCTGCGGCTTCGCAGCGCTCAGCCCGCTCGCTTCGACGATGGCCAGGGCCTGCTCGATGTTCTCCGCGGCCTCTGCGATGCGTCCCTGCCGGGATAAGAACGTCCCCAGGTTCGAGAGGAGCTGGCTCAAGCGACGCCGATCACCGATTTCTCGTGCGATCCGGATCGCTTCCTGCCAGGTGGCCTCGCTATATGCGAGGTCCCCCTTCAACAGCCTCAGGTTGCTCAGGTTCCCCAGCATGATACATTCCCCGCTGCGGATGCCGAGCGCACGGGCACAGTCGAGCGCTGTCTGATAGCAGGCTTCCGCTTCGTCGAGGCGTCCCTGGCGTTGGTAGAGGATGCCCAGGTTGTTGAGGCTGCGAATCTCCGTCTCACGCTCTCCGAGCGCGCGCGTGATGGCCAACGACTGCTGATAGAGCCGCTCAGCCTCCTCCATGTCCCCAACCCGCCGTCTGCTCAGCGCGAGGTTCCCCAGGATGAGGGACTCTTCTCGGCGCGCGCCGGAGGCGCGCGCGATGGGGAGCGCTTCCGTGAAGCATGCCTCGGCCTCTGCGGAGCGGCCCTGCTGCTGCCACACCATGCCCAGCAGGTTCAGGACTGCAGGGTCGCGTTGGTCGCCCAGGAGCGTCTGGGCTTCGGTCAGCAGCGCCTCGGTCTGCGCCATGTCCTTGCCATCCAAAGACAGCCAGCTCGCTCCGATCAAGAGCTTGACGCGGTGCTTCGGGGTGAACGCATCGTGTCTCGCGAGCGAGATCATCCATGCGGCGCCCTCGTCGATGGGCCCCACCTTCAACAACACCCGCGCTGCGGCCTGGGCGCACCTCACGGCATCATCCAGATCGCATGGATGCGATGGGCGCAGGGCCAGCAGCCGGTGCGCCGCAGTCTTGCAGTTGTCCAGCTCCGCGTTCTGCGTTTGACGGAGCTGTGCCGCAGCCAACCGGGCGAAGAACGCGCCGTGTCGACGCGCCAGCGCGTCGGTGTCGGGAAGGTGCGCTTCGCGCTTGCTTCGGGCGAAGTCCTGGATCGACAACAGCATCGACAGGCGGCCCTGCTCGCCGGCGTCATCATGACTCTGCAGCAGCGAGCGGTCGAGCAGCTCGGCGAGCACGTCCTCGACCCACAGGCGCTCCCCGTCCGCCCCCAGCGGGACGTCGATGACGGCAGCGGCGGCTTCCAGGCTCATCCCGCCCTCGAAGATGCTGCACTGGCACAGCACCGCGCGCATGGTCTCGTCGAGCATCTCCCAGCTCCACTCCAGCGTCGCAAGGAGCGTCTGGTGACGCTCGGGGAGGTCGCGGACCTTGCCCTTGAGCAGCGCAAACCGTCGGCTCACCCGGTCGATCAGCAGCCGGGGAGAGAGCATCCGGCACCGGCTCGCCGCCAGCTCGATGGCCAGCGGGAGCCGATCCAGCATCTCGACCAGCGCAGCCACGTCGTCGCGGTTGTTCGTCTGTAGGGAGAACGTGGAGCGGACCAGCCGGGCGCGTGCCTCGAACAGCACCATCGCATCGGTCTTGTGGAGAAGCTTGAGCGGAAAAAGCTGCTCGCCGGACAGCGCCAGCCGCTGCCGGCTGGTCACCACGCACCACAGCGTGGCCACCTCCTGGAGCCAGCGTCCCACGGTCTGTGCGGCATGGTCCACGATCTGTTCAAAGTTATCGAGGATCAGCAGCGTCGGTCCCCGATCCTGGAGCGACCACAGCAGCCCCTCCGCCGCCTGCCCCACCGGGATGCCCAGGGCGCGGGCCACCAGAGAGCAGATGTCCGCGTCGGTCCGGCCCTCGACCAGAGACACAAACCAGATCCCGCCCGCCCAGCGCGTCGCAGCCGCGGTCAGCTGCTGGCGGGCCAGCTCAAGCGCCAGTCGGCTCTTGCCCAACCCGCCCGTCCCGGTGATCGTGATGAGCCGCTCATCCGCGTGGAGCAGCGCCGACAACGCCCGCAGCTCCTCCTGCCGTCCGACGAAAGACGACTGCGGCTGGGGCAGGTTGTTCGGTATCGTCGGCGCCGCCGGCGCCGCCGGCGTTGGGACGGATGTGGGCGAGGGCGGGGACGGCTCGGTGAGCGCCGTGGCTGGACCATCGAAGCAGTAGCCGTGGCCGTGGACCGAACGCCACCATCGCTTGTGTTCCCGGAGGATCTTGCGGAGCTTGTAGACCAGCTGGCTCAGGGAATGGTCGGAGAGCGTGGTCTCGCTCCGAAGCGTCTGGAGGAGCGTCTCTCGGGGAAGGACCTCCCCGGGGTGGCGCAGCCCACAGAGCAGCAGCTCGATCACCAGCGGCTGCGCGCGGAGCACATGGTCATCCCGGAGCAGCTGTCGTGGAGACAAAAACACCTTGAACGGACCAAACGCATACCCCTGAATCTCAGTGTTCATCGAACTGTCTCACACAGGTGCACAGGGCATCACGACGATCATGACCCCGTTGATGGGAATATCCTCTCCGCTCCGTCTTCCCATCAGCTGTTGGATTGTACACAGGTCGCCGTCGTGACCACGTCGTGTTCTCACAGCAGGCCATCGATGGACGAATCCGAGAGCGGCAACCAACGCGGCCTATCCCAGCGTGGGTTCTCGTTTCTGATCGCAGAGCGTCACTGCAGCGGCGTGCAGCTCGGCCTCGATCCAGATGCGCATCTCTGGGGAGAAGATCTCGAGAAAGTCGTGGAGGATGTTGTCGAGGGCCTGCTGTCCAGGAGAGCTGATGGGCTCGGTGCGCGCTGCCTCCGCGCAGATGATCGCGGCGTCTTCCGATGGGCCGCTCAGATCGAGGTTGATCGCCACGTCATCGATGGCCTCTTCGACCTTCACGAGCGCATCCCAGGTCAGCTCTCCGCGCAGGTACGCCCGGGTCTGTGCGATGGTCTCGGTCAACAGGTTGACCTGCTCTGGGTAGAGGGACACATGCTTCTCGGCGATGTCCAGCGCGATCTGGCGAGCGACCCGATCGACGACGGGCGCATTCCCGAACGCACAGAGGAACCCAGAGGGATCGCTGAGGGGAGGGATGTACTCCTGGATGAAGTCCAGCCAGTCCGCCACAGAGATCAGCGAGAGGGCCAACTCGCGGGCCTGATCGATCTGCTCGTTCTCAATCAGCGACTTCAACACTTCAGCCTGGTGTAGGGACAGCATAGCTTCAGCGTATCCTCTGCTCGAAACCAGGAGCCACACCATATCGTGTATCATCATGGTCTCCCCTCATACTTTATCAACAATCGGGTTTGGTATCGTTTATCGGATAAATCCGGGATAAAATAGACTGTTACAATCACCGGTTCGGAGTCCATATGGACATTGAGTCTCTCCTCCAGGATGCGGCCAGGACACCATCACAATTGGGGTTTGTGAGCCTGTGTCGGAACCTCAATGTGCTCCGGGTGGTGGGAAAGTTGCCCGATGATTTCGACGCGGTCGTTTTTCCTCGGTTTGACGAGCTGCTCTCGATGTGGCCGATGGAGATGCGGCCGTGTGAGTTGGACTGGGTCTCCACCTACCTCGCTGAGCCAGATTCCCCGAAGGGGCGCTTTCATGGTCGATTAATTCTGCTTAGCGGTCGGTTTCCGGGGGTGGAGTGGGATCAGAGCGCCGTTTTTCTCGCGTTGCTGACCCAGCTGGAGGTTCAGTTTGGGGTTCGTGCGACGATTCGCCGGCTGATGTTCTGGGATTGGCCGCGGACGCCACCACGATGGCCTGAAGCGCGGCTGCCCCACACGTTGGCGGTAGAAGCTCAGCCCTGGCCGAACCTCTGGGACAGCGGCATCTTTCGACGCGTCCAGGCGATCGACCTGATTACGGGAGTCTCGGTCGATCCCTATAGCGTCACCTTCGGGTTGTTTGAGCCCACCATCTGGGACTGTCCCAACCTGCGGACGATCCACTCTGAGATGCATCGCTTTGATGAGGAAGGGGCGAAGCAGCTCGCGTTGAGCAAACTTCCGTCGCTTCGGTTTCTCCACCTCGCGATCGCGAGCGGAGACGCCATCGCGCCGGTGTTGTCTGCGCCATGGTTCTCTGGGGTGACCCATCTGTACCTTGAGATCGGTGACTTCGCGTTTGATGCGGATGAAGACGGGCCCCGGATGGTGGCGACGCTTCGACACCTTGCCGCTGCGCCCACCGCTCAATCGCTGCGCCACGTCATCCTTTATGCCGATCATGAAGGCGTCATCGCGCCCGAGCAGCTCGCGGTGCCGCTGTTCGCCAACGTGGAGGTGCTGCACCTGTTCGATGAGCTGTTTGAAGACCCCGGGGTTGCGGTCGAGGCGCTGATGGCGGATGCGACGCTGTCGTCGGTACAGACCATCACCCACGACCGCGATTTGGATGGGATATGGAGGGACTGGACCGCCGACGAGATGGTCTGGGGAGAGGAGACGCTCGTGGCTTGGTCCTGCGATCCCCGGCTGGCAGAACCGCGCTGACGAACGGTGGGTTTTATCGGTGATTATGCATAGTGCTCGTCGGCAAACGTGACCGGGGCGTGTCGTTGCAGGGCGTGGGTCGCTTCCTGGATTTCGTTGGCGGTATGGATGTTCTGGTTCAGCTCGAAGGTTTCCATCAGGCGTTCTGCCTCTGCAAACGTCTCAGAGGCGACGGCGTAGTCATTGGGTGCCTCAAAGATCACTTTGGCACAAAGCAACGACAACAGGCGGTGCGGTGCCCGGAGCGGGCGGAGGAGCGCTTCGGCTTGTTCGAAGCAGGCCCGGCCGCGGGTGATGTGGCCAAGCTGGCCCAGCGCCAGCCCGAGCTGTGCGAGCGAGAGCCCCTCCAGCACAGCGTCTTCCATGCTGTGGGCATAGGACACCGCCTCCTGGAGATACTGAGCCGCGGCCCCCGGTTCGTCCAGCTTGAACAGGATCGCGCCCAGGTTGAGCCGCATCATCGGTATCATCCGGCTTTGTGTTTTTGGATTCGGCTGTGTGATCGCTTCCTCCAGCATCTCTCGTGCGGTGATGTAGTCTTTGCGGCTGGCGTACAGCAGGCTCAAATTGTTGAGCAGGCTGAGCAGCACCCGAGAGTTGGGGATCTGCCGATGAATGCGGAGCCCGCGTTGGAAGAGTTTGATGGCTTCCTCGGTCTTTCCGCGGTTGTTCAGGGAGGTCCCCAGGTTGCAGAGGGTGACGCCTTCTTCGAATCGATCGCCGCTCTGGCGATAGATCTTCAACGCGGCGCGATAGTACGACTCGGCCTGCTGCCATCGGTTCATCGCGCGGAAGCAGTTGCCCAGGTCATTGGACACCCGCCCTTCATCGACGGTAAATCCGCTCTCATGGAACACCTGAAGCGCGCGAAGGAAGTGAGGGATGGCGTCTTCGGGGTTGGGGATTTCGAGGATGCTGATCCCAAGATCGCGGCATGCATCGGCTTCGCCTTTCCAGTCCCCGGTCTGCTGAAACAGCCGCAACGCGGCGCGTGCATGGGTTGCGGCGTGTTTCATCTGCCCCATTTTGAACCACATCCGCCCGATCTCCAGCTGGGCCCATGCCTCGCCGTTGTGAGAGTGATGGCTTTGGAAGACGGCTTGCGCCTCCTGGATGCGTTGTCTGGCGTCTTTGAATCGGTTGCAGAAGCTCATGAAGCGGGCCACCACGAGCAGGGTGAACCCTTCGATGAGGGGGATGGCGGTCTGCTTCGCGGCCTGTAAGGCGGCGTGCAACAGCGCCTCTGCCTGCGCGAGCTGCCCGGTCATCTGCCGATACGATGCCAGAGAACACAGCAGGTGGTTCTTGAGGTGGGGCATGTCCTGGTCTGCGATCCCATCGAGGGCTTGCTCAAGCGCCAGGGCGCGGTCGGTGAACATGTTGTCGCCGCGCGGGTAGTGGGTCATGACCAGCGCAAGGTGCCCGGCCATCACGGGTTCGTCACGGGCAGTCACCCGGCGCTGTGCTGCGCGAAGGTTGTCGACTTCCGCGAACAGGACCTGACGTTGGCGTAGACTCAGTCCGTTGTGGGACCGGCCCACATGAATCGGAACCAGGCTGGAATAGAACGCGGCGTGTCGTCGATATAGCCGGTTCACCATCGGATCGGCCTGTAACCGCGTCCGGGCGAACGATTGGGTGCTGGCCAGCATGCCGAATCGGGGGGGGAGGTGATGGACGGTGGACGGAATGCGCTGTAACAGGCTCTTATCGAGCAGGGACTGGAGCGCATCCATCGCAGACTGTGGGGGATCCCATCCAGATCGTTCCAGGATCGCTTCGGCGGCCTCCAGGGTAAACCCGCCTTCGAAGACGCTGAGCTGCACAAAGGCAGACTGTTCCCAGGGGGCCAGCAGATCATAGGACCACTGGACGGCGTGATGGAGGTTGGTGTGTCGGCGGAGCGGTCGCCGGCTGTCCTGAAGGATCTCCAATCGCTCGGAGAGCTGCTGACGCAGGGCTTGTACGCCGAACAGCGGGACCCGCGCCGCTGCCAGCTCGACCGCGAGCGGGAGCCCGTCCAGGCGCTGTACGATCGCCTGGATGTCTTCGCGGTTGTGGGTCGTCTGGTGGAAGTCGGGCTGCCTCTGCTGTGCCCGCTCGATGAACAGGGAGATCGCCTCAGGCTCCGGCAGCGGCGCCAGGGGAAGGAGCTGCTCGCCGGAGAGGCCGAGATGCACGCGGCTGGTGACCAGGAAGATGGTGTCAGGCGCCAGGGCGCGCCAACGGCCGATGGTCTCCTGTGCGCAGGCGGCCACCTGCTCGAAGTTGTCCACGATGAGCAGGCTCCGCCCCGACGTGGCGAGCTGGCGGCCGATCTGTTCGAGCAGATCCCCCTCAGCGACGAACAGCTTCATCGAGCGGGCGACGGCGTTGGCCACATCCGCGCAAGCACGTGCCTCAGACAGATCGCAGAACCACACCCCGCCGGGCATGCCTTGCAGGATGCTTCGCCCGAAGAACGACGCCAGGCGCGTCTTTCCTGCGCCGCCGGGGCCCAGGATCGTGATCAGGCGTGCGTCCCGGTCGATCAGGCGGTGGAGCGTCTCGATCGCCCGGGACCGTCCCACGAACCGATCGACCTGGAGGGGCAGGTTGTGGGAGGGGAGGTCGGCACGGGTGCCCACGTCGGTGGTCTGCAGCGTCTGTGCTTTTCGGGCGCGCTGGTCTTGTTGCACCATGCGCCGGATGGTCTTGGTCAGCCGCCCATCCCCCCGGAGCGCATCGACCGCGGGCGTGGGGGCGATGGCTGCGATCCGTCGCCGCACCGCGTCACAGTCCTGGGGGCGGTGTGCGGCGTCATATTGCAACAGG
>JBCBLB010000798.1:0-4068 GCA_038520555.1 Myxococcota bacterium | reverse complement strand
CGACTGCGACGGCGAGATCGTCGACGTGTTCACGCTGCGCGCAGCGGATGCCTGGGAGGCCGAGGGCGATCGCCGCGGGATCGCCCGAACCAACGCGGGCGAGCCTGAGGATCACATCTCCGCGCTGATGATCACCGCCGGGGAACGGTACCTGCGGCACATTTCACCGTTTGAAGCCACCATCACCCGCGCATACTACCGAAAACCAGACGGCTCGAAGGCGCTGGGCGCTCGCCGGCTGGAGCCGGCAGAGAAGGCGCTGCTCGCAAGCGTGAAAACATCCGACGGCAAAAACAAAGGCAAAGCCCTCTTCAACCTGGCGCTGGTCTATGAACAGCAAGGTCGCTTGGACGATGCGGTAAAGACAGCGCGTCGGGCGAACAAGCTGCTCGACAACGACCTGTCCCGAGAGCTGTTGCGGAAGCTTCGGTTCCGCCGGGCCCAGGAACAGGTCATCACCGAACAGCTCGGGGACGAGCCAGCCCCCGCGCGGCCCTGAGGACGCGATGGAGTGGTTCGCCTTCGCGATGGCTGCAGCGTTCGCGTCGCAGTTCATCAAAGGGGTGACAGGTTTCGGCTCGGCCCTCGTGCTCACGCCGCTCTTGTCCTTGATCTGGCCACCCGAGGAGGCGATCCTGTTGGTGACCTTGTCCGACTT
Organism: Myxococcota bacterium; assembly: GCA_038520555.1. Taxonomy (GTDB): domain Bacteria; phylum Myxococcota_A; class UBA796; order UBA796; family UBA796; genus JBCBLB01. The sequence continues at coordinate 3,410 of JBCBLB010000798.1, read as the reverse complement.
GTTGGGCGGGACGCTGCTGCTCCCGGGAGTCTGGCAGCGAATCGAGCCACGGCTGGTCGGCCGGATGGCGCCTGCGTTGCTGGTCGGCCAGTTTATCGGGACGGCGTTGCTGGTGAGCCTCCCCGTCGACACCGTGCGTCTGGTGATCGGCGCGCTGGTCGGCCTGTTCGGAGCGAGCATGGTCGCCAGACCATCCCGTCCGGGCCGCGGCGAGTGGACAGCGCTGCCGGCGGCGCCGGGCCCGGTGCTCGGCTGGAGCGCCGTGAGCGCCCTCGCCGGCGGGGCAATGGGCGGCCTCACCGGAGCATCCGGACCACCGATCATCGCGTTTGCACAGCATTATTTTGAGCCACAATACTACCGTGCGCAGCTCATCGGCCTGTTCTGGATCGGCGCATGCACCCTGACCGCCATCCTGCTCTGGCGAGGAGTGGGCAACGCAGAGATGCCCATCCGAATGGCCGCGATGCTTCCTGGCCTTGTGGTCGGGAGCGTCCTGGGCGGGCGCCTCTCCGGGCGAATCCCGAACGATGTGTTCAACCGCTGCGTCGGGCTGTTGCTGGTCCTGGTCGCGTTCGGGTTGATGCGTTGAGCCGATATGACATACTCATCGGATGATACGTCCAGCGACCCTCCTGTTTGCCCTCCTCACCGGATGTGGCCCCGATGATCCGGTCTCCACCGCCGTGGACTACGGCCCCCGCGGTGACTGCGATCCCCTCACCCCCTCGCTGTGTGGGCTGCCATTCCCTTCAACCTTCTTTATGGCCCCGGACGATACGACGCCGACGGGGATGCGGGTCGATCTGGGGAGCCAGACCATGCCGGCGGCCGAGCCCTTCCGACAACCAGCCCCGACCTACTGGAATGAGCGGGATGGGTGGGCGGTCGCGGGGCCGATCATGACCCACTTCCCCGGGATCTCCCTGAACAATCTGCCGGGGCATGGGGAGCTGGAAAGCTCGATCGCGCAGGAGAGTCCGACCATCCTCCTCGATGCACAGACCGGGGAACGCCTCGGCCACTTCGTCGAGCTGGATATGAGCCACGAGGACGATGCCCGGCGGATGCTTTTCATGTTCCCGGCAGCGCCGTTGGCGTATGGGCGGCGCTATATCGTCGCCTTCCGCGATCTCATCGACGACAGCGGCGCCTCCCTGGAGGCATCGGACGCCTTCGCCGCCCTCCGCGATGCGCGCACGACAGACGACCCTGACATCGAGCGGCGACGTGAACGGTTTGAAACATCCATCTTCCCCGTGTTGGAAGATGCAGGGATAAAACGCGATGGATTGACGTTGGCCTGGGATTTCGTGACCGGCTCCCGAGAAGGGATCACCGGACGCGCCGTCTGGATGCGGGATGACATGCTAAAACGCATCGGATCCGGTGGACCGGCGTACGTGATCTCCTCGGTTGAGGACGGAGACAACGCGCAGGTCCTGCGCAAGATCCGGGGCTCCGTCACGGTCCCGATGTACACAGAGACCGATGTGGCGGGCACGGTCCTGACTCGTGGTGACGATGGGATGCCCTATTACAACGGGGAGACGGTGCTTCCATTCACGATCATCATCCCACAGAGCGCCGCCGATCGCGGGCCGCTTCCGGTCATGCAGTACGGACACGGTCTGCTCGGGAACCAGAACGAAGTGAACGCCGGGCACCTGGAGGCGCTGGCCCACACCTATGGCTACATCCTGTTCGCCATGGACTGGACCGGGATGAAGGCCTACGACATCTTCGCGATCGTGAACATGATCGCAGAAGACATCGATGAGTTCGCCATGATTCCAGAACGTTCCCAGCAGGGGTTTGTCGAGATGGCCGCCGGGTTGCGGATGCTTCAGGGAGACCTTGCCGATGACCCGGTGATGCAGGTCACCGACCCAGACAGCGGTGAGACCTTCTCCGCGGTGGATACCGAGACCGCCTACTACTACGGCATCTCTCAGGGCGGGATCCTGGGCGGCGCCTATGTCGCCCTGTCTACCGATATTGAACGGGCAGTGTTCGGCGTCGGCGGGCTCCCCTACGCCCTGCTGCTGTTCCGCTCCACAGGCTTTGAGGCGTACTTTGAGATCCTCCGCGGCGTCTACCCGGATCCGCTCGAGCTGAGCATGATGATTGGCTATATGCAGACGCTCTGGGACTCGGCGGAGTCGTCGGGCTACGCCCGCTCGATGACGTCGGACCCGCTGCCGGGGACGCCGACGAAGTCGGTGCTGATGCAGGTGGCCATCGGCGACGCACAGGTGACGACGCTGGGCGCACAGATGCAAGCCCGTGCGTATGGGGCTGCGCTCATCGATCCGCCTACCCGTCCGGTCTGGGATATCCCCATCGTCGAAGGGCCGCATGTCGGATCTGCCCTGATTGAATGGGATTATGGGATAGAGGAACCATACGAGAACCTACCCCCGGCGAAAGAGACCGACACCCACGCGCGCCCCCGCCGCGAGCCAGCGGCGCAGCGACAGCTCGACCGGTTCCTACGCACTGGCGAGGTGGTCAACTTCTGCGAAGGGGTCTGCCAGGATCTTGGTGACTGACTCCCTGTTCGGACAGAATCTGTCCGAATCAAACCCCTCTGATGAGCGAATTCCGAGCGTGAGTACGAACAAAAAAACCGCACGACGGACCGGCCCCTATCCCTCCAGCCTGCCCGCCAAACCCTCGGAAGCCCCCATGAAACAGTCGATGACTTCTCAAGAAACCACGCCGGCCGCGCCACCCACAACAACGCAGCCCCGCTTCGCAGATACACGCGAGCTGCTCGCCTATGGCGTCAAACTCGGCGCGGGGAAGGCGGTCCAGGCCAAAGCGATCCGTCAGCTCCAGCAGCGGTTCCCCCAACACGCTGAGATGCTCGATAATCCAGCGTTTCTTGCGGGGCTGAAGATGGCTCTTCCGCTGCTCGGCGTCCAGCTCGCCCAACAACTCCGCAACCCTGCCGTCTCCCGGAAGGTCCTCGACGCCAGCCAGGGCATGCTCCTGGTCAACACCATCGACACCACCGCAGACGTCGCTGGAGTGCTCGCCGATCAGCTCGTCGAACTCGGCAGCTTCCTGCTCAGCCTGTACGGCGTCGGGGAAGACGATGCTCAGGACGCGGTCCGACAGCTCGCCCAGGACATGGGCGCCGATATGGGCGTCAACCTCACGGAGGTCGCAGCGTCCCGTTCTGGTCACCGATGAACACCCCCCGCGATGGGCTGTCTGGTCCATCGCGGGGGTGATGTCGCTCAACAAGCAACGCTTCGCAGTTCACTCAGCGTGATGCTCGTCGCTCCCATGCTCAGCCGGTGCCGCTTCCGTCTCCGCATGCGCCTCATCCCCGGTCGGCTCTTCTTCAACAGGCGCTGGCTCTGTCGGGGCTTCTTCAACAGGCGGTTCCTCAACCGGTGTCG
>JBCBLB010000952.1:0-2492 GCA_038520555.1 Myxococcota bacterium | reverse complement strand
GCCTTGCTGAAGCCGAGGGCGGCGCCGAGGGGCGTCTTGCGCAGCTTGCCGGAGTTGATGATCTCAATCGGCCAGCCCTGCGCGCGGAGGCGCTCGCCGACGGCATCGGCGAGAAGGGTTTTTCCCGAGGCAGGCAGGCCGGTGAACCAGACGGTGAAGGCGTTCATAAGCGCAGAGTCTCTCCTGCGATGCACTGTAGCGAAGTGCGCTCTCATCGGCTACCTGGGGATGTGCTCTTCTCGGATCGGCTTCGTGGGTGGAAGCTTGGGCTGTCAGCCCTGCTGCTGGTCGTGCTCATCGTGGGCTTCGGCCTGCAGGCGGACGCCGCTCCGTTCGGATGGCGGCGGCTCACTGCCGATCCGGCCGCCCACGATGGCGAGCCCCTGATCTTCTCGCTGTATGCGGTGACTGCGATCGAGGGCCCCAACCGCTATCGGATCTCCAAGGTCATTCGGGACATTCCGATCGCAGGACCGACGGACACCCTCTCTGAGGGGGACGTGGTCAGCGTCGCGGCCACGTTTCGGGCGGTCGATGCCATCGCCGTTGAGGCCTCTCGACAACGCCATGAGCTTCGCCCATACAAGCAGGTGCTCGGCGCGGTGGGATTGTTGTGGGCGCTGTGGATGGTCCCACGGTGTTTTGCCTGGCGGGGGGGGAGGGTCGTCGAGCGTGGCTGACCTGGTGACCCATGCAGCGGTCGCCGTCCTGGTCAAGGCAGCGACGGGGCGGCCGCATGTGGCGGTGTTCGTGGCGGGCAACCTGCTGCCCGACCTGCTCTCGCGGTTGCCGTCGATCATGCTGAACATGGTGGGCGCGCCCCGGGCGATGGTCTATGCCTGGGAGCCGATGCACACCCCCTTCGGGATGGTGGTGGCGGCATACTTTTTGTCCCTGTGGTTTCCGGCCGACCAGCGGCGGATGATCTTCCTCAACCTGCTGGGCGGCATGTTCCTGCATCTGGGGCTGGATATGCTTCAAACGCACCTTCAGAAGGGGTATACGTTGCTGTTCCCCTTCTCGATGCGGGGCTTTGAGCTGGCGGTGATCGGCAGCGAAGCGACCGTCCCCTGGGCGATCCCGCTGGCGATCCTGGCCGCCATCGCGTGGCGATGGCGGACGCGTCAGCCCACGGCGTCCACGGACGGCGTCCCCTGAGCCTTCGGGGCAGGCCGGGGATCCGGCAGGAAGTGCACCCGATCGCCGAGGACAAACGTGCGGCTATGGGCAGTGCCTTCCCGATCGATCCAGCTCTCGGCGCGCAGCTGGCCCTCGACTGCGACAGGGCTCCCGGCGCGAAGGTGCTCCGCACAGGCCTCGGCGAGCTGCTCCCAGACCCGCACCTGGTGCCAGTCGGTGGTCTCTTCGCCGCCCCGGCCCGGCCGTCGGGTCGCCACCCGCATCTCCATCACCGTCTTCCCGCCGCGGGTGCGCCGGGGCGCTGGCTCGTGCCCCAGTCGGCCGAGCAGAAAAACACGATTCATTCCTCTCATTTGGGTCCTCCGTTGTTTGGACCCTCTCCCCATGAGCAGGATCGGTGCCATGGTAAGTTGCCGATTTTACTGGAGGGGGAAGCCGAGCGTCGATGACCATCGTCGTCAGCGTCACAGCTCCAGCAGGCTCTCCTCGCAAACCGCGAAGGTCGGCTGAAGCGTCCATCGCTCCCCATGGATCACGATGTCCCCGGAGACTTCGCCATAGTACTGGTTGAAGTCTACGTTGATGAGCACCCCACCCCGCTTCTCCCGCCGGTGGTGGCGCGGCGTGAAGGTCAGATCGAACCGATCGTCGGTCTGGTCGGCGGGGCTCTGGATCTGCCAGGGGCCGGTCTCCTTGGCTTCCGGGTCGGTATAGTCGTATCCGAAGGAGACGTCGGGGATCTTGACGAGCTGGTCGTTCATCCAGACGACGTTCTTCTTCCCTTCGACCCGGGGGTGGGCGAGGTCCCGGTCCCGCGCGATCTGGATGCCGACGGGCTGGCTGCCGAGCGTAGAGTGGGTGGCCGTCCCGACGGTCGCGATCCAGTTCCAGTTCTGGAGCCCCCGTTGGTGGCCAGCGGTGCGGTCATAGGTGCCCAACGCTCCGACGGGGAGTGGTGAAACGTCCCCGCCAATCTGCAGCGTTCCATGAACAACCTGGAGGATGCCATACCACTGAAGGCTTCCCCGACCGCGCTGGAATCGGGTGACCTGGACGAGCGGCGGGCCAAGGGCGAGGGTGGCTTCCCCGATGATGTGCAATTCATCCAGGTGTATGGCGAAGCGGACGCGCTGTCGGTCGATGGTGACGAATGAGCCGGACTCCGGATCGGTGAACCGCTCGACGCGGTTATCGACCTGGAGGGTGTTTCTGGGGAAGATCCGGTGCTTGGAGCGGTGGTGGAAGTCCCCCGTCTCTTTGTTGACGACGAGGAGCGCCACGTTTCCAGCCCGGCCGAGGTCGGCGAGGTTGCAGACGATGAAGTGGGTCTGGGTTTCGATACAGAGGTGAAT
>JBCBLB010000112.1:0-17921 GCA_038520555.1 Myxococcota bacterium | reverse complement strand
CGTCTGATTGGCGCCTGACAGGTGGCGCTGAACCTCACGATTGCGAGAGAAGCTGGACTCAAGCTTGTCCATGCTCCAGGACGTGCCGACGACGAACTCGGTGATGCCGTACACCGAGAGCTCCTTCAGCTCGCCGGGATCGGTCTGAGCGTCGGCGTTGTCGTCGGTCCAGATCTTGAGGCCGTTGAGCTCTGCGCCGTTGACGACGCCGTCCTTGTTCTTGTCGAAGTAGAAGGCGAGCTTCTCGAATCCGTTGACGAAGACCTTCTTCCCGGCGGCGTCATACTCCGACATCATCTCGGTGTTGTCGTCGATGAGACCGTTACCGTTCTTATCCCAGACCAGAAAGCCGTCGCCGCTGTTGCGCTTGAGCCACTCGGTCCGCTCCTTGTCCTGGCGGGTCCCCCAGAAGTACCGCTGGCCGGTCCACTCCCCGATCCAGCGCCCCCCCACGGTGTAGAGCTTCGCCCGCTGCTCACCGGGCTGCGGCCGGGCGCGCCAGAACTCCATGTTCCGGAAGTTCTCGGTGCGTTTCTCGTCCCAGACGACCTTTCCGTTCGGGACCCGGATCTCATGCAGCGGGAGCCCATCGCGGCTGCTGTCCGACCATGAGGTGTTGGTCGGGTCGAGGTCGAACAAAACCGTCGGCCCATCGATGCGGCCGTCGCCTTCGGTGTTCCGACCTGTCGTATCGTGCTTGTTGTTCTGGTTGAGGTCGAGGACGATCGGGTCGCCGCGGCGGCGGCGGAGCCAGGCGCGACGCGCGGCTTCACGGGCGCGACGCGCGGCTTCCTCACGCGCCCGGCGCTGGCGCTCGCGGACAACTGCGGGATCCTCAACACGACGGTCGCGTGTGGTGTCCTCATAGTCAAAGAAGACGTCCCACATCTTGATGTCTTCTTCGATGACCTCCGTCACGGTCCGCTTCGCCGAGGTCTCGATGGCCTCCACCGAGATCATCCGTGCGTCCCGCCGGTTGGTCTCACGATGCATGTGAAGGAGCATGTCATAGGCGATCTTCTTGTTGTCGATCGTCAGCTTGGTCGACGTGCCCTCGCGGGTAATGTACTTCCCCGCTCCCATCTGCGCGGCGAACTTCTGGGCGGTCTCGGCGTGATACGCGTTGAACTTCGCCGGGGTCGCGTCGAAGGGAGTGTACTTCGCCTTCGTCTTGAGCTTGACCTCATAGTCGCCCTTCTCATTGACCGTCGTGGTGTGCTCGACCGGCGGGGTGTGCTTGATGTTCACCACGAGGTCGTTGTAGTCGTTGTCAGTCGAGTCTTCAGAGTAGAGGTTGTAGTTCTTCTCTCCCTGAGAGACCAGCTTGAGCGACGAGCGGTTCCAGCGATCGGCTTCCTTGCCCTTGTGGTGACGGATGCCAACGCTCCACTCTTTCTGGGACTTGACCTCGACCCGATGGTTCACCTCACCGGGGTGGATGCCGCTGCCCTGCTGATCGGCGCCGAAGATGACGAACCGCTGTGGGAAGGCCGCCTCCTTCTGCTTGACGTCGACGAGCCAGACGCCCATCGGGATCTTGACCGGCCACTGACCGGTGACCTCCGTCGGGCCGTTGCTTCCATCCCCCCCTTCGCCCCCCTCACCGGCGCCTTGCGCCGTGGGCATCGCCGAGGCGCGCTCCAGAACCCGGGTCGGGTTCTTGGCGTTCTCGACGACTTCCTTGAGCTTCTCCAGCAGCGACATCTCTTCTTCGAAGACGCGCTCAAAGGGCGCCTTCAGCAGCTCGAAGCCCTTCTCCGCCTTCTCATCGCTGAGGGTCGCCTCATACCGCTCCGTGGTGCGGGTAAAGGTGCTCTTATAACCGGTGATCTTCTTCTCGATCATGCGTGCCATCGACTTCATCGCTGGCAAGCTGCCAAACCCGAGGAGCTGGCGGTACTCCGCGACCGAGGTCTTGCGGTAGTTCCGCGCCTCCATGATCCGTTCCTGGTACCACTGATCGATCTTAAAGCCGGGCCGGGCGATCTCATCGGCGGACCTGGACCGGTCACCCTTCGCGGTCTCGCCGGGGGCCGGCGGCGCATGTTGGCGACCGCGGCCTTCAGTTCATTGAGCGAGGCGAGGGCATCATCGGCGCAGTACCGGATCTCGCGGATCCGGTTCTTGCGTTCCTTGACGGCGTCTTCGGACTCACCGTCCTTCTTCCGGCCCAGGGCGCTGTTGAAGAAGGTGAAGGTGGCGCCGATCTCGGACTGCCGACGGGTCGCCTCCTCTTCGATCATGGTTCCAAGATCTTCAAGCGCGCCAGCGCTTCCCGCGCCGCGGACGACCTCATAGGTGCCGCGGTACTTGCTGGCTTCCCGCGCGATGGCGCCGGTGAAGGTCTTCAGCCAGTCCTCAAGGTTCTGCACCGTCGCCTTGTCGCCGTACTTCTCCTTCAGCTCAGCGCCGATGTCACGGCGATCGGCGGCGGAGGGCTCGCTGATCGGCTTGTTCTCGGAGATCTGCTTCTCCAGCCGATCGAGGAGGTTGAATTCCGTCTCCAGCATCTTGTCTTTGGCAGCAACCGCAGCATCCTTCTTGGACTCTTCATCAGAGGTCTTGTCCGCCGCCGCGTCGCCAGCGTCGCTTTTTCCGGCCTTCTTCTCGTCCTGCTTCTTCTCAAAGATCTTCTCGAACAGCTCCTTGCTTCGCTCGTAGCCGTTCTGAAGGTCTTTCTTCTCCTGGCCGAGCTTCCTGGCGAGCGCCTTGGGCGCATCGGCGGAGCCGACGCCCCGGATCTGATCGGCCATGCCGGTGTATTTCGGCCACAGCTTCGAGATCGACGCCTTCACGCCGTCGGCGTACCGCTCGAAGCTGGCGGTGTCCGTCAGCTCGACGACCTTGGCGTTGCTCTGGGTGACCGCCTCACCGCTCTCGATGGCAGACTTGAGGTTCTCAAGGTTGTCGAGCGTGTTCTGAAGCGGGAGCTTCCGCTTCAGCAGGGTGACCTTCCCTTCCCGGGCGCGCTTGACCTTGTCGGCCGGATTTTCGGTCGGGTTGGTCTGTCCCCCTTCAGCCGCCTGTCCGCCTTCGGCGCTCTGACCGGCGGCGGCCTCACCCTCATCGACGGCTTGGGCGAACGCGCTCTCGAAGTACTTCATGGTCTGGTCAAACAGCCAGTTGAGCTTCTTGAGCTGCTTGCCCAGCGACCTGGCGAGCGCCTTGGAGGCCCCGGCCGAGCCGGAGCCCTTCACGACTTCGTTGTCCGCTTCGTAGTCGGCGTACTTCTGGTTGAGGACAGTGATGAAGTAGCTGGCCCACTTGTCGACGTCGGGCAGCCCGCCCTTCTCGAAGCCACTCTTCAAGGTCTCGCGGAGCTGTTTGCTGTCCATCTGCTCACCGCGATCGGCATCCTCACCGCTCTCGACGGCAGACTTCAGCGACTCAAGCTCGGTGAACTGGAATTCCATGTCCGCCTTCGACCGCTCAAGCTTCTCCTGCTCCTTGCGCTTCTCTGGCGATGGCGGCTTGGGCTTGTAGACCTCGTTGTTCTTTTTGGCCTTCTCGCGCGCTTCCTGCTCCTTCTTCTTCTCCTCCGGGGTCTCCCCATCGAAGTGCTCAAGGCCCTGGGACTGCTCCGCCTTGAACTTCTCGATCTCCTTGCTCAGTTCTTTGGCGAGGTTCTTGTTGGCGGCCACCGAACCGGCACCCCGGATCGCCTCATAATAGCGGGTGTAGTCGCTATACAGCTTTCGCAACCGCGCCACCATGCTCCGTGTCCAGGCGCCCACCTTGAGATCCGGGGCGAACTCGAACTTCACGAAGGCCGCGTTGACTTCCGCCTCATCGACCGCCTCACCAGCGGCCAGCGACGTCTGAATCTTGTCGAGCTTGCCCATCTCGAACGGCACGCTCTGGCGGTAGTGGGTGTCTGCCTCTTTGATGTCGACCAGATCGGCCTCAGAGTCCTTGATCTCCTGTGCGAACTGCTCGGCGTTCTGCTGCTTCATCTCTTCGATGCGGGCCTGGGTCGGCTCCTGCTGACCCTTCACCTGCTTCTCGAACGCTTCAGTCGCGATGCCCTTCTTCTCTTCGAGGTCGGCCTTGTCGGCCTCCAGCTCCTCAAGCAGCTGCTCGAAGGCATTGGCTGCGCCGAAGCCAGCGGCGAACTTGGACGCGTCGATATAGCTCTGGACCTTCTCCCGAATCTCAGCGATCAAATCGTCGTACGCCTTAAACGTCATCTTCGGGCCCGCCGACTCGCCTTCTTTCTGCTTGCCGGCGTTGTCGACGGCCTCTTTGGAGAGCGTGGCCGGATCGCTGCTCCGATCCAACGTCTCCTGACCGGCCCCCTCGATGATGACATCCTTAAACAGGGCGTTCTCTGCACCCTCTGCAGTCGTCACCGGAGCCGAGACGGCCACCTCAGCGGGACCAGACGGCGCGGGCGGGGTCGGGCCGGTGGGCTCACCGCCGACCCCTGCAGTCGAAGTGGTCCCCGGCTGCGGACAAACACACTCCTCACCAGCAGGCGCGGCCTTCGCTTCATCCGGATCCCGGGGCGGAAGGACAAGGACCTGACCGGGAAGGATCAGGTTGGGATCATCGCCGATGGTCTTGACGTTGAGGCTATAAATCTCCTTCCAACGCCTCATGTTGCCAAGCCTGTCACGAGCGATCTTGGACAACCAGTCGCCCCGAACGACGGTATGCGTCTCAGACTTGGCGACCTGTCGGTTGGTCCCGCCGCGGCCCCCGGGGGCCTTCTGCGCGCGCGTCTTCTTCGGCGGGAGGACCAGGACCTGACCGGGGAAAATCAGGTCCGGGTTCTCGCCGATGACCTTCCGGTTAAGGTGCCAGATCTCCTTCCAGCGCTTCATATCGCCGAGCTTGTCGCGGGCGATCCGGGTCAGCCAGTCGCCCTTGACCACGGTGTGCTTCTCGGGCGGGGCGACCGGACCGCCGCCCTTGCACTCGCCGCCGCTCTCTGCACAGACGGCCGGCCCGACCGGACCGGTGCCTTCTCCCTGAGGACCTGTAGTCGAGGTGGTCGGCGCGACCGGGTCAGTCCCCTCACCCTGCGTCCCAGAGGTCGAGGTGGTGTCCGGATCGGGGACCGGGTCATCGATCGGCGGAACCGGATCCACCACAGGCGGGGTCGGATCCGGATCGGGGGTCGGATCAACCGGATCGTCCGGATTGGGGTTGGGATCAGGGTCGGGGTTGGGGTTGGGGTTCTCACAGGTGCACTCTTCCCCACCGGCGGGCGCCTTGTCTTCGGTCTCTTCCTTCTTGTCCCCCTCTTTGGGCTCTTTCTTGCCTTCATCGGGCGGCGGCGGGAGGACGAGCTTCTGGCCGGGGAAGATCAGGTTCGGGTTGTTGCCGACGACGTCTTTGTTGAGGGTGTAGATCTCACGCCAACGGTTCATATCGCCGAGCTTTTCGCGGGCGATCTTGATCAGCCAGTCCCCCTTGACGACGGTATGCGTCTGCAGCTTTGGCGGATTGATCTTCTTCTCAACGGCGGTGGGCTTCGGCTCACACTCACAAACGACCGGTTCGCACTGTTCGGTGTTCCCAGGGCCACCGCTGCCACAGTCCGAGCCGGAGAGCCGGGCAACCTCATCGTCCTTCTCTGCGTTGTCGGCCTGTTCTTTCTCTTCGGCCTTGCCCGTCTTCCCCTTCGCCTTGGCGTCGATCACCAGGTTGTCGCGTTTTTCTTCGCGTTCCTGGTCCTTCAGCTCCTTGGGGCCGGTGGCGCACTTGTTCTCTTCGTTGTCAACGGCGTCCATCGGTGACTGCGCGGACGCTTCCTGTTCTTCCTGATCGCGCAGGTTCCGGTCGATCTTGTGGGCTTTGTCATCGAGCTTCTTCTGCCCGATCTGGAACGCCTTGTCGTTGGCTTCCTTGAGCATCTTCTGCTCAAGGGTGTCGGGGTTGAGCCAGGCCGGAATGAGGATCTTTGACGAGTTGAGCCGCTTCACAAAGCCGCGCAGCTTCTGGATCTTCTCCTTGCCGCGCTCAAGCATACGTTGAAGCTGAGCTTCCTTGGTAGCTTGCGCGAACTCACGGGCCCGATCGATAAGCTCGGCCTCTTTCTTGGCCATCGCGATGTCGTGCATCGTCTGTTTATCAGGAAACAAGTACCGAAGGACGGTGTCGACAAAATGTGCGGTCGGCGTCCAATCATCATCCCAGACATCCACCGCATCCCCAGCGGCTTCCCAGCTGTTATTGGATGGTTTACGTGGTTCAAAAAATTGGGATATCTCATCTAATGGATCATGAACCGGATCCCGTATCCACTGATCAAGCGCCTCCAGGCGGTCCCGAATGATGCTTTCGGCGCTGGTTTCGCGGTTGATGATCTTCGTGAAGATGGGGTTCATGGTGCGATCCTGTGTCAGTGAAGTGGGGGAATGCGTTCATCCCGGGCCCCTTCTCCGCGGCGGTCATCGAGCGCCTGACGGACTCGTGCGGCGTAAAGAAGGGCATCATAAAATAGCAGATTCTGCCGATCCTGACACGTCGGATCGAGCATTCTAAAACCCTTGTGTGACCTATCTTTTCACAAGATAGATGGGCCACTCCGCCGCATGCGCCTTCCTTCCTTCATTGCCGGAGGGGCGCCGATCGCGGGCATCATCTGTGACAATTCTCTCTCTCCCACCGGACCGCCGCGCCCCTCTCAGACGCGGCGGCGCCCTATCCCCTTCGCGTCAGGCGCGCTGGAACCGGATGCTTTCACAGCCCGCAAGCTCCCACTTGACCATGAACTCCACAACGGGGCTTGCATACTCCTCATCGAGGTCATCCCATGGGTAGGGATCCATGCAGATGACGCGGTCGGTGACCTGCTCGATCATGACCCAGTGGGGTCCGACGGTGCCATCTGGGAAACGGTCGATGATCCGAGCGATCCAGGGCAGGGAGTTCTGGAACATATAGCTCCGGATGGATCGCAGTCGCTCTTCGCGATTGTTGCCCATCTTTGTGGCGATGTTCTGATCGCTGTAGAGGTCCCCCATGAACCGCTGGACCTGCTCCAGGTCGGCGTCTTCCCCCAGCCCCTCGCGCACGACGCTGACCAGCTGCTTGCCGAGGGTCTCAATGTCATCATCGGGTGTGGCGTGGTTGAGGGCTTCAATGGCCTGCTTCAGCCCCTCATGGTTGGCGGGATGCCCGGCGCTGCTCAAGATGAACAGGAAGGTGGCCAGGGTCACCGGTAGATCGCCGCTCTTCGCCTCTGTGTCTGCCATCATCATCTCCCAGATCGATAGGGGGTTATGGAAAGGTTCAGGAGTCATCCGTGCTTTCGCCGGGGCACAGGCTATCACGGGCCCTGGCCGCGCCCTCTGGCCCTTGGGGGATCGATCGGTCACTTCACCATCCCCCCCTGCTCGAAGGTCTGGGCGGATCGCTTCTGATGGGGGCGGGCATGTTACGGTGGGTTCATGCTGAACGCGATCGCCCTTGGCGTTTCATTGCTTTCATCGACCGCATTGGCCCAGCCGCTGCAGCCGGGCCGCTGGGCGGTTCTTCCCCTCACCAACCGCGGCGTCGACGCGGACGCGGTGGCGGTCTTCCGCGATGTATTGGAGAGCGAGCTGTCCGCGTCCACCAACGCGGCGTTCGTGTCGCTTCCGCGGACCTGTGGGGACGTGCCCTGTGCGATCGACGCGGGCCAGGACGCTGGCGCCCGCTATGTCGCCTTCGGCGCGCTGGGCCGGCTGGGCCAGGAGATTGTGGTCAACGTCACCATCGTCGATTCCATCGAAGAGCGGGTGTTCAGCCGCCAGCGGATCACGGTCGATCGCCTGGAGGATCTGGACGCGGCTGCGGAGCGGGTCTCGATGGCGGTCATCCGGGACACCACCACCGAAGAGACGGCCCAGCTCGGCAACATCACCATCGAAGAGTCCCGCCCGGCGGTCCGCCGTGAGGGGACGGGCGGTCTGGGGCTCCGGGTCGGCGGCCTGGTCCCGATCGAGGACGGCTACGCCGACGGCCTTCCTGGCGCGGTGATCGACCTCTCGTACTGGTACGAAGCGTCGACGTTCGCCATCGAGCCGCGGCTGGGCTTCCGGTTTGACGCCAGCGGTGCGCTGGGCAGCTACCTGGAGATCCCGATGGACCTGGGGGCATATACGATCCTGGGCCGCGGCGACTTCGCCCCCTACCTCGGCGGCGGGGCGGGGCTGCGCTACATCACCGACCAGCGCAACCGCACCTTCGTCACCGGCGATGTCATCGTCACCACCCATGAGACGATCAGCCGCGAGTCGGCGTTCGGCTTCGGGCTGTTCGGCCGCGCCGGGGTCCTGCTGTTCCGCACCTACACCATGCGGGTGGCGCTCAACGTGGATTACAACGTCACATTCGTCAACATCAACGGCATCACCAACCCCCGCTCGGTCACCGCCGGGCTGGGGGTCTTCTTTTGAGCACAGGCCATGACCCATCGGATCCTCCCCCCCACCGGCTTCCTCATCCTGCTGTCTGGCTGGGGCATGTACGGCTGTGGCTCGCTCGGCGATCTCGAGATCGACTTCCAGAGCGACGACGACCGCTGCCAGCAGGCCCCTGGCCCGGACCCCGACCTCACCGGCGGATGGCAGATCTCCGGCGCTGGAAATCGCGAATTTTGCGATGACCCGATCCTCGACACCGACCGCTTCACGCTGAACAGCCGCGGCGCGCTGGCGGTCGTCCAGGACGAATCCGGCGATCTGAGCCTGGCCGAGCCCATCGACGGCTTCGAATTCTCTGGTGCCATCGACGGGATCTGCGTGGACTTCTCGACGTTCGAGACCGGCGAGGGGATCCGCTACACCTGGTCTGGTGAGATCGGCGAAACCCAGCGCGTCGACGGCAGCTTCGACGGCGCTGGCCCGAACACCTGCCTGACCTCTGGCACCTTCACCGTCATCGTCGAGTAGCCGTCGCTACTGTGCGTCTCGGCTGGCGAGGGCGATGTTGTTGAGGCCGCTCTTCGAGCAGGCGGAGATCACGTCCATCACGAGCTGATAGGAGGCGGTCTGATCGCCGCGGAGGACGACGCGGGTGGCGGGGTTGTCGGCCTTGAGCTGGGCGAGGCGGGCGTCGAGCTGATCGCGGGGGACCTCGTCGTTTTCGATGAAGATGGTCCCATCGGGGAGGACAGAGATCACGACATCTTCGGGAACGAGGTCCTGATCGCCGGCGTCGGAGGGGGTCATCACCTGTAGGGCCCGCTCGGCGAGCAGCCCCTTCTCATAGGCTTTCTCCTTCTCGTCCTCGATGACCGAGGTCGAGACGACCATCAAGATGATCAGCAGGACGAGGAAGACATCGGTGAGGGGGGTGATGTTGATCTCGGTGAAGATGGCTTCTTCGCCGTCTCCGCCATCACCTCCGGGGGCGGCCTGCATGGCGCTCCTCCTGTGTGACGAGGATCATCTCCAGGATCTCATCGGCCATCAGGGCGATGTCCCGGGACAGCTTCTGGGTGATGCTCTGGAGGACGTTGAACAGGACGACGCCCTCCAGGGCGACGGCGATGCCCACGGCGGTGGCGATGAGGGCCTGAGAGATGCCCACCGAGACGATGGCGAAGCCGCCCTGGCCGGTCTCGCCGATGGCTTCGAAGCTGGCCATGACGCCGAGGACGGTGCCGAACAGGCCGACGAAGGGCATCAGCGCCCCAGCGGTCCCCAGGATCCATGCGCGCGCCTTCATCGAGCCGTTGAGCCGCTTCTGCTCGCGGGCCATGGCCATGGCGGGATCGCCGCGGACCTCGCCGGTGGCCCGCTGCAGCCCGGCTCCCAGGATCGCGGCCACCGGCCCTTTGAGCTGGGCGCAGACCAGCAGGGCTTCGTCGACGCTGTCCTGCTGTGCGGTTCGAACGACCTTCACCGCGCGCCACGCGGACAGCTGCACCCGCAGCAGCACCAGGGCCCGCTCCAGGGCGACCGCCACCAACAGCAGCGAGCAGGCCAACATAAACAGCACCAGCAGGTGCTCGACGCTGAATTCGCTCATGAAGCTGTCGATCATCGACGGTGCCCCTCCTGACGGCAGGTTTCACACAAAGACACGGCGTTATCCTTTGATGCGGTAGTGCAGGGTGACCTTCTGGCCCTTGCGCCGGGTAATCTTGACGTGCAGACGGGACTCTTTGCGAAGCGCGAGGTAGGCTGCAACGGCCTTGGGCACCGAGGATACCGTCCGTCCGTTGATCGTATGAACCACATCCCCGTTGCGCAGCCCGACCTGCTTGAGGATCGAGCACCGCGGCAGGTAGATCTTGACCCCGTCGGGCTTTCCATCGTCGCCCCAGTGCGTCGCCGTCCCCGCCTGCCGCTCCAGCTGGCGCAGGTGGCTGGCGTAGTAGTCGATGATCGATCGATCGACCTGCCAGCGGTTGGCATCGAGCTTCTGGACTTCATCGAGCGGATCACCACAGTTGCGGCGCTTCCGGCCAGGCGCTGGCGAGCCGTCGACGCCGCTGTTGTCATCGCTGCCATCCGCCGCGCCCTCGCCCTCTCCGTCACCGGAGCCCCGCCCATCGCCCCTTCCCGATCCCGACCGCTGCGGCGTCCGTGGGTTCTGCTTCGGGGGCGTCTTTGGCTTCGCCCCCACATCTGGCGAGGCATCTGCGCTCGCCTCAGATTCGGCCGGCGCAGATTCGGCCGGCGCAGGCGGTTGGTAAACGGAGACCTGGATGGGCGCCGGCGGCGGCCCGTCCGGAGGGACCGCGTCGCTGCCGGATGCGCCGCCGCCTTCCAGCTCGCCGTCGCCCATCGCGGCGCCTTCGGGGCCGCCTTCGCCGGGCATGTCGAGGGGTTCGAGGGCGATGAGGTCGCCGACGAAGCCCAGACCACCGACGGCGGCATGAAGCAGCAGGCTGAGCAGGACGGCGATCGCCGTTCGCATCAGGTTTCGCTCGACCTCAGCCGGCTTGAACGCCGCTGCCTGGGACTGTGATGACACCGCTCGCCTCGCTCGCTCCGTGAAGAGGCCGGCTCATTCTAATCAAAAAACCCCGCGAGCGTCCGAACCCCTGCACGATGTTCCCCAATCTCTTCGGCAAAGAGTGCGATGAGTTCAGGCTCTTTTCCGATTTAATTACAGTCATCATCTATCGATGAGCTGATAGATGATGATTGTAATACCATCTATCCGACACTGTCAGATACCTTCAAACAGACTGTTGTCATCGTTATTGTTGTGGGTTGGCTTCATTCACACGGGGGCCGAGCAGGGTCTTGCTTGCGAATCGGCTGGGGGCCAGCCTGGCGAGTCCGGGCAGAGACGCCTTGATGGCGAAGCGAGAGAACCACAAGGCGATCGCGGGGCGGTGTCGACTCTCCACGGTCACGGTCGTCTGGTTCGGTCCCGGGCCATCCGAGAGGGTGGCCTTTCCGTGGGCGGCAGACATGATCATGCTGACCGGGAATGGCATCCGGAAGTACGGGGCGCCGGCCTTCCACTCGAAGTGCCAGTCGCCGTCTTCTGGGGTGTGGATGTTGCCCACCACCTGGGTCACCTTCAGCGACTTGATGGTGCGCTCCATGTCCTGGGCGATCCCGGGCCATGCGTCGCCGCGTTGGGTGTCGCCCTCGGTGCGGACGATGATGTCGCCGCCGTCCGCGATGGGGAGGTTCCAAGAATCCATGACGTAGGCCTTCGGGGCCTTGATGACGAAGGAGAACGTCAGGTTGGGAGACTCGGGGACGTCGACCTGGACTTCATCGAAGTTCGTAGGATACAGCGGCGAATCGTCGGATGAGCTGGACATCTGTGTGCGTCCTCGTGGAGGGTTCGAGGACCGAAGCGTCCCCGCGCAGGAAGTGTGCACCCGAGCGGTTAAACTGAGAAGAGACAGATCTCTCCCAAGGTGGTACAGATCCGTTCCATGATGCCAATTGAGCGATGGAACTGGGATGACGTCCGCATCTTTCTGGCTGCGATGCGCGCCCCGAGCCTTCGGCAGGCCGCGGACGTGCTCGGGGTGAGCCACCCGACCGCGCGTCGCCGGCTGCATGGCCTGGAGACCCGGATCGGGATGACGCTCTTTGAGCGTCGCCACGACGGCCTCCACGCGACCTCTCAGGCGGCGGCGTTGTTGCCCGCTGCGGAAGCCGTTGAAAAAGCGATGCATGCGATCGCGCGGGCGGCACAGGCGGCCGATCCGACCCTCCGCGGACCGGTCCGGGTGTCGATGCCATCGGGCGGCTTCGCCAGGCTGTTGATCCCGGCGCTGGCGGACTTCAACCGGCAGTGGCCTGAGGTCGACGTCATCCTACAGCGCTCGAACGCGATGTCGGACCTCAGCCAGCGAGAAGCGGACATCGCGGTCCGGCTGCAGCGCCTCGGCCGCTCGCCGCCGGACGACCTCGCCGGGCGACGGGTCGGGACGCTGCATCGGGCGGTGTATGGCGCCGGTGATTGCTGGATCGGATGGTATGGTGAGGAGCGAGACCGCGACTGGATCACACGCTCTCCGTTCCCTGATCTCCCCTCCCGCGGCGGGTTCGACGATCCGCTCATCCAGGTCGCCGCCTGTGAGGCGGGGATGGGCCTCACCTGGCTGCCGTGCTACCTCGGCGACCCGACGCTGCCTCGCATCACGGCGCCGACGCCGCACTGGGATATCTGGGTGCTGGTGCACCCGGACCTGCGCAAGAACCCACGGCTGCGGGTCTTCCGAGACTTCCTCGTCGCGCGGCTCCGCGCGCTGGGCCCGATCCTCGAAGGCCGTACGGCATAGCCGGTTACAGGTGGGTCTCCAGCCAGAGCACCGTGTCGGGATCGGGGCGAGAGACGTCGGGCGCGATGCCGTTCCAGCTCCGCAGGTTCTCGACCGAGCAGCCGTATTTTTGGGCGATGGTGGTGAGGGTCTCGCCGCGGCGAACCTGGTGGCTGACCCATCGGGCCGCGGCGGGTGCCTCGGTTTTGAGGATCTGACCCGCCGTCACACCATCTTCAGCGGCGATGCGATTCCAGCTGCGCAGTTCGTCGACGCTGACCGTGTATCGGGCAGCGATAACGTCCAGCGTCTCGCCGTCGGCGACGGTGTGCCCGAACGCGCGGGTGTGGTTGGTCCGGTCGGGCGCTTCTTCGGCGACGACCGCGATCCGGCGGCCGTCTGAGGACCGCGAGGTCGGCATCCCCTTCAACGCAGCATAGAAAGCACGCTTCATCCCGGTGGGCAGGTAGATCTCCTGGCGGACCGGCAGCGACGGGAGCCGGTCGCCCAGCAGGTGCGGGTTGAGGGCGCGGAACTCATCTTCGGTCATCTCTGCGGAACGGGCCAGCTTCGAGATGGTCATCTCTGCATCGACTTCGACGGGTTCGAAGTTCAGCTTCGGCAGGTAGCGGACGTTCTGGAAGCCGAACACATCAGGGTTCTTGGCGACGATGGCCGCGGCGAGAAGCTTGGGGACATAGTCCTTCGTCTCATCAGGGAGCGCGCCGATCCGGGCGAGGCCGAAGAAGTCGATGGTGCCGTAGTTCCGGATCGCCGAGAAGACCAGCCCCTCGCCAGCGTTGTACGAGGCGAACGCCATATACCAGTTGCCGAAGTCGTTCTTGAGCTTGTTGAGGTACCGGGCGGCGGCCTGGGTAGACTTCAGCGGATCCTTGCGTTCATCGATCCATTCGTCGACCCGCAGCTCATAGTGCAGGGCGGTGGACTCGATAAACTGCCACGGCCCCACCGCTTCCGCGTGGCTGCGGGCGTGAACGTAGAAGCCGCTCTCGATCATGGCGAGGTAGAAGATGTCCGTGGGCAACTTCGCCTTGATCAGCTCAGCCTGCATCATGTCTTTGTACCGGGTGGACCGGCCCATCCACCGCCCCATGGTCCCCCGCCCGCCGCGGGTGAACCACTGCACCCACTGGATCACTTCCGGCGTAAACACGATCGGAATGTTGAACCGGGTTCGATCGATTCGCAGCAGCAGCTCTTCGGTCGTCGGACCCCGCGGCGCGTCAACCCGTTCGTCGCTGCCGTCTTCTTCGCCAGACGACGTCTGCTCGTCGGTCTGCAACGCTGGATTGATCGGCGGGATCACCACCGCCGCTTCCGGAAGCGGAGGCGGCTCAGTGGGGAGGTTCTGGGGAGGCGGAAGATCGCGGCCGGGAGGCGTCTTGCCATTCGATGAGCCACTGGAGACCGGCGCACCCTTGCCATTATTGCTTTGAGGGCTGTTGCTGCCTTCGGCAGCGTCGACCCGATCCCATAAGGTGCCCCCCTCCCCCTGCTCATCATCCTGAGCGACGGCCAGAGATACCGTGAGGGGGAACAGGAAACCGACGATCAGGGCACGCAGGGACAGGCTCTTCATGATCCGATCCATAGCCGGGGCGGGAACGTCCTTATTGTAGCCCGTCCGCAACCCGCTCTCCAACACGCCCAGGTGGATGGGGAGCGACCCTGTCGGATTCTTTCAGGTTTCGAAGCGTGCGGATTCACCCCAGATCGGCGTGCTGGATGAGAGGTTTGCGGACGTATTGATGTTGAATTAGTTCTCATTGAGAATCATTAAGTTCTCAATGAGAATCAAAAAGGAAACCCATGATCGATCGCATCAACCCGACCCAACTCTTCGACGGCACCGTGTTTTCCATGTCACAGGCGTCTCACATCACAGCAGCTGGGCTTGTCTTCATCTCTGGGCAGGTCGCCTGGGACAGACAGGGAACCGTTCAAGGCCAGACCCACGTCGAACAAGCCCAGGTTGCCCTTGAAAATCTACGTACTGCTCTGGACGCGGCTGGAAGCAACGTGGAACAGCTCGTTCAACTTCGGATCTATCTCCGCGGGGAATGTGCAGACGTCTCTGCCGAACTCGCTGCCCCCCTGATCGCGTTCCTCAACGGGACACGGCCTTCGATGACCCTTATCGGGGTCGCCTCGCTGGCGACCCCCGACACGTTGGTTGAGATCGAAGCCATCGCCACCGTCAACGCGCGCTGAACGACGGCCGATCCAGGATCGCGGCTGCGCGGAGCGCAAGGCGTAACAGCGCCCGGTGTTCTGTTTCATCCAGATCAGCCAGGAGCTCATGTTCCAGGTGTTGGTATTCCTGAAGCACAGGCTCAAAGGTGGCCCTGCCCGCCTTTGTCAGCGATATCAGCCGCGCGCGCTTATCCGATGGGTCTTCCGTCTTCTCCAATATCCCCTGCTGCTCCAGGGTACGGACCAGACGAGTCACATTGGATCGAACACATCGTTGTTGTTCGGCCAAGGCGGATAACCGGCTGGGGCCTGCGCTCCACAGAATGTACAGCAGATGAGACTGTGAACGCGTCAGGCCCGCATCGTTGAGCGTGGGGATCATCCGTTCATCAATAATATCGTTGATCTCGCTCAGCACAGAAATCAGAGAATGTGGTTCGTTCATCTCCAGGACATATCCTGGGCACGGCTCCATGGGACATCCCCTGCCAGCGCTCTGCATCCGTCCATCGACTCATCTGGAGATCCTCTCTCCATGGGTATCTTCGCGAGTTGAGCGGGCGGGATTTACGAGGCCGTTACAGACGCCTCGTGAAGGGCCACTTACCTTGTGAAGGTGATGTCCAAGAGGAGAGCATGATGCGCAGTGTTTTTGTGGTCGTGGGGATGCTGATGTCCATGAGCGCACAGGCATCGCTGATGCCAGAGCTGATCCGGTTTGAGCTTGCGCTCTCTGGTGATGCAGACGCGATCGCGGCGCTTCGTGATGGCGGTCAGGATGCCCTCGACGCGCTGATCGCGCTCCGGACGCAGAAGCCGTCGATGGCCGACGAAGAGACATGGGTGAAGACCATCGACGCCGTGGCGGGCCAGAAGGACGCCGCAACCAGCGGACTGTTCTGGTACACCGACCTCGACGCGGCGAAGGCGGAAGCTGCGGCTACCGGGCGCCCGATCCTATCGCTTCGGCTGCTCGGGTTGCTGACTGAGGAATACTCCTGCGCCAACAGCCGGATGTTCCGCGCGCTGTTGTATACACACCCTGACGTTCAGAAGGTTCTTCGAGAACAATTTGTGCTCCACTGGTCCAGCGAGCGTCCCGCTCCCCGCTTGACCATTGATATGGGCGATGGCCGCCAGATGGTTCGGACCATCACCGGCAACTCCGCCCACTATCTGCTCGACGCGCAGGGCCGCCCCATCGATATTGTGCCCGGGCTCTACGCGCCCGCAGTGTTCCTTGAACAGCTCGCCGACGCGCGCGCGCTCAGCGATGCGTTGGGTGGGCTGGATGATCGGCAGCGGGCGAAGCGCCTGGAGCGGTGGCACCAGACACGCTACAAGCAAGCCCTCACCGCGCTATCCGACGTCCTCGACGCCCCGAACGAGGCCACCCTCACACGCTGGCTCCACGGGGAAGAAGCCCAACCGCTGGACAATGACCTCGCGATCGAGGCGATGGCCCTGACCGCGACCAAGGCCATCAACGAGACGCCCACGCTGCGGATGTTCGTCCCCAGAAACAAGAGCCCCGATGACCGTGACGACGATCAGAACCGCGGTGACTGGCAGCCGACCCCTGAAGACTGGTCGGAGATCGGGCTGCAGGCCTATGGGGACGTCTCGGCGCCCTCTCCAGAAGCGGTCGACTTCATCGCCGCGCAGCGCCCCCTCGACGCGCTCGGCGCAGAGATGAGCCTCGATCCGATGCTCGCGACCCTCCGCGAGACCGTCGCCGCAGACACCGCCATCAACGAGCTTCAGCTCCACGCCAAAGCACATTACTGGTTTGCCAGGGCAAACGGTGAGATCGGTTCGTTCGATGCATTGAACGCGCGGGTCTACGACGAGCTGTTCTCCACACCCGCCAGCGATCCATGGATGGGACTCTTGATCGAAGACGTCTACACCGGGTTGGAGCGCGGCGGCGTACAGTAACATCGTCGATTGTCAGTCTTCTTGACCCAGCGCAAGGATCCGAGCGCGAAAGGCAGAGGCAGCTCGTCAGCCCGTGGTGGGCAGCCCGCGGACAATCCGCGCGAACGTGTTGTCCTTGTGAGGCGCACACGACGTGAACCCGTAGGTCTGGTCCGGCGCAATCAGCTGCCAGCTGACCGTGTCGTAGGGACTCAGCGTCTGGCTCTGGCTGGCGAAGCTTATCCCCAGACCACCAGGAGTACCGCCCGGATCCGGGGTCCCACCCTTGCTCGGCGTGCCGTTGATGGTGTAAAACCAGAAGACATAGTCATCGCTGAGGGTGTACTCCGTAACATCTGCCGATAGCGTGATCTCTTCCAGATTGCTGCCCGTCACCGTGAAAGATGAAACGAACATATCACCGCTATCATTGTGCACGGTGCCATAGACGAGCCCAGCGGCGTTCATCACGTCTTCGATGGTGGGGCTGTCGCTGGAAAGGTAGACGGTCATCATGCCAAGGTTGGCAGCATAAGGGCCACCGAAGTTGTTTACGTCCGCGTTTGTCTGTTTGGTGAAGTCGGTGCTCTGGGAGCAAATCGGCACATAGACGATGATGCTGTATGGATACGTCGTGCTATCCGTGTGATTGGCGTCCATCACCATCTTGGAGCCCACGTTGTGGAGCACGTTCTGGAGCAGCCGCAGCGACCGCCGGTAGGATGGGTGGTCGCGCCGCATCGAGTACCCGTTGGTCGAGTTGTTGCTCAGCCCAGCAACCGACCGCCGGAGCACAGCGCGCTCGGCTTTGGTGAGGCCGTTCTGCTCGGCACTGGTGATTGGGTCAACCACGAAACGGTGCAGCGCGTCATCGTCTTGCATGAGGCGCTGCAGATAGGAAAGCAGCCGGGAACTGGAGGGATGCACAACGTTCTCCATCACGTGCCGATAAGGCACGCTGTGTTGTTGGGCGTTCAATCGCCACGACCCGCGGTCTTGCATAAGTCGTGCCATGGCACCCAATCACGACGGGCCCTGTGTCCACCGACCCACAGCGACAGCCCAGGCGGCCCCTGCGTCATACAGAGACGTTTTTACGTCTCTGTATGACGCAGGG
>JBCBLB010000282.1:0-11418 GCA_038520555.1 Myxococcota bacterium | reverse complement strand
GGGCCCTCAAATGCGCATGAGGAAATGATCGTCCTGGAAACCAGGCCGTCTGTTTTCAAAATGCTGTTTCAAGATCCGGATACAGGATGGAGTATGCAAGCGTTCGATCCTTTCCGGCTTCACTCAACCCATCGCCCGGTTCCGGTGGAAGGCCCTACCCATCCTCCTGTTCGCCTGGTTGAGGACGATGATCTGGAGCTTCGCCGTTCACCGCTGTGGTTGCGGATCGCAGCAGCGGCGATGGCGATCGCATTTTTTGTCAACCTGTTGCTCACCGCCGCCATCAGCGCAGGGCAATTCTCGCCGCTCACCGATGCGGGCGACCTCCAGAAGTTCAACCAACAGCTCCCTTGAAATCGGTCAAAAACTGACCGGCACAACAGGATGTGAGAGAATACGGGGGAAGCGCGTTCTCTCTATTCAATGAGGAGTGATGATGGATCTTCGTGAGATGCTGCCGGCGTCGTGGCGCAACATCCTGGCCGATGAGTTTACCAAGCCGTATATGGCCGACCTTCAAACCTTTTTGGAGGATGAGTATAAGAATGAGACCATCTATCCCCCACAAGATGAGATCTTCACCGCGTTCAACTTGTCCGGCTATGACGACGTCAAGGTGCTTTTGTTCGGTCAGGATCCGTACCATGGCCCCGGTGAGGCGCACGGCCTGAGCTTTTCGGTCAAGCCGGGCATCAAGATCCCGCCTTCGCTGCGCAACATCTACAAAGAGCTGGCGACGGACGTCGACGCGACGATTCCCAACAACGGCTTCCTCAAGCCCTGGGCAGAGCAGGGCGTGATGATGCTGAACGCGGTGTTGACGGTGCGTCATAAGAAAGCCAATTCGCACCAGAAGAAGGGCTGGGAGAAGTTCACCGATGCGGTGATCCGGGCGCTTTCTGCGCGTCAGGACCCGATGGTGATCCTTCTGTGGGGCAGCAAGGCGAAGAAGAAGGCGAAGTTGGTAGACGCCGCTCGGCACCACGTCATCTCGGGGACGCACCCCTCGCCGCTGTCAGCGCGGAACGGCTGGTGGGGCAGCAAGCCGTTCTCCAAGACCAACGCCAAGCTGGAAGAGTGGGGCAAGAAGCCTATCGACTGGCAGATCCCGAACCGCTGAACGGTTCTGTGGAAAGGCTCGACTTCGGAGCGGGGATGCAATACTGTCGTGTCCGCTACCGTAGGAGGAGCCGATGGATCTCTCCGCTGCTTTAAACCCCGCGATTCTGCTGTCGACGATCATCTATACGATCTTCGGCCTGGCGATGTTCGGGGTCTCGCTGTGGATTGCCAGCCAGATCGCGCCGTTTTCCATTCGCAAAGAGATCGAAGAGGATCAGAACACGTCGCTGGGGATCATCCTTGGGGCCATGTTCATCGGGATCGCTCTGATCATCTCTGCAGCGATCAGCGGCTGAACCCCGAAGGCCTGCGATGACCCCACAGCTTGCCTGTCCCAACTGTGGTGCGGAACACACCCTCAACAACCCTGGCATCACCGTCATTGTTTGTGATCGGTGCCAGACGACGCTGTACCGCCGTGAGGGGGTGATCCATGCGGGCGAGCGGTCGATGGTGGGTGAGCCGCGCTCGAACCTTCACATCGGCGCCACCGGCAAGGTCGGGAACCGGCAGATCACCCTGATCGGGCGGGTGCGGTTCGAAGGCAACACCAGCACCTGGGACGAATGGTACGGCACGGATGAACAGGATCGGACCGTCTGGGTCGTCGAAGACGAGAAGAACTACGCCCTGGAGCGTCCGCTGGGCCGGCCGTTGCCCGGCGCCCGTCGGGATCTTGCCCTGGGGGCGACGTTGTCTCTGGGCGGGCGTTCGTATCAGGTCGATGAAATCGGTGAGGCTGTCTGTCGTGGTGGAGAAGGGCAGCTTCCGCGCGATCTGTATCCTGGACAGCGGTACCGCTTCATCGACCTGACGGAGATCGACGGGGTGAGCCAGCTCACGCTGGAGTTCGATGAGAGCAGCCCTGACGCGGAAATTTTCCTGGGTCAGGACGTGCCTGCATCTCAGGTCCAGTTCGACGCGCCGGCGCTCCGAAGCGAGATGGAGCCGGTCGAGCAGGCGGCGGCTCTCTCCTGTCCCAACTGCGGCGGCAGCTTCGAGCCCCCGCAGCAGGGGGATGCTGTCAAGACCGCGGTCTGCCCGTACTGTGACAGCATCTTGTCGCTGGAAGGGACCGACGCCGAGCGGATCGGTGAGAACCCATCCAAGCAGTACTTCCCCTTCGAGATCGGCGACAAGGGCGCGCTCAGCGGCTACCCGGTCGAGATCGTGGGGAGGATGCGATATGTCGACAGCACCGGCTGGCCCAGCCGGGAGTACCTGCTGTGGAACAGCACAGAGAACCGGTACTTCTGGCTGGAAGAAGAATCTGGGAACTACATCCTGTACCGACCCACGGCCCGTGGCCCCGGGTTGAACGAAGTCCGGATGTTGATGCCCAGGGACGTCATCACCATCGCAGACGCGGACTTCCAATACTACGGACGGGGACAGTCCCGGCTGACCTATGTGGACGGCGCCTTGCCCTGGCGAGCGACCATCGACGATACGCAGCGGTATCACGAGTTCATCGCCCCCCCCCGGTGCTACTCGATCGAGATCACCGGCGATAAGGAGATGGAGCGGTTTGTTGGGGATCACGTCGATCCCCGGGTGGTCTATACGGCTTTCGGCCGCGATGACCGTTACGAGCGCCCTGATGAAGCCGGCATCGCGACGCCCAACCCGGTCAACAGCTCGTGGTGGGCGATGGCTGCGGTCAGCGGCTTGTTTATCTTTCTCAACCTGTTTCTGGCCATCCTGACCTTCGGCAGCGGCCCTGAGCTGGTCGAGCTGAACTTCCGCTCCGGCCAGACCACGGCAGAGAGCGCCCCTTTCACCATCCCTGATGGGACGCGGGTGTTGGGGATGCACATCGACTCTGATGTGGACAACAGCTGGGTCTATGTCACCGCCGAGCTGTACGACGCGGAGACAGACGCGTTGATGGGCGCGACCGGCGAAGAAGTCTCCTACTACCACGGCTACGAAGGCGGTGAGAGCTGGTCGGAGGGCAGCCGCGACGAGAGCCGTTACTTCAAGGCGCCCCCTTCAGGTCAATACATCCTATCGGCAGAGCTGGAGCGAGACCGGACGGTCCCGGTCCGTCTCTGGCTGACCTCAGGGGATCGGCTGGGACGGTACCCGCTCATCCTGGCGTTTTTGTTGGCCGGCATCCCAGCCGTTGTCTGGTGGCGGTGGCGAGCCTTCGAGCGGGACCGATGGGACGAAGAGGAGGACTAGCCGATGCAATGGATCAAAGTGTTGTTGTTGTTCTTCGGATTGACCGGCGCGACGGCGGGGAGCTGGATGATGGCTGCGCGTGGGGTCGGGTTGAGCGACGATCTGCGCCAGCAGGCTTCGGTGCGCGCCGGCAGCGTCGGCGGCGGTCGGGTGATCGTCGGCGGGGGACTGCACGGCGGCAAATGACGCGATGAGCGAAGCCAAACCAGAGGGCGGGCAAGCCCGACAGCTCGTCCTGCTCACCAGCGTCTTCCTCGTCGCCGTCGCCGGGTTGGTCTATGAGCTGATCGCCGGCACCCTGACGACCTACCTGCTCGGATCCTCGGTCCTGGCGTTCTCCGTCGTCATCGGCCTGTTCTTGAGCGCGATGGGCCTGGGCGCCTTCCTCGCCCAGTACATCAAAAGAGACCTCATCGGGGCCTTCATCAATGCCGAGATCGCGCTGGCGGCGGTAGGCGGCAGCTCCGCGCTGGTGCTGTTCTGGTCGTTCGCCATCCTCACCGACGGGTATCAGCTGATGCTGGGGCTGGTCTGTCTGGCCTGTGGCGCGCTGGTCGGCGTCGAGATCCCCTTGCTGTTGCGCATCCTGGAAGAACGCGTCGACCTGCGGGTGGCCGCCTCCCATGTGCTCGCCCTGGACTATGCGGGCGCCTTGCTCGGCTCCCTGGCGTTCCCGCTGCTGTTGCTTCCACAGCTCGGCCTGGTCCGGGCCGCGGCGCTGCTCGGGCTGATGAACCTCGGGGTCGCTGCCGTCACCCAGTACATCCTCAACGTGCGGCGACGGGGCGCACAGCTGGCGATGGTCGTCATCGCCATCGCGCTATCCGCGATCTTCATCGGGGGCGGGCAGGCGACCAGCTGGTTGGAAGATCGCCTGTACTCCGATCCGGTCCTGCTCTCTAAGACCACCGCCTACCAGCGTGTTGTGGTCACACGGTGGCGCGATGACCTGCGGATGTATGTGGAAGGGCACCTGCAGTTCTCCTCGCAGGACGAGTACCGGTACCATGAAGCCCTGGTCCACCCTGCGATGGCCTCGGCGAGCGAGCGGAAGGCGATCCTCATCCTTGGCGGCGGGGACGGGCTCGCCGCACGAGAGGTCCTCAAACACCCCGGCGTCGCAGAGATCGATCTGGTGGATCTGGATCCGGCGGTGACCGATCTGTTCTCATCCCATCCGCTCCTCACCGCCATTAACGAAGACGCCCTCAATGACGATCGGGTGACGATCCACAACCAGGACGCCATCAAATTTCTGGAGCAGGCGACGCGACGCTGGGACGTGATCATTATGGATCTGCCGGATCCGAACGATGCGGCGCTGTCGCGGCTGTATACGGTGGCGTCGTTTCGACTGGCGAGCCGACGGCTGAGATCGGGTGGGGCGCTGGTGAGTCAGGCGACCAGCCCCTTCTATGCGCCCGAAGCGTTCTGGTGCATCGTTGAGACGGCCCGAGAAGGGATGGCCAGCCATGAGATTCACCCATATCACGCCCAGGTCCCAAGCTTTGGGGAGTGGGGGTTTATCCTGGCTGCGAACCAGGGGCCGAGTCCGTTAGTCGGTCTGGAGTCGCGCCGGTTTCTGACCGACGCCGTATACCGGTCGATGTTCGACTTTCCAGTCGACCTCGCTCCGCGGCGGGTGCAGGCCAATCATCTCGCAGACGCGGTCCTCGCTCGGTACTACCGAGACGGCTGGATGCGTGTCCAGGATCCTTGAGGAACTATTCCGTACATGCTGATATCGCTTCTGATGGTCCTGGTCGGTCTGGGCCTGCTGCTGGGCGGCGGCGAGCTGCTCATCCGCGGCGCCTCCAACATCGCGATCAAGGCGCGCATCTCCCCCACGGTCGTCGGCCTCACCATCGTCGCTGCCGGTACCAGCGCGCCTGAGCTGGTGGTCTCGCTGTCCGCGGCCCTCGCCGGCACCCCCGACCTCGCCATGAGCAACATCGTCGGCTCGAACATCTACAACATCGCCCTCATCCTGGGGGTCACCTCCATCATCCAGTCGCTCAAGATCGAAGGCAGCACCGTCAAGCTGGAATGGCCGGTGCTCTTCCTGTGCACCTGCCTGCTCCACCTTCTGGGACGCGACGGCCGCATCGATCGCCTGGAAGGGGCGTTCTTCATGGCGGGGCTGGTGACGTTCGTGGCGTGGACCGTCTACATCGCGCGGCAGGAGATCAGCGGCGATCAGGAGCTGGACATCTGGAACGAGATCCCCGGCGATGGCAACACAAGCTGGGGGGTCTCAGCCCTGATGACGGTCGGCGGCGGGTTGTTGCTGGCGGCCGGCGCGCAGTCGCTGGTCACCGGTGCATCGAACATCGCAGAGCTGCTCGGGGTCTCGCAGCGCATCATCGGCCTCACCATCGTCGCGCTGGGGACGTCCCTGCCGGAGCTGGTCACCTCGGTCGTCGCCGCCTGGAAGCGGGCAGCAGACATCGCCGTGGCCAACGTCATCGGCTCGAACCTGTTCAACACCCTGGGCATCCTCGGCACCACCGCCGCGGTTACGCCCGTGCCCGTCAATGACAAGACCCTCACCATCGACAACCCCTGGATGATTGGCTTCACCCTGCTGTTGTTTCCGCTCATGCGCCGGAAGATGTGCCTGGAGCGGATCGAGGGGATCCTCCTGTTGGTCTTATTGGGCGTTTATACCTTTATGTTGTACATCACCGGGGTGGCATGAGCGACCGAAGCCCGCCAGAGCGCACCCAGACCGACCGCCAACGACTTCTCGACGCCCTCTCCAAGGGTGAAGCCTTCACCGTCCCGGAGCTGTCCAAGCTCGCCGGCATCTCGCAGCAGACCGTACAGATCGTGCTGGATGCGATGATGAAGGGGCGGGTGAAGCTGACAGTGATCCCCCCAAAGTGCGTCCACTGCGGCTTTACCTTCGAGGGACGGAGCCGAAGCCGGCGCCCGAGCAAGTGCCCGAAGTGCCGAAAGGGCCGCATCGTCCGTGCACGGTTCGCACGAGAAGGAACATTAGAAGAGCATAATGACTGACGGGTGAGAGACGGTATAGAAACCTGACATCCCCCAGCCGGTCATCAGATACAATACCGCTGCCATCCGTGCACTCCATCACCCCTCTCCGGAGACGTGATGCCCCGCGACAGGGATCCAAACCTGCTGGAACGCATTTTCGACCTTTGCGCCCATGATGACCCGACAACGCGGCGTCAGGGACATGAGCTGGCACAAGCGCTCAACGATCCCAACGCCGTCGCGCCGGTCCTTCAACGCGCCGCAGCGACCCGTCTGGAAGTCGCCTTGAACGACACCGAACGCAGCGTCCAGCACGCCCGCGCGCGGTCGATCCTGCTCTGCTCACCGTCGACCTTTGACCATCTGATGGCCGTCGCCCAGTCCACGCCGTGCGCCCCCGCCAGCGGGCCCGAACGCATCGTCCACCAGTTCTGGATGCGCCGGGGCCGCCGGCATCGCCAGTGGTGGGTGCCCTGGCCCGACGACGCGGTCCTCCGGTTTGGATACTGTGCTGGCGTACGCACGATCATCGACGCCCAGAAGGGCCACCGCTGGGCAATGTACCGATTCGGCTCCGATGCGGTGCGGTTCTGCCAGCGCCTGGAGCGCCCAGACGCGCCCATCCGCGGCCTCATCGTTCGCGGTGATCGAAGCATATGGGCCCCTCGGGCCGAAGCCATCGTCGACCGTCTGGGCACCGACATCTTCGACCGCACCCCTCGCTGACGCACCAGCCGCTACCGGTAGACCGTCTTCCCTTTGGCGATCCGAACCGCCGCGCGGGCAGGGTGAATCATCTCCAGCAGCCGCCCCGAGACCGGCGCAGGCTGTCCCAGGATCTGCGCGACCCCGATCGCCGCGGCGAACGGCCCCGAGATGAGGCCGCGAGACCCATGGCCCACAGAACACCACAGCCCCGGAAGGTACGAAGAAGGGTCAAAGTACGGGCGCTCCCCCCCACCGTGCACGTCCCATGCGGCGCAGACCGCGTCGAGCGACGGCACCGGGCCCACAAACGGCAACCGCCCCGGGGTCACCCCCCGGAAGGCCACCCGACCGCCGCTGCGCTCCGCGTCCTTGAGCGGGTCGTAGGCCTGGGGAATGTTGTTCGACAGCTTGTCGAGCAGGGCCGCCCAGTCCGCATCCCGCCAGGTTGGGTTCATATCCTCCCGATGGTAGGTTGCTCCGATGATGTGGACACCGTCGCGAGCGGGGAGCAGGTACCCCTCATGACACAGCGCGCGGGTCTGTGCGGCTGAGATGGGGGTTTGCTTGACCCATCCCAGCTGTCCCCTCACCCACCGCAGCGGCAACCACGGCACGAGCTGCCGGGCAGCGGCGCTGTTGGCCAGGACGACGGTCTCAAACCCGCCCAGGTAGACATCTCGGTCGCCGAACAGCCGCCAGCCGGCCGCTGTCCGGGTCAGGCGCGTCACGGTACGGTGGGGGTGAACGGTGATTCGTTCATGATCGAGGAGGGCATGACACCAGGCGACCGGCTTGACCATCGCGGCGTGGTGGATGTCCAGGCAGGCACCTGGTGCAGTGGGTTCATCGAGCACGCCCTTCCAGCTCAGCTCCTGGAGGAGGCGCAGGGCATACGCTCGCTTTTTCTGTGAGGCAGGGTATCGGGTGACCCCGACGATATCCCAGGGCAACCCATGCTGTGCGGCGAGTCCACGGGTCCAGGAGAACGCGCGGGAGTACCAGTCCCCGACCGGGCTGTCCTCCAGGTTGGGCAACGGCTGCGTGAGCCCATAAGGGTTGCCGCTCGCCCCAGAGGCCACCCCGTTGGCGTCGAAGACGACGACATGCAGCCCAGCCTCCGCCAGCCCCCGGGCGAGGCTGCTCCCCGCGATGCCTGCGCCCACAACAGCAACCCGACCCGGGTCGTGAAAAGAAGGGATCGGATAGCGTCGATCGGGTTCGAAGATCCGGCCCCGCGGCTGTGTCGCCGTGGCCGAGATCATATGCAGCTTCCCTCCGAACCCCGGCGTCAGCTGAACGGAGAATCCCGCCGCCTTGAGCCCTCGCCGAACATCCCCGGCCGCCGAGTAGGTGGCAGCGGTGGTCCCCGGCTGACTGCGTGCCCCCACAGCCTCGAAGACGTCCGCCGACCACATGGCGGGGTTCCTGGAGGGGGAGAACCCATCGAGGTACCAGGCATCTGCGGAGAAGCGGGTCTCGGGGAGACGGTCGCGGATGTCTCCCACCCAGACGAAGAGCTGGACGTTGGGGTGGCCGGTGAAGACCGGAGCACACCCCGGGATGGCCAACGGCCAGCTGGACTTCAACGGACGCAGCAGCCGAGAGAGAGACCGCCACGGAGCGATGGCTTGCTCTGCGAGGGCGAAGGGGACGGGCTGAGACTCGAAGCTGTGGTAGACCAGTCGGACATCCGCCGGGGCGAGCTGGAGAAAGAGATCGAGGGTGACCAGGAAGTTTCGTCCCACGCCGAATCCCGCCTCTGCGACGGTGAACCGGTCGCCGGGTGACAGCGCCCGGAGCCGCTCACCGATCCGGTTTCCGCCCATGAACACATGGATCGACTCCGCCCGGCCGTCCTTCGGGTTGAAGTAGACGTCGTCATAGCCGGGGTGGATGAGCTGACCGTTCTGGAAGCGGGGGCCAGGATGTTTTTGTTGGGTTGGAGGCATTTATCGACGAGCCATCGCGACGAGGAGGTTACGAAACGGTGTCACTGGAGGTCATCAAACGATGAGAGCACTGTTGTCATTGGTCTTTGTGATGGGCTGTGATGCCGAAGAAGAGCAAACGGAGTCCGACCAACCCCTGGTTCCTGAGCTTAGCGAGGGATGGAACGAGCTGCCGGGTGGGGGGGAGACGATCTGCTCCCGGGGCGATGACTACGCTTTCTTCGTCCGAAAAGGGACCGTGAACCGCGTGGTGGTCGACTTCCAGGGCGGGGGCGCGTGCTGGAACGCGGGGACCTGCGGCCTCGCCGATGCGATCTTCAGTGATTCGGTCGATGGGGTGCGGGACGCCCTGATGAACACAGACGACCACCAGGGGATCATCGACACCAACAACGAAGAGAATCCCTTCGCGGACTGGTACCATGTCGTCGTCCCCTACTGCACCGGGGACATCCACTGGGGCGACGCAACGACGGACTACGGCGCTGTCACCATCGAACACAAAGGCGGGGTAAACGCAAAGGCGGTGGTCGATTGGGTCGCCGACAACTTCATCGATCCGGAGCATGTGTTCGTCACTGGCTGCAGCGCCGGCGCCTATGGCGCGATCATGTGGACGCCGTCGCTGATCGAGGCGTACCCCAACGCGACCATCGCGCAGCTTGGGGATTCGGGAGCGGGCATCGTGACCGCGGACTGGTTCGCGCAGAGCTTCCCCTCCTGGAACGCAGAATCGTCGTTCCCAACGTGGATTCCAGCGCTTGACCCCTCCCAGAATGACGTCCAGGGTCTGGAACTCACCGATTTGTACACCCGAATCGGAACGTTCTACCCAGACGTGGTCTTCAGCCAGTACAACTCCTCAGCGGATGGCGTCCAGCAGTTCTTCTTCGGGGTGATGGGCGGCGAAGAAGATCAATGGAGGCCGTTGATGGTCGACAGCATCGAGACGATCCGGGAAGGCACACCGAACTTCCGCGCCTATCTGGAGAGCGCCGATCGACACTGCATCATCCCCGGCCAGGCGACCTATGATGTACAGGTCGGTGACACCCGATTCATCGACTGGATGACCACCCTCGCCGAAGGGGGGACGCCCGAAGACGTCGCCTGCCCGGAGTGTGTCAGCCCTTGACCCGCTCAGGCCGCCGCGGGCTCGTCTTCATCGATGGGTTCGCGGCAGACCCGATCCCGGCCGCTGGATTTGGCGCGATACATCGCCCGATCAGCCCGATCGATGAGATCCTCGACGGTGTCCGTCGGCAGCTTCTCCGCACAGCCGATAGACGCAGTACACCCGACCTTCTCTTCTCCCGCCCTGATCGTGCTCTTCTGAATCGCCTTCCGCAGCGTCTCCGCGACGCGGGCAGCCTTCGTGAGATCTGCGCCGGGAAGGGCGACAAGGAACTCTTCGCCGCCCCACCGTGAGGCGATCTTCTGGTCTCCCAGGATCTGGCCGACGGTGCTCAGCATCAGGTCTCCGGCAGCGTGACCATAGGTGTCATTGAGCTGCTTGAAGTGATCCAGATCGATCAACAACATCGACAAGGGCCCCGCCTGGTTCCAGATGGCGGTGATCTGGTGCTGCATGGCCCGGCGGTTGAGCAGGCCCGTCATCGGGTCGATGGACGCCATCCGGTGCGACTCCTCGACGAGGCCGACGATGCGGAGCGGGCCGCTCATCTCACGGGCGAGCAGAGAGACCAGCTCCTGGTCCCGCGGATCTGCCTCAAAGGGCGAGAGGAACATCTGCCCGAGCCGCATCTCTCCGAAGCGGATGTCGGCGACGATGGGCGGACAGCCCGTCTCCTCATGGCGGGCGTCTTCGTCCTCAATGAGCAACAGCTCGTTGTTGGAGAACTGCAGCGAGGAAGGCAGCTCCTTGAGGATCCGCTCTCCGTCGGCGGGGTTGGTGTGAACCCCGAGATGGCGGGGGGTCTCGCTGGCGATGGCCATCCACCGATAGGTGGTGACCTGGCTGACGAGCTGGCTGAACAGGTCGAAGAGCCGCTCGAACGACCCACAGGTCGACAGGGCGCGCACCTCAGCGGCGAGGACGCTGGAGAACAACGCTTCGTCCAGGACCATGGCGATGCGGTCGCGGATGTCGATGTCGCTCTGCGCGAAGTGGGTGAAGAAGGCCTCGCCGTCATCGCTGCGGACGACGCGTTCGAGGGTCCGGACCAGCTCGCCCATCCGTCCCTTGACGACGTAGCCCGCTGCCCCGGCGCGCTCTGCCCAGAAGCGGTTTCGAGACGCGTCGGTGTCCGCGCGCAGGATCACGGGGACCTCGCTGGTCGCGGGCTCTGCCTGGAGAAGCCGACAGAGCTGGATGCCGGAGACGCCCGGCATCCACAAGTCCGCGATGACCGCCGCAGGAGGCTCCATCAGCGCCCGGTTGGCGCCTTCGATGCTCTCCTCGACCCCCTCCACATAGTAGCCCTGCGCCCGAAGC
>JBCBLB010000801.1:0-4053 GCA_038520555.1 Myxococcota bacterium | reverse complement strand
TGGGCGCTTGATGGGGCATCGGCGCTGGTTTGGACGGTGAGGCGAGGGGAATGGCTGGGGTGAGTGCCGCACCCGGTGAGGATAGGGCTGGTTGATGCCTTCGGCGATGGGGCGGCCATGACAGGCCTGGGCGAGCATCCGCCGCTCCTCTCGCTCTCCAGGGAGGTCGATGATCGCTCCGTCCGAGAGGTCTGCGAGCAGCTCACATCCGACCGTCGAGGGCGCGGGCCCCGAAGCGAGCAGCCCCCCCCCGATCCACAGCAGCTCGCCCACCGCCGCGGCGATGATCAGCCGCGAAGCCAGACGG
The DNA here is from genome assembly GCA_038520555.1 of Myxococcota bacterium. Classification (GTDB taxonomy): domain Bacteria; phylum Myxococcota_A; class UBA796; order UBA796; family UBA796; genus JBCBLB01. Next base: position 3,746 of record JBCBLB010000801.1, on the reverse strand, counting down.
GGGAGGCGGGTAACGGCGCGGGCGGCGAGAACCGAGAGCCCCAGCGCGGTGAGCGCCGCGAACCGGTATTGGATGTGGAGGGCGTCGAGCCCGGGGAGCTGGGCGAGCAGCGCACCGGGGAGCAGAAGCCGCCACCCGTTGATCTCAGCGGCGATGCCAGGGGTGACCTGGAGCACAGGCCCAAGGGCCATCACGGCGCCGATGCTGGCGAGGATCCACCATCGCCATGAGCGCCCGCCGCCGAAGGCGAGGACAAGCAGGATGAGCCCTGGTGCCCAGAGGTGGACGCTCCAGCCATCGGGTTGAAGCGTCATGGCGGGCCAGACGAAGCCGATGAGGTCGGCGGCGCCGGTCGAGGGGGCGTCGGCGATCACGGGCGGCTTGACGATCATCGTCGCCGCGTCGGCGAGGCTCTGGCGGACCATGAGCAGGTATGCTCCGGCGATCGCAGCAGCGAGCCCTCCCGCGGCCCAGCTCCTCCGCGCCCGCCACGGCGCGAAGATGAGGGCCGTGATGGCCACCATCACGCCGACATACGGGTTAAACCAGGGAGACATACCGGCGACCACACCAGCGGCGATCGCCCAGGTCCATCCCTGTGAAATCCGCATGGCACACAGGGCGACGAGGGGCACGAGAAACAGCGGAGAGACGTCTGGGTTGCCGTTGTGGATGCTGGAGAGCAGCACCGGAGAGAGGCCGAACCCGACACCGGCGAGGACCGCCCCCTCGATCGAGACGTCTTCGCTCCGGGCGAGGGCGGCGGCGCAGACGGCCGCGAGGGTCGGATGCAGCCATTGGAGAAGATTAAACGCGACGACCGGCCCGAAGAGCGCGGTGACGGGAGCGATGAGGAGCGACTCGGGCAGATCCGCGATGAGCAGGTCGGCGCCCTGTGGGAAATACAGGTCGGGGAGGTGGACATCGGGGAGCCCGGGGGCAGCGTCGGCGACCCGCCACAGCCCCCATGCGATCGAGGCAAAATCCCCGCTCCCACCCCCGATCACCCACTGGGAGGGGCGCACCGGAGCCGGCCAGCCCAGGACAGCGACGAGGACACCCGTGAGCAGCCCGGCCCACAGCGGCGCCCGCCCGATCGGAGGATAGAGAGACACTCTGCTCAGGATATCGTGATGAACGCTGCATTGACGCTCACACTGGCTGTGGTTTTGACGACCTTGACGCTCCGCCACGTCTACCGTGGTGGGACGACACTCAACGATCATGCCGTCGCGTTCGTGGTGAGCGGCTGCCTCTGGATCTACCCGACCTTATGGTGGGGCGTACATCAGGCGGGCTTATCAGCGGCGCCCCTGTTCTTCTTTGGCTGTCTGTTTGTGCTTGGAGCGGTCAGCATCTACGGTCTGTTCTATGTCCTGGATCGACGGCGACCGGTCGCAGGTGCGCTTCGTTGGGTGGGCATTTTCAGCCAGCTGGCCTATGCGTTCTCGTTGTGGACGGGTCTCCTGTTGGTCTTCTGGGTGCCGTTGGCCGCGTGGACCGGACGACCATTGTTCTGGCCCGGGCTGTGGTTGATGATCCCGGTGGTGTTGGCCGTGTGGGGGTGTGCTTGGACGTGGCTGCGCCATGACACGTTGCGAACACACTTGTTGGCCGAGTCATCAGATGTACAGCCAGTGCGGGTGGTTCAGCTCTCGGATCTGCATGCATCGCCGCTGATGACAGGGTCGGATTTCAACGCGTTGGTTCGCAGGGTAAACGCTCTCAGCCCTGATCTGGTGGTGATCACAGGGGACTTCGTGATGCCGTTCTCTGAGGAGAACCATCAGTACCTGATCGACGCGATCGACCGAATCGAGGCGCCGACGCTGGGCTGTCTGGGCAACCACGACCTCCCCATTCGAACGCAGTTGTGCGAAGAGTTCGACGCGATCGGAAAACCGCTGCTGGTCGATGAGCGGAGGATCCTGACCCTTCGTGGCCGCTCTGTGGAGGTGGTGGGGCTGGATTTCCGCTGGCGCGGGGCGAAGGCAGCCACGTTTGCGGCTTTATCCGCCTTACCGCAGGTCGACGCCGATGTGCGGGTTCTGCTGGTCCACGATCCGCGTTACTTCCGCTGGATTCCATCAGAGCGGTTTGATCTGGTGTTGTCGGGGCATACCCACGGTGGTCAGGTGGGGACGAACATGTTCGGCGTTCCATGGTCGGTGCTTCGAGGTCTGGGCCTATATGACCAGGGGTTCTTCGAACGCGATTCGTGTCGTCTCTATGTTCACAGCGGCAACTGGCATACCGGGCTCCCTCCGCGGATGGGCATCGCAGCGGAGATTGCGGTGTTTACGCTTTAGTGGACGATCGCCCCGTCGAGGATCGCATGCCGCAGATCAACATCGCGAAGGTCTGCACGAATGAGGCATGCCCCGCGAAGGTCTGCGCCAAACAGACATGCACCGCGAAGATCAGCGTCCATCAGGTCGGCACCGCGCAGGTCAGCGTGGGTGAGGTCTGCCCCCGTGAGGTCTGCGCCATGCAAAGACGCTCCCTTCAGCGTCGTGTTTCCAAGCATTGCCCCCGGAAGACGTGCAGCTTCCAGGCGAGCGAAGTCGAGATGTGCGTCCCGTAGGTCCGCGCCGGTCAAATTGGCACAGGAGAGGATCGCACGACGCAGATCGGTATGAGAAAGGTCCATCTCCGAGAGGTCTGCGCTGATGCCGCAGATGGGCTGCCGCTCGGGCAGGTGTCGCAGGGCGAACTGAAGCCACTGGCCACGATGTCGGGCGATGGCGCTGGAGAGCCGGGGGGCAGAGAGCTGCTCCCAGAGATGAAGTTGTGTGTGCATGGTGTGATGACCTCCCGGTCGAGACCCTATCGGATCGCGACCCTGAACATCCGGACAGATTTTGCCCTTGCGGATCTGCGCGCCCTGGATATGCGTTCAGTCAGTCCCGATGTCGAGGGCGAGGATCATCCAACCCTTCAGGCAACAGCAACTTCTTCGCCAGGATCGTCCGCGCCATGTTCACCCGCTGCACTGCCGCCGCTCCGTTGAGCAGTGCCCATGCGACGTCGACGACGGTTCGGGCGTCCAACGGCTCCAACCAGGATCCCTTGACCCAGTCATTGAACGCGCCCATCGACGGCCCACACCAGATCTGGAAGTCCCGCTTGCGGCTCTCTTCACCGATTCGGGCCCACCGGCTGGTCATCCCCAGATACCACCGGAACACCAGGGCCATTCGATGACGACCGTCCGTGTTCGCCCGCTCAACTTCACGGGGATCGCGCTGGTTCCAGTACTTTTCTGTGTCGGTCCAGATCTCATCGAGCGACCGCTTGAAGATGATCCGCTCGATCTTGGACCGCTCTTTGTTCGGGATCGATTCGATGGCGTCATAGCGCTTGTAGAGGTTGTACAGCTGCCCGGCGCGTTGGGCATACAGGGTGCCGCGGGACAGGACCTGAACGTGGGCGCCGATCTCGAACATGTCAGGCGCCGGACCGGTCGTGCAGTCCAGCATTCCCGCCTCTGCGACCATCTCTTTGGCCAACCGGCTGGTGCCTGCCTCGACGGTGGACTGGTTGATCGAGCCGGTCAACACATAGGACGCGCCCATATTGAACGCAGCCGCGACCGACGCAGGATCTCCCAGGCCGCCTGCGGCGCCGATGCGAAGGCCCACACCATGAGCCTCATAGTTCTCTTCGGCCATCACCCGGTCACGCAGCCGCAAGAGGGTCGGCAGCAGGGCGAGCAGCGGCCGCTGGTCGGTATGTCCGCCAGAGTC
>JBCBLB010000252.1:0-12436 GCA_038520555.1 Myxococcota bacterium | reverse complement strand
GGATCGGAGACGCCACCGAATTTTGTGGTCATCGTGGTGGACGATGTCGGCCTTGACAAGGTGGGGGGGTATGGGCTGCACCCGTTTCCCGCCAACACGCCAGAAGCGGACGCTCTGCTCTGCGAGCGCGTTGATGACTGGCGTGTTGGCGGGAAACGGGTGCAGCCCATACCCCCCCACCTTGTCAAGGCCGACATCGTCCACCACGATGACCACAAAATTCGGTGGCGTCTCCGATCCTTCCTGGTCCCACTCATCATCTGTCGGTGTCCGCGACGTGTGGAGAACCGATGACTCATCGGGAACCTGGCATCCAATGAAGAGGAACGATGAAAACATCCAAGTCAGTTGGCTTTTCATGGGGTGCAGTATAGCGTGCTCGACTCCGGATCGGGACTTGTTGACGGTAAAGGCGTTACGGTCGAAAAAACCGCCGAATCCTACAACGGCAGCCGATGCCGCGGCGTTCAGACAGGGGCTTCAGCGGACGACGCTCAAGTCCCACTTCGGCCCGATCGTGCAGCAGCCGTCAATGCCCTGGTCGACCCGCCCTGGGCACCAGTCCTCATCCCCGGCGTCGTTGGCCGGGCCGTTGCCACACTGCACATCGTTGTAGACGGGGTTGTCGCCCTGTCCAGGACCCGGACCGATCGCCTCACAGATCTGGCGAACCGTCCGAACCCCAGCTGGGGTGTTTACCTCGATATCTGCGATGTTGTGGTCATAGGTGGTCGCACAGTAGCATTTCCCATCCACCGAGTAGCTGTCCGACCAATTGTTGCCCGGCGCCCGCTCGACGTCTTCAAGGTCACACGGAACATCTCCGCTGTCATCTTCCTCAGCGGCCGAGTCATCGTCATCAGTATCGGTGCCCGGGTCTTCCGCATCCGTATCCTCACCGTCGGTATCTTCACCGTCGGTATCCTCACCGTCGGTATCTTCGCCGTCTCGTTGCTGGTCTTCGGTGTCCGTGATCGGTTCAGATGGAGCGGTCTCTGGATCGGACGCGCCTGTGCATGCACAAATCCAGAAGAGCGCGACGATGGCGGCGTGTCGGAAAAGCATATAGACCTCCGAAATGGTAGACACGTCAGGGTGTATGCGGTTTCGGCCGTCTTCGCTGTGTTGTGTAGGAACGCGGTAAGCACGTTGTTGTTTAGCGAGTGGTGATGTCGAACACCGCTGGGCAGTGATCGGAGATCGCGGTCATCTCTCGGGGACACCGGTTCCCTGAATCGGCCCCAACCCGCGCGCAGACGCCGGCGGCATAGACCCGTATCCGCGAGATGCCACCCTCCGAATCGGCGAGCCGAACGTCAAGACCGGGCCTGGTCCTGTGCGCGACCCGAAGCTCCGGACAGGGCCCACACCAGCTCACCATCCCGGCGACCACCCCCCCCCATCATCCAGGAAGACCGAGAGAAGCGCAGTTGAACCCAACGAACCCACAGAGCGCGATCGTGCGTGTGGAATTGTGTCCTTGTTAATCTCCGGTGATGCCAGCGAAGTAGTAGCCGATCAGCTCCTCTCCATGAAGCGTTTCGTGGAAGCGGATCCAGATGGCCTGTCCTCGCTCCGTTGGCATCGGGCCGAGGGCGTTGACCTGCGCATATGAGGGCAGCTCGGTTCCAAAGGCCTTCCTCAGCCGCGATCGGGACCAGGGCACGGCTCGCACGGCAAGCAACCGGCTCCACCAACGCGGCCTCGGGATCGGCCAGTACGCCGGAAACAGCGCCACCTGATCGCCCTGTGGTTTCTCCATCTCGGCCGCTGCTTCATCACAGGCCTGCTGGCTGATCCACCCCTGGGACACCACGAAGGATAACGCGGTCCGGTAGAAGTCGGCTGTGCCAGGATGACACCGCTCACTCGCCACAGCGATGATGGCTTGTAGCCGCGATGCGTCAAGCGGGAGATCATACGGATCATCACTTGTAAATCGAACATCCAACGCGGAGTGGGTGCCGTCCTCTGTCACGGTCCGACGCATCGCGGCCATGGAGATGGGCCGCGGTCCCTGATCGTCGTCCCAGTAAAACCGCCCGGTGTCGAGAAGCTGGCGTTGCAACTCCACCAACGCCTCCTGGGCAGAGGCCGGCGTATACACCACATCAGACCACGCAGAAGCCCCCACGACATCCTCAGCTGAAGGTAGGGATGTGAGACGAACCATTGTAGCAACTGAAGCACAATCGGCGCCAACTCCAACGTCTTGCCGTCCCGCTGACCGCGCATCAGGGCTCGGCGAGGTTGTGCTCCGCCAACATGCGCTGGATCTTTACTTCATCAAGGCGAGAGGTCAGCTTCTTCTCTTCATGGAGATCGCGCAGGGTTTTGGAGAGGCTGACGGTGGAGCCTACCGTGAACAGCAGGCCCATCCCCAGAAACGCTTTGATCCAGACATCTACGGGCAGGTACCCGATCCCGATCGCTGTGACAGTGAAGGCGACTGCGAACGAGAGGTAGGCCTGCGCGATCCAGGCGGCGCTATGTTGACCGGGCGTTTCGATCTTCGACATCCAGAACCTCCAGGGGGCAAGCGCTGATCCTGTAGCGCGTGCTGTCCGCTCGATCTGGACGATGACCGTTGAATTGAATTGGTTTGAACGAACACAGACACATGGCTGCGGTTGCCTTGCGATCCAAACCAATAGACGCCCGATACCACCATGCGCTCTCTATCGACCAATCCGCGGCAAACCTTCCGCTTGAACAGCGGGACGACGCGATCATGGGTGGCTGTCTGATGCTGCGCGCCAGCTGCTGAGCGACCTCGAAGACACCACAACGCGGGCTACGAGGACATCCACGAAGCCTTCTGGGGGAGCCATCGCCGATGCCAGCCGCGAAGACCGACGGTTATGCAGCGGCGGTCTTGTTCACGAGGTGAGCGCAGATCACCTGGGCGCTGTGCTCCAGAACGGCCGAAAACAACATTCGTACAAACTGCTCAACCACCTGGAGCAGCCACATCTGCCATCGGGCCACTCCAAGGTGCCGGCGGACGGTGTCTGGAGAGAAGAGCAGCTCTGCGCAGAGCGAGACCCGGGTCCCCCCAGGCGCTGGCAGGAAGACATAGCGTCCCTGGATGAGCGGAGACGGTCCCAGGCCGGGAACCGTGAGCCTCCAGTCACAGGCGCTCCCTTCCCAGCACGTGTCGATACGCCAGCGAAACCCTTCTGTCGCGATGAGCGGCCGAAGCGGGGCGGGGATGATGCTCCGATCTCCGCGCCAGTGCTGCGAGATGTGCAGGCCATCTGGCGTACATCGCGGGGGATCGATCGAGACCGACGCGACGCCTGGGAAGCGCCCGCCGTACTGCGCGGCCTCGTCTCGGTGAACGGCGAGCGCCACATCCGGCGGGGCGGGGACGGTGTAGTGGTGTGTGACAAGCATCGGACCCTCTCCCGATCCTTCGGCATGTCAGCAAGAAGGCTTCAGTCCATCTTTTTCAAGGGAACCGTTCGGGGCTTCCCCGGGAGAATATGGTATCTTCAAGATCCCCAGAACGAGGTGTAATCTTCCCTGAGAATCAAACACAACATGATGCATACACAATGGTAACCCTCACCATTCAGCTGATCGATTCGTTCGCGGGGTTCTGTGCGCTGAAGAACCTCCGCATCACCGACGTACAAGACGACGACCGGTTGTTGGTGGAGATCGCAGACTGCCCCGACGCCCAGGCGACGCTCACGGTCATGGCGGGTCGGTGTGATCTGTTGATTGAGGCCGATGGGTATGACGCTGCGCGTTTCCAACAGGTGCTCTCGACGCCCGAAGTGTATGTGATGATGATCCTGGCAAAGGCCGAAGAGCTGTACGTCACCAGCGACCAGGATGACGTCGCTGTCGATTTTGACGGCAACGTGCGGCAACACCTGGGGCCGGATGGGCGGCCGGTCCTGGAAGTCTTCATCAGCGGCGATCCGATGAGAACCTTCGATGCGCACGGCCGATCAGAGTGGTTGTGGCGTGGCTGGCAGGCCGAGGAGCCCATCTGCCAGCACTCTGGCACTTCGCTGGCCATCACCGCGATGGCCGCCACCAGTCGTGATGGTCGCACCGTACTTCGGGTCTCTCTGGTGAACGTTCCAGCCAACCTTCGGGTCATCACGAGCACCGTCGGGAGTCATCAGATTCAGGCGCGGCTCCTCCAAGACCCCCCCCTGTCCGATCATGATATCGAGTATTCCACGTTGGGTCAGGTCACCGACGCCGTTCAGCTCCCACCCACGCCGTCTCCATCCGCTGCGGTAGAGCTGACGTTTTCATACGAGTGCACCGGACACATCCTCGGCGTGCTCGCGTTTGTTCCCGGTGGCCCCTTCGTATACGGCCTCTGTCCGATCGACTGAAGGATCTGCGCCCATATTGGGAACATGCTGACCGCCTGCTGATGAACATCGAGCGAAACCTTACGTTCTGGGAGCGGCGCAAGGTCAGGCAAGGTTGGCGTTTTGATTGTGCTACGCCAGAAGAGCGTTCTGTTAACGATCCTCAGCCTTCGTTCAATGTGGAGTTCCGATGTCTTCCTGGCGTATCGCGCTTCTGGTCTGTGGCCTCTCAGCCTGTGACACGCAAGCGGTGACCACCCCGATCACCGACGACGTCTCCAATGATGAAGAAGCCGAAGACGACCGCGTGACGGAAGACGAATCGTCTCAAGAAGATCCCGACGAGGAGGAGCCTGATCAGGGCCTGCCAGATCCAGATGAGGATGCACCGCTGCCGTATGATGCGCTTCGGGCAGCGGGGCTCGATCAGTATCTTGGAAAGCCCGTGCCTGAGGGCACAGAGAATCCGGACGATGCGCTTGCCATGGAATACGTCTGGTCGGAAGATGCCGGCCCGCTGTGCCGTGATGGGAGCGTCTACCGGGCGGCGACGCGAGATATGGGCGCGGAAGACTTGTTGATCGCTCTCGAAGGCGGCGGCCTCACCTCGGATGCTGCGGACATTGACCTCTCTCAGTCGACCGCCGATACCTGGGGTCAGGCGGGCGGTTCGCTGGATCACACCGACGCAGACAACCCCTTCGCCGCGTGGAATGTGGTGTATGTCCCTTACTGTGATGGGGCGCTTCACTCTGGGGACACCGAGGAACAGCGCGGGCTGCAGAACCTGAGCGCGGCCCTCGATGTGGCCGTTCAGGATTTTCCCAACCCACAGCGTGTCGTGATCACCGGCTCATCGGCGGGCGGCTATGGCACGCCGTTCGCCACTGCCCTCGCACGGATGGTCTACCCCGACGCAGAGATCCTCGCGGTGAACGACGCCGGCCCGCTGCTGGGCAAGCCGGGTGAGCCGGAGTTTATCGACCTCCTCGCCAATGACTTTGGCATGGAGGGCTACCTGGACGCCGCCTGTGCGGCGGTGGACTGCGCCCCCTCGGATCACCTGACCTGGGTGTGGGACTATCTCTTCCAGGAAGATCCCGGGCTGCGGATGGCCCTCATCTCAAGCAAGACCGATGTGGTGATCCGCACCTATCTGGGGATGGGGCTCCAACCTGGGAAATATGAAGACGCACTGCTGGGGGAGGCCGACTTCTATGAGCGCACCTACCCCGGACGCTTCGAGAGCTTCATCTACAACGGCGGCAATCACACGGTGATGGCCTGGGCAGCGTTCCAATTCATCGATATCGAAGACCGGACCCCTGCGGCGTGGCTCGATGCGATGATCAACGCCCCCGAAGAGTGGGACAGCCTCCGCGACTGAGCGTGTCCTGCCCAGGGGGTCGGGGTCCTGGTTCAATCAAAAACAGGTGCTCGGATCGGTCTCATATCCGTTGCGGGGGTTGATCTGCGCCCAGGTCCCGCTCCCCATCATGGTCGTCGACCACATCTCAAGCAGCCCGCCGACCGTCCGGTCGGGCGCGGTGGTGTGTTCCAGGGTGACATCGAGGGACGTTGAGCTCAGCAGGAGGACATGGGCGTTGCACTCGGTGCTGACAAAGAAGCGGGTCGGCGTGTCAGAAGGATCAAGCCCCAGGCCGATCTGAGAGTTGCCATACAACGCGGCGATCTGCATGGCCTGGTCATCGATCTGATCGCCGAAGTCGTTGGCGACGGAGGGGTCTCCATAGGTGCCGCAGTCATAGGTCAGCGGTGTGGTGGGATCGCGATAGCGGGGCAGGTGCTCTGCCAGGCTGCTCCGGCAGTGTCCCGGGTTGGGGTCCCACTGGTCCTGGATGACGAAGAAGTCCGTCGAGATGTGGTTGGCCAGCAGGTAGTGGCGGTCATAGCAGAGGTGCTCCAATGACTGGTGGGATCGTTACAGAGGTCGGCGGCGCCGAGCAGTCGGGTGCCTCGCGCAGAGACCATCGGGACCGTGAAGACGAGAGAAAACAGGAGAATGGACATGGCGCTCTCAGTCAGGGGTGGGTTGTGGTCTTCAGCCACATTCCTGACGTATGGAGTGCGCTTTCTATAGAATGTCTAAACCCTGTCGCGACATGGGGGCGAGATCGGCTGTGCAGAGGCGTGATCGGTCAAACCGCCGGAGGTGTGCCCGGCTTCTGCCATCGGATCACAAAGGCGGCTCCGCCAAGCTGAGCGGAGCGGCTGACCCAGATCTGGCCATGATGGCGGTCGAGGATGCGCTTCACAATCGACAAACCCAGCCCCGAACCGCCAGAGCTTCGATTTCGACTCGGATCGAGGCGTGTGAATGGCTCGAAGATCCGCTCTCGATCTGCCGGTGCGATCCCGGGGCCGTCATCTTCGATCGTGATGTCCAGCGCATCGTCTCGGGTCACCGTCACCCGAACCTCTGATGCGGCGTAATAGACCGCGTTGCGAATAATGTTATCGAGCGCTCGGTTGAACCCCCGAAGCTCCCCCCACAGCTCAGCAGACGCGATGCCGGTACGGGTCAGGGTCACCCCCTCCTGCTGATTGCGCGCGATCAGATCATCCAACACGACGATTGGGTCAAAGTGTTCGGGTTTCAACGTGACGCTGCGTTCCTCACGAACCCAGTCCAACAGCTCTGTGGTCAAGCTGGACAGCTCATCAACCTCGCGCTGCAACGCCTGGGTATGGCGCTGGCGATCGTCGGGCGCGCGGGCGCTGGATAACAGCGTCAGGCTCAGCTCCATCCGGCTCAGCGGGGTGCCCAGTTCGTGGGCGATCGCGTGGAAGAAGGCTTCGCGTTCTCGTTGTTGTTGGTCGATGGCCTCTGTCATTACATCGAACTGGCAGGCCAGCTCGCCGATCGCGTCTCGTTGGGGATCGTTGACCCGGGTGCTCAGATCGCCCATCGCCACCCGGCGGCTCGCCTGGGTCAGTCGCCGTAGGCGCCGAGCGACCGGCAGCACAATGGCGACGCTGACCAGGGTGGACATCCCCAGCACGGTCGAGAGCAGGAACACCGGGTCCAGATAGTATCTCCCCGGTGCCGTCACCGGTTGGATAGACAGGAGCTGATTGTTGCTCAGACCGAACCAGAACGTGCCCCGCTCCGCCCAGATCGGCCGGCTGTTGACCACGTTGGGCTTCAAGGTCGATGGCAGCGCGTCGCGTTCGACCAGCGTTGCGATCTGCAGCAGCCGCGGCTCGGCTTCCAACACCTGGGGCCGGGCGTGAACCGGCGCATTGTCGAGCGTAATCAGCGTGTCCTCCAGGCACAGCTCCATCATCATCGAGATGCGACCTTTGCTTTCGTTGAAGCGGATCGTTGATGAATAGATCTCCCCGAGCAGGGTCGTGGCGAAGCTGGCCAACAGCATCCAGGCGATGGCCCGCAAGACCAGGGCGCGCATCTCACCGCTCCTCTGCGCGGGTGAGCTGGTACCCTTCGCCGCGGACCGCGACGATGCTCGGATGGTGAAGCCCCGCGCGCGACAGCTTCTTTCGCAGCCGGCTGATGTGGATGTCGATGCTCCGATCCTGGCCGTCGTAGGGAACGCCGCGGACCTCGGTGAACAAGACATCCCGGCTGACCACTTCGCCGCTGCGAGACGCCAGCGACCAGAGCAGCTCAAACTCGGTGGTCGTCATCGCCTGTGGGGTGCCGTTGATCAAGACTTTGCGCAGACCGCGGTCGACGACGAGCTGCCCACGCTGTAGCCGATCGTCGGGCGTCTTCGGTTCGGCGCGCCGCTGCGAGCGTCGCATCAGCGCGCGGACCCGGGCGAGCAGCACCCGCGGCTTGCACGGCTTGATGACATAGTCGTCCGCCCCCGCTTCCAACCCGCCCACCTGATCCAGGTCCCCACGGCGCGCAGTCATCATCAGGATCTGACCCGGATATCGGTGGCGCACGGCGTGCAGGACGCCTATCCCGTTCAGGCCCGGCAGCATCATGTCCAGGATGACCAGATCGGGCGTCGTCGTCAGGATGCGATCGATCGCCTGATCCCCGCGCGCGACCCCATCGACCTGGAAGCCAGACTCGGAGAAATACTCTGCCAACATCTCTCGAAGCCGCTCGTCGTCTTCGACCAGTAAGAGTCGTTGCATCTTAATTTTCCCTATAGAAAGTCTGGTCATCGCGTCTCGACATTGAACACCATCCAGCCCGTCCCGCCGCGGCCATCTCGAACCACGACGATCAGTTCACCGCTTCCGGCCGCAGGGGTCCAGCGTGACTGATCGAGTGTTCCCAGGTCGGTGTACCACGAGACCTGAAGCGACTCTGTCCGTTCTTCGGCTTCGCCGTCGCTGTTGGTGAACAGATAGTCTTCGACGATGTCATCTTCGTCGAGCAGCGCCAGGCTGACCTCGACCTCGGCGTCGACGGAGATCGCCTCTCCATCCAGGACCGTCTCCGTTTCATCGATGGTGATGCCCACCAGCACTGGATTGTTGTTGGGCGTCTGGGCTTCGCTGACCGGGAGGACCTTCTGGCCCCACTCGACCTCATCGCCATCAGTGGCCGCCAGGCCGAAGGTGACCACCACGCCTTCCTGACGTTCATCCGCATCGAGCGCGTCGAGCAGGCCATCAGGCACGACAGCGGCAGGCGGAGCATCGGGCTCCAGGCCGATGATGCCATCTTCCACGTCGACCACCCCAGCGTCCAGGAGCGCTTCGGGATCGTCGCGCCACGTCGTGCTGGGACACGCCAACGTGGTGCACAGCTCCCAGACCACGCCCACGTCTCCGGCGGCCGACCAGCTCAAAGAGCGCAGTGTAACCCCCTGGCCGGGGCGGGGTTCTGCGGGCTCCGCCTGGGCGCCCAGGAGGCGAAGCCTATCCAGCGCGGACTCCTGAGGCAGGTCTGTGGTGGTGCAGCCCCACAGGGCCATCATAAGCAGCATCAGAATCGCACCTTTGCGTCGAAGCCGACACTGGGAATGAACGGCAGGCCGCTGATATACGTTGAGGTCGAATAGTCGTATGCCCAGATCTCGCCCTCGGGGTTTTCTCCTCGGACGACATTGAGGAGGTCCACGAAGCCTTCAATCTGCCATCGTTTGAAGGTCCATAGCTTCGCCAGGCGGAGGTCAAGGCTGCTGTATGCGGGCAAACGCTCGCCGTTCTCATCGCCAGACAGGACGCCGGTGAACTGGCCGGAGTCCAGGTCGACGATGCCACCTTCGTAGGCGGTGGTGGGGTTGCCGCTGATGTATTGGTAGCGCCCGGAAGCGATCACATCATACGGCAGCCGCCAGGTCGCCGTCGCGGTCAAGATATGGGTCTGGTCGAAGTCGAACAGTATCCAGTCCGCGTCCGGATCATCGGGGTCATCGAGCCGCTCGCTGCGTGACAGCGTGTAGCTCACCCATCCAGACAGCGGCCCGACCGGCGATTTGCGGGCCAGAATCTCCAAACCGTTGCTGCGTCCCAGGCCCTGGGCGAGGAAGATGGGATCTTCTTCCGGGTTTTCGAGGTCGGGGTTGGGGACGAAGCGATTGTCGGTCTCTCGATGAAAGCCGGTGAGGCTGATGCTGCCGATCTGCCCAAAGCGCTGCTCGACGCCGATCTCACTGGACCAGGTCCGCTCGAAGCCGAGCGCGTCGTCTCCGCTCAGCGCGAGGATCCGATCCTGCGGGCCCTGGTGGTGCAGGCCGGTGCCGCCTTTCAGGGTGCCGCCCTCCCATGCGGACCATCGCACGGCCAGGCGGGGGTCCCATGCGATCGCCAGCGGGGTGTCATTGATGCCCACGGTGACCAGCCGCAGTCCTGGCTGGATGACCAGGGCTTCCGGGTCTGACAGCGGCCGCCAGCGGGCCTCCAGGAAGACATCGGGCGCATAGACCCAGCCGGTCTCATCGATCGACTGCGCTTCACCCTCTGAGATCGCGTCTTCACCGGTGGCGGTCGGTCCACCGGTGGAGGCGAACTCGGCGATGCCCGTCGAGGTGTCATATGTGAAGGCGGCCATGTCGATACCCGGCACGAGCTGGAGGTGTGTGGTCGGGGTCCAGGTCAGCCGCCCACGCAGCCCGAGCCGGATGTTCTCCTCGTCCAACTCAATCGCAGAGCCCACGTCTGCCAGCTCGCGATCCCAGCCCACGGAAGGCTGCAGCTGGACGTTCGCCGACTCCGAGAGCGCTCGCTGCCAGCTCCCGACGAGTCGGTGAGAGCCATAGGCGTTGCTGAGCCCGCCGTTGAACCCCTCTGCGTCCCCGAAGTCTTCTGGCACCGTGATCTCCAGCTCATCCTCCAGGCCGAACAGGAACACCGACCAGCGGTTGGCCCCGAACTGGCCAGAGAGCTTGAGTTGATAGTCGATCCAGGATGGGCTGATGGAGGGCGTGCTGCTGTCGGTAAACAGCGGCAGGAAGAGGTCCAGATACGAGCTGCGCGCGCCGAACGCGACCCCCACGTTCCCGACCTTGCCAGAGGCGAACGCGCCAGAGTCCAGGATGTCGGTCCGCCAGTCGAGCTGCCAGGTGTCGTTGGTCGGCGTGGTGGTATGGATATCCACCACACCGCCGCCGCCGCGGCCGTATCGGACCGGGTAGCTGCCAGGGAGGTAGTCGATCTGTGCGACCATGCCCGCTGGGATCACCGAGCGGTAGCCGCCGAGGTGATAGACGATGGGCACTTCGATTCCATCGATGAAGACGCGGCTGTCTTCTGGGTTGGCGCCCCGGATGATCAGCTCACCGCTGGCAAATCCGGGGCGCGCGACCCCGGGAAGGTTCTGGATGACCCGCAGCGGGTCGCCCAGGGTCCCGGGGACCGCCCGAGCCTCTTCCATAGAGACGGAGTGGCGGGTGACCACGACCTCCTCTTCTCGGCTGTACAGGCCCACCGCGACCGTCTCGGCGTAGCTCTCGGCGCGCATCCACAGCTGCACTTCCGCGCGCTCGCCGGCCCGCACCGCGACGGTTGTCCGTGCGTCGTCATGGCCGGGAAAGACGCTGCGGACGCTCGCTTCCCCGTCAGGCAGCCCCGCCAGCTCCCAACGACCCGCTTCGTCGGTCACGGCCCGATACCGGGCGCCGTCTGCCTCGACCTGGACCTCGACCTGGACCTCGACCCCGGCGAGCGGGATCCGGGTCCCTTTCTGCCGTACGACGCCGCTCAGGTTGGGGGCGGCAGGCACGGG
Organism: Myxococcota bacterium; assembly: GCA_038520555.1. Lineage (GTDB taxonomy): Bacteria > Myxococcota_A > UBA796 > UBA796 > UBA796 > JBCBLB01. Next base: position 928 of record JBCBLB010000252.1, on the reverse strand, counting down.
CTCGGCCAGCGAGAACCGATAGGTAAACTCGACGACCACGGTGACAGGGCCCGCCTCGGTGCGGGCAGGGGTGAACCGGCTCTGCAGCAGCGCCGCCTGGGCCGCCTCGTCGAAGCCATCTCCGACCGGCTCGACGACCTCGGCACGGGTCACCTGACCCTCTTCGTTGATCTCGATGAGAAGAAGAACATCGGCTTCTAAACCCGCTCCGGCCGCCGCGGGCGGGTAGACCGCCTCGGCGAGGGTGGCCAGCGTCGGGGCCTCTGTCAGCTCAAGCGGCGCTTCCTGTGCGAAGGCCGCGGGTATCAGGAACATCAGCATATCAGTCCACCGCTCGGAACAGGCAGGTGTGGGGCATGTCGGTCACCGCGACGGGGGTCTTCCCGCGACGGGCCGGTCGGCATCGGCTCCGCGCCCAGGCCTGGGCGCAGGCGGCGTCGGCGGCGGGCATCAGGCCCTGGACCACCCGGACGTCGTTGATCTGGCCGGTGGCGTCGATGTTGAAGCGGACATGGACCTCGCCCTCTGCGCCTGCGGCGATGACCGCGTCTGGAACCACAACCTGTGGCACCCGGCAGCGAGGCCGACGGGGCGCATCAGACCATGCGATCGCCTCCGGCCGGTCGATCGGTTCAGAGAGCGAACGGTTGGCGGCGCTCGTCTGGAGTGTGGTCCCTGCCCGAAGGCTCAGGCCGGTGTTGCCTGACTCTGCGAACGAGGTCTTCGACAACCCCTGTACCGGCGCCTCTGCAGGGACCTCCGGCGGCGGTGTGTCCGGCGGAGCCTCTGCGACGGTGTCGGGCACAAGCTGCTCGGCGGGGATGACCTCTGGCTCTGGCGGCGGCTCCGGAGGCGGCGGCTCCGGCTCGGGTTCCGGCTCCGGTTCGGGTTCCGGCGGCGGCGGCGGCGGCGGCTCTGGGATGGTGAT
>JBCBLB010000728.1:0-4677 GCA_038520555.1 Myxococcota bacterium | reverse complement strand
GGCTCATCGTCCCAGGACCGATACGGAAATGCAGGGCGGCCTCTCAGTAGAGACCGCCCTTCTCTATGGTGGGCTGCGTGGTTGTGCGGATCATGCCCGCCCTCAGGGGCTGCTGATCAGGCCGTCCGGTTCCGCTCAGGGCCGGTTGGTCGGGCCATAAAAGGGGGACAAACAGCTGGTACACGGGGTGGTGTTCTGCTCGAACCGGTTGCCCACCATCCGAACGCGGAACTCACTGCCTGGCGGTGACCCGATCGCGATGCCTGTGGTGTTGTTGTGAGCGATGTTGCGGAGAAGGAGGCTCCCCGGATCGGTGAGCGCGAAGCCGGTGATGGCGTCAGAGACCAGGTTCTCGACGAACACCCCGCGTGTATTGTATGCGTCGATGCCTGCGGCGCCTCCGCGGACATCGTTCCACCGGACGAAGGCCGAGTCGAGGTCGGAGAGGTGTATCCCCCCGCCAGCGACGTCGTTTCGCTGGATGTTCGCGCTGTCTGCCCAGATGCGTAAGCCGCCGGTGCCGGAGTTCCCCGCGAACCACGACGAAGAGATCTGGGCGGCTGTCGCCTGGACGGCTGCGGTGTCGAACGCGTACACACCGGCGCCCGCCAGATGGGAGTCCTGGATCGACGCGGCACCGAACCCCTCTACCCGGAGCGCCGCGCCCTCGGTCGGGCTCGTGAACACCTTGCGCATCCGAAGAACCGCCTCACAGCTCGTGCCCGAGCATAGCTCGCTGATGCTCCCGGCGAGCAGATAGATGGCGACGAAGCTTGAGGATTGTATATCGAGGCTCTCGAGCTGGACTTCACAATCAGAGCGGCCGTCGACGTCAAGCGTGACTTCACCGCCACTGAGGAAACCGTTCCGCACAGACAGGCGGCTCAGGTCGCTGGCGAACAGCGCAGCGCCGGTGTCTGTGTTCTCGATGAAGTGTCCGTTGAGGTTGAGCGAGACCCGGCCGCCGGGGACCTGGATCCGGAAGGCGGGGCTGGACGACGCGAGGAAAAACCCCGTAGACAGCGCATACGATCCTGAGGCGCTGATCGTACAGCCGGCTGTAGGGGTGCAGCTCCAGCCGGTACCAGAGGTCGGCCCAGTGGAAGAGAAATCCACCAGAGTGACGCCCTCGTTCGCGAAGGCGACACTACCGGGGAGCCAGAGCAGGGGGAGCAGAAAGCGACCACGCATGAGGGCCTCCCGATCAGGGGATGTTGTTGTAAGGAGAAGCGTCGCTCACAGGGGCAGGCGGCTCAAGACCCCAGGTAACCGACCAATCCCAACAATCCGGACGAACTTGCATCGGACAGGAGTTTCGTGACCAGATCACCTGTGAGGGCCAGGGGTAGAGATCGGTGAAGCCCACCATGAACGTGTTGAAATGAACATACAGTGGCATCGCGTCCCCGAGATCCAGGCGGCTGAAGGCGTTCCAGGCCAGGTGACCCTCGATCGACTCCAGCTTCGCGGACGTGGTCGCCGACAGGTTCACCATCCTCATGAACAGGTCGACGCTCTCGAACAGATCGAGAAACGGGACGAAGGTCTGCTCGTGGACCATTGAAGCCGCGGTGATGCTCTGCATCCGCACCACGGGCAACCCGTCTCTGATCTGCACTGAGGGGATCCCGCCGAACGCGTTGGGGTTGTTCCAGATGTGCCCCCGTAGGTTGACGTCGAAGGTATCCTCGAGGATAAGGTGTCGACTGTTCTCGTGGCTGCCGAACGTGTCCACCCAGACCATACTGGCCCGCTCCACGTCGATCCCGATGGGGAGTACTTCGGATGTGGTCCGACCGGTCACCAGATCGTTGATAACCAGCCGCCCCTCTCGACCGGGGAACTCTTCACCGGGCGCTGCGATGCCTTTCCAACGAACTCCGGTATAGTCCATATCCAACGCCGCGAAGTCTTCGATGAGCAGATGGCGCGGGCTGCTCCCGGTGGACGGTGAGGGCGACAGATACTCCCAATTCACTCCGTGCTGACCGCCGATTATCGCGCCGTTGCGGACCCGAGCGTGCGTCGTATCTTCGAAGAAGATCCCCTCTCCCGAGGGATCAACGAGGATGATGTGGTCTGTCAGATCGATCGAGACATACTTCACGCCACTCTGGATCGTGATCGCCGGGTCGGGGCCGGTATGGACGAACGTCCCCGCGATGCTGCTATCGAGGAAGAAGGACCCGTTTGTGGTGATGACGGCTGGGAGGCTGGTGATGGGCGTCTGCCCCTCTTCAGCGGACGCGAGCCGCGGAATGAACAAGACCAAACAGGCCAGCGCGAGCGACCGGTTGGAAGAAAACATCAGGGAGCTCCCAGGTTACCGGAGACCGTGACCGAGCTGCCGCCGGGTGTGCCCTCGCCCCCACCGCCCCATGATCCCAGCCGAAAGATCGACGTTGTAGACGACATGGTCTGGTATAAGTTCGCGTCAGTCACGAAATTGAAGGTCGCGGAGATGTCGCTGGAGTTAGAGAAGGAGTAGGCGGTAAGGTTGGGGTTAAGTGTGTAGTTGCGTAACAACGTGATCCGCTCCGCGGATGTCAGGGCGACCCCATGATTACAGCTCATCATCGCGTTGTCCGTGATCATGGTGTCGTGGATATTGAGGGGGTCGTTCGCAAGCTCGTTCTCGATGCATGCGCCGCCACCCAATCGGCCGTGGAGGAGGTTATCCTCGATCAGCGAGCCGACGCCGCCCATCATCGCGAGCACCGGCCCGGATGAAGCCACCTCGTTAGTTTTGAGCACGTTGCTGTCGATCCGAGCCGTGGTTCCGCGGAGGTGAGCGGCCGCCAGTTCGCCACCGGTCAGGACGTTGCCCTCCATCCGTACGCTGGTGTCACAGCCGTCGAAGAACGTACAGTCTCCGATCACCTCGACCCCCACAGCGCCGGTCGAACCGTCCGTGATCACCACGTTCTCGACGATGTCGATGGTCCCTTCGTCGAGATGATCGACGATGATCCCGCGCTGTGCGCCGGTGATCTGCACCCCTTCGATGCGCGCGCTGCGGACATCAGCGAGTATACCGGTCGTGGCATGGATGTGACCGTTTCGGACGACGGTGCGGGTCGTCGGGGTCGGTGAACCGATCCGGATCGCCGCCCCCGAACCGGAGTGCGCGATCGTATGCCCGTTCAGATCGAGGCTGACATGAGGCGCGCGGATAAGAATCGCGTGCGTCGCAGAAGAGGTGAACGAGGCGCCAAGGAAAAAGCTCCCGTCCGTAGTGATCTCACAGTCCGACAGCGACGTCGACACGCACGGCGGGGAGCCGACGACGAGCAACGTTTGCCCGTCGTCGGCGGCGGCCTGGGGGTTGAGCAGGAACATCATCAATAGCATGGGATCCTCATACAGTTCGATCGGCGCAGCCTCTCAGGGGCAGCCCCCAGGGATGTTGTTCGCATAGACGCCGGCAGGTCCTGCGCCCGCGCAGTCGTTGATGTTGGATTGGAACAGCGAGGTGTGAGTGAAGACATTGCCGGAGCCCGACACCTTCAGCCCGAAGTCGTTGTCTGAAGCCGAATGATTCCGGATAACGCCCTGCTGAGCGTTACTGAGCAGGACACCGCTACCCGCCCCGTTCGTCGTGTTCTGAAGCAGGACAAAATTCTGGACGTTGATCAGGTGAATCCCAGCCGCACCGCCAGAGAACGCGTTGTGTGCCAGCACCAGCTCACCGGCGCTGTTACCGCTCCCGTTCATGAAGAATCCGCCCGCGCCGTCAGATCGGGTGTGAATCGCGGCGCCGGTGACGTATACACTGAACGAATCGTAGACGTTCAAGCCGAACCCTGCGTGTCCCATGATGACCGGACGCTCCACCTTGAAATCTGAGCCGCGCAGCACCGCTCCGTTCTGACCGCACTGCGTCGCGATCAGATCGCGCATCAACAGTCCCCTTACGCCGGTGAGCTCCACACAGTCTTCTCCTGCTCCGGCCACGCTGACCTCATCGATCCGCGCAGCGTACGTGCCCATCGCTGTCGGCTGGAGGTGGACACCATCGGTAGCAGGGGAGCGGATCGACAATCGATCCAGGACGACCGCTCCGTCGTGGGTGATCGTCCCCTGAAGGCCACGATGTCCACCGACGAGCTCACCATTATACAGGCGCACAGAGGTAACATCGACCATATCGATCGCAGCCCTCGTCGGCGAACCCTGGATCGTATGACCGTTCAGATCAATAGAGACATGTGTAGCGCCAGCTGCGCCGTCGATACGGAGCGCAGGCGAACCACCGACCGCAGCGAGCGGCTCTTCGATGAAGTAGGCGCCGGGAGCAGCGATAACACACTGCGCAGGGGATACAGCCGTACATCCCGGCTGACCGGCGCCCAGGGGCACCTGCCCATCATCTGCGAGCGCCGCTGACGCCAGCCAGAATAACACGAGCATCGTTCCTCTCTTTGTACAGTCACGAACGACCACATGACACAGGAGTGGAGGCCGTCGTAAGCGCGAACCCGATCAGGCCATCTCCCAATCTCAAATGCAGCGTAAGCGAAATCCATCGAATCAAATGGCTCAACACTGGCTCAACACGGACTCACCTCCAGGGACGCTCCCACCTCGGACAACCACGCCTGTGATGACACAGCACCCAGACAGTCTGCGCGGGCCACTCTGGCCGCCCTCGCTTGCTTCTCTTCGCGGGCGAGGGCG
>JBCBLB010000314.1:0-10830 GCA_038520555.1 Myxococcota bacterium | reverse complement strand
TGTGGACCCTTCGTCGCCGTAGTCCTGGTAGAAGATTCGCTCGGGGTCGTCGGTCAGCTGCACGCTGTAGCCATCCTCGCTCACCAGGGAGACCGCGCCCCGGCGGTCGATGGCGATGATGCCGGTGTCGCTGCTATACAGCGGGCTCCGGAGCCGTCCACCGCGGATCTTCTCGGCGTAGATCGTGCCATCTGCAGCGACCACCGGGCGGCGGTAGTGACCGGGCTCCGTGGTCAGGGGACGACCCCGCCCTCCGCGCGACGACACCCGACGCACATCGCCGAAGTCCTCGTCATCCCAGGTCACATACACCACCGAGCGACCGTCCGGGCTCCACCATGGATCCTGCTCGACCCGGCCGCTGTCCCGCGTCAACCGCCGCGGCGGACGCGCGCCCTGTGTGTCGGCGATATACAGCTGTCCCAGCGCCTGGAACACCACCTGAGAACCATCGGGAGACACCCGGGCGCCCCGAAGCATCTTCACGTCGAAGGCCTCCGGCGCGACCTCCACCGCTGTGCGGTGGGCGGTTCGAATCTCCCGGGTGTCTTCGACGGTGAAGGGGATGGGCGACGCCGCGCCGTCCAGGGGAACCCGCCACAGCCCGCCCTCGGCCCACACCGCCAGGGACTGCCCGTCCGGAAACCAGGCCATCGTCGGGTACGTCCCATGGATCGCCCAGGTCTCCTGCATGTCCCGGTCCAGGCGGTCCCAGATGGGCCGCTCCTGGCCCGAAGCCAGATCCCGAACATAGAGGACCGTCTTGTCCCGGACCCGCCGGATAAACGCGAGACGCTCACCATCCGGGCTCGGCGTCGGTCGGGCCGCACCCCCCGCGCCACCGGTCACCCGCTCGATCTCGCCCGTCTTCACCTCCAGGCGTTTGATCCCATAGATGCCCGGGTTCGGATCCTTATTGTACTGGAAGGTCGGGCCGCGGGTCAGATCCTGAGACCAATACAGATACTGGCCGTCCGGCGAATAGATCGGCTCGCCCGCGTCCTGCTGCGCGTTGGGCTTCTTGGTCAGCCCGATGCCCGGCCCGCCATCGACCGGGTACAGCCACATCTCGCCCGACCCCAGGCTCCGGGTGCCGGTGAAGTGCTTCCGGCCGACGACGTAGTCGCCCGACGGATGCCACGACGGGCTCGACAACAGGCGGAAAGACTCCTCGCTGACCTGGGTGGGCTCGCTCGCATCCTCCAACGAGAGGATCCAGAGGTTGTCACCGCCACCCCGATCGCTGGTGAACACGATCCGATCGCCGGAAGGGGAGAACCGCGGCTGCATGTCCCAGGCCATCCCCCGGGTCAACGCCACCGCCTCGCCCCCAGACGCAGGCAGAAGGTACAGGTCCCCCAACAGGTCGAAGACCAGACGCTCCCCGTCCGGAGAGACGTCGACGCTCATCCAGGTGCCCTCGCTCACCGAGATTGAGACCGTCTCTGAAGGACCCGGGGGCGCGTTGACGTCCCACTCCGGCGTCTCTTCCTCCGCTGCATCTTCTGCTGCATCTTCTGCGGCGACGGCGATGGGCAGCAACAACATCCAGCTCGTCATGATCGGCCTCCTCGGCAGCCGATTATAACGTTGGGGTGAGCTTCCAGGTTGCGATGGAGGGGGTGGCTTACTTGAGAAGACGCATGTGGTCTCTCACCGCTCCAGCCAGACCCCCCTTGAGCACGAGATCTCTCCCGATCACCACATCGTAGGCTCGTCGCATCTGTCGTGCGCAGCGGCCAGCGGGCATGCGGCCTTCTCCTGTCGCCAACCCCGGACAAGCGAGCGAAGCGATCGGTGGTCGAGCGTCGATGAGCAGCTGACGATGGCGTCCGCCTGAACGTCCAGGATGTCGCCCTGTTTGACCCGAGCGGGCGTCCCTTTGAAGGCGTATCGCCAGGCATCGACGACCGCACCCCCCCGATTGCACAGGATGATCTCCACGAGCGGTGGGGTAACCCGTCGTGTGGTCAGAAGGGGAGGGGAGGATGTGCTACAAGACGTCCAACCCTCCCTGGAGCACACGATGAGCAAGATCCTGCATGAGCGGATCGTTCTGGTCACCGACACCGGCGACGAGCTGGGCGCCGCCGCAGCCTATGAGGTCGTCGCCAACGGCGGCAGCGTCGTGGCCAACGATCCGGTCGGTGCGGGGACGCTTCGGGCCGCCGCGGACGCGATGGTCGCCTCTCTGAAGCGTCGGGATGGCTACGCCATCCCGTCCTACAAGAACCCTCGCAAGTCCTTTCGCGACTGCATCGACATGATCCAGGTCGGCTTCGACCGATGGTTCTGGATCAGCGGCATCGTCCACGTCGACCGGGACAACGGCAAGACCCTCCAGGATATTCTCCGGGCCGCGTCTCACCCGATGAAGGAGTGGGGCGGCTCGCTCGTCGTCCTCAACGCCAGCCCCCAGGCCTGCGCGGTCATCGCCGAGCAGGCCCAGACCTGCCGCGAGGGCCGGCTGCTCATCAACGCCATCCCGCCCACCAAAGACGGCGCGTTGCCCGCGTCGCTTGTCGATTATCTGATGAGCCCCGAGGCCATCCGCGACAACGTCTATGGCAAGACCATCCCGTCTCCCAAAGACATGACGCCGCAGCAGATCCGCGACAACCTCGCCGCTGTGCTCGCCGGGGCGACAGAAGGCGAGGAATAATCCTCCGCTTCCCATGAGCCGCCAGATGCGCTTCGGGTGTCTTCGGCAAACCCCGATAAAGATCGGCATCGGACACCACCCGGGAGCCGTCGCGTGACCTATGCCCCAGACAATCCGCTCATCGTTCAGAGCGATCTGAGCCTGTTGTTGGAGGTCGCCAGCCCCCGGTACGCGGAAGCCCGGGACGCCCTGCTCGCCTTCGCCGAGCTGGTCAAGAGCCCCGAATACATCCACACCTGGCGCATCAACCGCCTCAGCCTGTGGAACGCCGCCGCTGCCGGGCGCTCCGCCGATGAGATCGTCGAGACCCTCTCCCGGCTGTCCCGCTATCCGCTGCCCTCTTCCATCGAGCCGCGGGTGCGGAGCTGGATGGATGCCTATGGCAAACTCACCCTCACCCGCGATGGGGAGTGGCTGCGCCTGGAGGCCGATGACGACAACGACCTCGAAGAGGTGCGCCGGCTCGCCGATGTCCAGGATCTGTTCGAGCCCGCCCCCGATGGGAAGGCGCTGCGCGTTCACCCCCGCCAGCGCGGAGAGCTCAAGCAGGCCCTCACCGCCGCCGGCCACCCCATCCAGGACCTCGCCGGCTACACCGACGGTCAAGCCCTGGAGATGCGCCTCTCTCATGAGCTGCCCGACGGGCGAACATGGTCGATGCGCGATTACCAACGCGAAGCCGTCGACGCCTTTCATGGTGGGCCCCTCGCCGGAAGCGGCGTGATCGTCCTGCCCTGCGGCGCTGGGAAGACCATCGTCGGCATCGCCGCCATGGTACGGCTGGGGATGCGGACCCTGATCCTGTGCGCCGGGAACACCGCGCTGCGCCAGTGGCGGCGAGAGATCCTGCGTCGAACCTCGCTCACCGAAGAGGACGTCGGACAGTACACCTCCACCATCAAGCAGCTGCGCCCCGTCACGCTCACCACCTACCAGCTGCTCACCTGGCGGCGCGATCCCAGTTCTCCGCCGCCCCATATGGGCATCCTCTCTGAGGCCGCCTGGGGGCTCATCATCTATGACGAGGTTCACCTGCTGCCCGCGCCGGTCTTTCGCGAGTCCGCTGAGCTTCAGGCCCGCCGACGGCTCGGGCTCACCGCGACGCTGGTTCGGGAAGATGGCGCTGAGGGCGACGTCTTCGCCCTCGTCGGGCCCCGGCGGTTCGATATGCCCTGGAAGAAGCTCGAAGAGCAGGGATGGATCGCCTCCGCGCGCTGCATTGAGGTTCGGGTGCCCCTCTCCGATGAGGACAGGCGGCGGTATATCGCCGCCAACAAGTCCGACAAGTACAAGATCGCCGTCAAAAACGCCCGGAAGGTCGCCCATCTGGAGTCCCTCCTCAAGCAGCACCGCGATGACTCGGTGCTCGTCCTCGGCACCTATATCGACCAGCTGGAGTGGATCGCGCGGCGGCTGCGGATCCCGCTCATCTCCGGCAAGACCCCCGCCGTCGATCGGGAGGCGTTGTATGAGCAGTTCCGCTCTGGGGCGTTGAAGGTGCTGCTGCTGAGCCGCGTTGGAAACGCATCGTTGGACCTTCCGAACGCCTCGGTCGCGGTTCAGGTCGCCGGGACCTGGGGCAGCCGTCAGGAAGAGGCCCAGCGGCTCGGTCGCATCTTGCGGCCCGACCCCGACGGCAAGCCCGCCTATTTTTACGCCCTCATCACCGCGGATAGCCGCGAGCAGGAGTTCGCCGAGAGGCGGCAGCTGTTCCTCGCTGAGCAAGGCTACCCCTACCGCATCGAGAACGTCCAGTGAAGTATCGCGCGGTCAGTGTCCTCGAAGTCGACGGGCCGTCTCGATGGGAGCGCCTGCTGTCGGTCGGCCTGGAGTCGCAGTGGCTCGGCGAGCACTTGTCGCCCACCCGGCGGGTCATCGTCGAGGAGCGCCCCCTCGTCGAGCACCTCGGCGCGCGCGCCCTGATCCGGTACGCCCGCCGGCCACCGGAGCAGCAGGCTGCCGATGAGCAGGCCCTCGCCGAGACGGTCCGCCAGCTGTCCCGCTCTGCCCGCCGCGTCCTCCACAGCGCCCAGCGCCACGCCCTCGACGGTGAAGTGGTCGGGCTGCACGCCTGGGACCCCCAAAGAGACGCCGGCAACGTCCGCGCCCTCCATGGCAGCGGCCTCATCCGGATTCGTGCCCAGGACGAGCGCCCGTTCTACGGCCGGTACCGGCTGGCCGATGATCTGCCTCCGCCACCGACCATCGACTACGACTTCGATGACGCCATCATGGCTGACGAAGTCGAGGACCTCAGCGCGCCCTCCGCCGCGCTGCTGCCGTTGATGCATGACATGGCCGCCCTCGCGGCAGCGATCCTTCAGGTGCGCCCCCGGCGAACCTACGCCGGGCGGCTGATGAAGGTCGACGCCCGAAAGCTCGGCCGCCGGCTGGGGGCACCCATCCTCGCCAAGACCGGCGACCTCACCCAGACCCCGGAGTGGGGCCGGGCCCTGCAAGCCCTGGAAGCCCTTCGGGCCGTACGGGTCGGACCCATCGACCGGGTGCTTCATGTCGACCTCGGCCTGGAGACCACCCTCGCCGGTGAGACCGCCGACGCCGTCGATAGGCTCGTTCATCGCCTCGTCGATCGCGACCAGCACGTCCTGCTCCCCGCCGTCCGCGCCGCCCTCCGGCAGGCCGGGGCCGGGTGCGTTGATACCGTCGTGTTCATCGATCTGCTCCGCGAGCAACATCGCGACATTGTCTTCCCCCTCTGGCACCGCGACGGCCTTGAGGTTTATCCTCACCTCGAAGGAGAGCGGATCTACGCCTATGATGAGGATACCTTCGAGATCGTCGAGGGATCGATGATCCTCCGGCTGCTCAAGCGGCTCGATAAGCTCGGCCTCGTCCGCCGCGCCGAAGGCGTCTTCGCCGGCACCGACGACGGCCGGCTGTGGGCGGGCGCCGCCAACCGCCCGATGGCCCCGCTGTGGGTGGGCTCCGACCTGGAACTCATCGTGCCCCCCGAAGCCGTCACCCCGTGGGAGCGGTTTCAGCTGGAGCGCCTGTCCAAGACCCTCGCCCGAGACGTCGTCAACCGCTACGCCCTCGACCGAGAGGGCCTCGCCGCATGGCTCGCCGGACACGACCTCTCTGAAGCCATCGACCTCCTCAAGCGCCGGTGTCCAGGGGTGCCGTCCGTCGTCATCGACACCCTCGAAGGATGGGCGCGGGCCGCGGCCCAGATCGTCATCACCCGGGGGGTGCTCCTGCCCCTCGCGCCCAAACAAGAAGAAATCGCGTAACATCATGTTACGACTTGATTTTCAAAAGGTGTCAAGAGGATGCGGTTGACTGTACTGTCTTACACAGAGTTCAGCGCTGGGGCATGGAATGCGAGTGTTGGGTGGCAGCGATCGTAAGCAGGGCGACTGCTAATTGAAATCAAACTGTGTAACAGTACGTTACTGCTTTACTTTCGGGACTTGTCAAGGAGATGTGTAGACTCATGCTACCATAGTCCATAGTTCAAGTCCGGAGTTCAAAATGCAGCATCAGTGGTGGATCTTCGTCGGGATAGGGCTATCAGGATGTGGTGTTCAGGAGAACACGTCTACCTGCGCGCCCATGTTGTCCGCACCATCAGAGCTTGTGTTCGATGAGATGGCGGTTGCGCTGAGAGAGTCGCAGAGCCTCTCCTTTGATCTTCACAATGACAGCGCAGACTGTCCGGCGCGGGACCTGGAGATCTCCATCGAGAGGGATGATGAAGGATCGTTTACCTTCAATGGACTGAGCCAGTCGGTCATCTCTCCGGGAGAGGCGGTACAGGGCGAGGTGGTTTTCGCGCCCAGCACCTCCACCATGGCGGAAGCGTTTCTTGTGATAGAAGGGGGAAACATAGAATATCCGGTGCGGGTGCGTCTCAAGGGGATCGGCTCCGCGCCGAAGCTTCGCTTCTTGCCGGCCGAGATCGATTTTGGAGACGTGCACCTCGGATGTGCGGCCTCCAGAGCCGTTTCGGTGGGCAACTCCGGGGATAAAGATCTGATCATCGACGCGTTGTCGATGTCGGCTCCGACTGAGGAGTTGCGGTTGGAACTTCCTGAAGATGAGCCTTTTCCCTGGACGCTCACACCGGGTCAGCAGGTCGGGATGATGGTCACCTACCGGCCCGCGGATCTCTCTTCGGATATTGGCACGATCGAGGTGCTCTCCAACGATCCACGGCCCAGCGACGACCTCCAGCAGGCCGTACAGTTCGGGACGGGTGTGCTCGATGGGCAACGCACGGACCGGTTTGAACCTTCGGGCACCGCCGCCGATGTCTTCTTTGCGGTCGATCAATCAAACAGCATGCGCAACAATGAGTCGCGCTTCCTCGACGCGTTCGTCGCGTACATTGATGAGCTGGAGGCGGCGGAGTTCGAATATCAGGTCGCGATCGTCGTTCAGGACAGCGGCACGATCGCTGGGGCGATCCCCTTCATCAATTCCACGAACGCTGCGGACGCCCGAACAATCGCAGCGGAGATGCTCTCGGGTACGCCGGGTGCGTTCAAGGAGATGGCCTTCACGATGTTTGAGTACGCCTACGAGGCGAACCATGGCTGGCTCCGGGATGATGTGAACCTCCATCTGATCGGCGTCTCCGATGAACCGGAGCAGAGCCCCGGCTCCTGGGCCACCTATGTCTCGAACTTCCAGGATCTGAAGGACGACCCCGACCAGGTCATCTTCCATGCTGTCGGCGGAGATTACCCAACCGGCTGTGGGGACGTGATCGCATATGACGGCCTGTATCAGGCGACGGTGACGACCGGCGGCCTCTTCTTCTCGATCTGTGAAGAAGACTGGACGGAGGGGTTCCGTACGCTCGCTCAGAACACCATCCATCGAGCGAATCATATCCACTATGTGTTGTCTGAACGCCCGCTTGAAGCCACCATTGAGGTCTTCGTGGACGGTGTTCCGCTCTTCGGCGGGTGGTCCTTCGATGTCGAAAGAAACGAAGTCGTGTTCGCTGATTTTGTAGATATCAGGTGGGATCAGCGCGTCGAGGTCACATACGGCGTCGCCGTAGACTGTGACTAATCGACGCGGGTGGTGACGCTGACGGCTTCGGTCCAGGTGCGGACGGTGGGCCGCTCCGGGGCCTGGACCAGGGCTTCATAGCCGAAGTAGCCGTCACCTTCGATGAAGTGGGTTCGCAGAATCAGCAGGCCGTCCGCGCGCTTCACCTCTGCCACAGAGACGATTCCGTTCCCGAATTCGTTGCTGGCGAGAAGCTCGACGGTCCGCGTCGAGGTCCGCCCGCTCCGGGTGTGCTCATCGGTCCAGGTCGCGCCCACCACGACCTCGGGCGGAAGGACGACCTGTGCGGGCTCGAACAGCGACAGCTTCCCGTCCTCGAAGACCCCGAGGTCGGTGAGCCCGTCCGGGCCATAGCCGATCAAAGCGTCCTCGACGATGCGCGGCTCGCCCCCTTCATCCAGGGCCCGGGTGATGCGTCGGTAGGTGAGGCGTCCCAGATAGATCTCCGGGTCACTCCAGGTCTCTTCCAGGATCTGCCGGGGGAGGGGAAAATCTCCAGCCGCCCCGCAGCGTGCATAGCGCACTCTTCGCAGCGGCGGCGCCCACTGCAACAGCGTCTCTGCGATCTCAACCCCGGCCATCGCTCATCCCCGAAAGAATTGGACCACCCCGATGCGATCCCCGCGCAGAGAATACCGGACCATCACCCGCCCTTCGGTCCGCGCGCCGGTCTCTGGATCGGTTCGCCAGTAGTCTTCGACGTCGACGCAGTGATCCCCGACCGAGACCCGCTGGGGGACGGACGCCCCGAACCCGCCGCGTGCAAACATCGGGGCATACCGCGACCGGAAGGCGTCGATGCCCTCGGCCGTGATCTGGCCATCGGCGTCGAGGACCTTGACCTCATCGTGATAGCAGGCGCAAAAGGCGTCCAGGTCAGCGTCGTTATAGGCCGCCAGCTGACGGGCGGCGAGATCGCTGACGTTGGCTTCGTCGCTGGTGTTGAGCGGACGCATCACAGCTCCAGGGGGTGGGCGCCCATCGCGTCGGCGAGGTCTTCGGCCAGGGTGGCGGCGTCGTCCCAGTGGGCGTTGTTGTCAGAGGCGTCCGCCTCGACGCTCAAGACGTAGCTGCCCCGGGACATCTCGTAGAACGAGACCTCCAGCGTGGCCCGCACGTCCTCTTCTTCGGTCGGCACCGTGAAGAACACGGTGATACAGTCCGAGGCCTCTTCTTCGACCCGACCCTCGACCCGTTGGTATTCGGCGACGATTTTATCGACCAGCGGCTCCAGATCGGAGACGCGCAGCCGTTTTTTGTTGACCTGCCAGGTCTGATCCCAGCTCATCGGAGCACTCCTGTTCATCACCTGAGCGTATGTTTACACCCATCGTGACCGGGAGGGTACATGGAGACGGAACGCACCACGGCTTCGTTGACGGCAGAGCTGGCCATTCTGGCGCCAGCGCTTCGCTTTGACGGGTTCTCATCAGAGTCTGATATGCCAATGCAACACTATGTTACAGACGAAACGGTCTCTGAGATGACCCTGGATCACCTGTCTGCTGCGGTGGGTCATGCGCTGGAAGATTGCACCGATACGATCGGGGAGACCCTGGACGGGATGGTTCGAGTGGCGGAGCGGTTCGGGGAAATGGTCGAGGTGAGCCGGGCGTTCGTCCGGCTGATGCGTGGACTGTCGCCGTTGGTGGGCGGGGTGGCGAAGGACATCGATGGAGACGAGCGTCCAGCGTGGCTGGTGGGCCGCTCCCCAGAGGGACACATCATCGGGGTTCAGACCGCAGTGGTCTGGACGTGAGCGGCGGGTTCATCTCCGGGCTGGCGGCACCGCATAGGTGACAGCGCAGTGTGCGACCGGGCCGTCATCGCGGCCTTCTGAGAAGATCGTCACATCGCCCACGGACAGCACCCGCCCCAGCCGGAGGATCCGGGCCTCTGCGATCAGGTCGGCTGGAGGAGGCTTGGAGATGAAGTTGATGGTCAACGATGTCGTGACCGTCAGCGCTTCTGGGCCGATCATGGCCATGGTGGCGATATAGAAGGCGGTGTCGGCCAGGGTGAACATGGTCGGCCCCGAGATCGTGCCCCCCGGCCGCAGATCCTGTTCGTTCACCGACCAACGCACCCGGGCGGTCTTGTCCCCCACCGCCTCGATGATCATCCGCTTTGTTGCAAGAGGGAAGACCTGGGTGAGAAACGCAGTCAGCTCCGCTGCGGTCATTTTCGGCTCCATCACACCTCCTGGGATGCTCCCGGGATATCCGTTGTCCCTTGACGCACCAAGAGCCGTCACGCCGCAGGCGCAGACACGATGCGTTGAAGTCTGGTGCGATCCGCTTGTTCTCTGCCTCAGAGACTGTTTTTTTCGTGTGCGATGAGAATCGGGCTGTTGCATCGCGTGACGGCATCCGATGAATCGAGTAAGTAAATCATATGCTTCACCAATCCGTCCAACACAGCGCGTCAACCACCATGGTGGCGTGTTGTTGTTCTCCGATCGCGGGGGGCTAGGACGGTTATTCTGTGTCAGGCCCTCGGCGCGCGTCGCTGAAGGGGCCGGCAGGTGGTTTCTCCAGGACGTTCATCGAACCTGCTGGAGAGCTCCGTTATGTGCCGCTTCTTCGCTCAGATCTCGACCGTTCCCCGCTCCGCATCTGCCGGACTGGTCGGTGACTGCAACGCCCTGGTCGAGCAGGCGCGGCGGCACAGCGACGGTTGGGGTATCGGCGTGATTCGGGGGGACACCACCCTGATCCGCAAGTCCTCCCAGGCCGCCTTCGCGGATCCGGACTTCGGGCAGGTGTCTCGGAACCTTCGCTCTGGGGCGTTGATCGCACACATTCGGAAGGCCACCGTCGGCGATGTGCGTGAACGAAACGCCCATCCGTTCAGCTGCGGTCGGTGGTTGTTCGCCCACAATGGTTCGATTTTCGGCTTCGAGCAGCTCCGGGATCGGGTCGACGCCCACACCGCTCATGACCTGTGCGGCAAGATTCAGGGCACAACCGACTCAGAGGCGATCTTCCATTACCTGCTGACCGCGCTTCGGGAGGTCCGCCAGCCCTGCCATGGCCGCGGTCCGGTCGACCCGGTCATCGCCAGCGATGCGATCCGGCGGGCCATCGGGCGGCTGTTTCAGTGGAGC
Source organism: Myxococcota bacterium (assembly GCA_038520555.1). GTDB lineage: Bacteria > Myxococcota_A > UBA796 > UBA796 > UBA796 > JBCBLB01. The sequence continues at coordinate 22 of JBCBLB010000314.1, read as the reverse complement.
GAGGCGGTCGGTCTTGAGCCGC
>JBCBLB010000183.1:0-14799 GCA_038520555.1 Myxococcota bacterium | reverse complement strand
GGGGGTCTTCTGTTTTCTAAACTCCCCCCTTTTCTTGTTTTTTTACGCGGGCGAGCTGCTTGAGCTGCCCCCCGACGTCCTCCAGACGAACCTCATCGGCGGCTACGTCTATAAGCAGATTCGGGCCGGGATCGATGTCCCACTGTATCTGCTCGCGTCTGGAGAGAACGGCGCTGGCACCGGCCTGGGCGATGTGGCGTTGGATGTCAAGGGGACGGTGCTGCGGGCGGATCAGTTCCCGGTCGCCCTCGCCCTTGGCGGGCGGCTGAACGTTCCCACCGCGACCTCCGATGCCCCCATCGCCAGCGACGGAGCGTCCGGAGACCTTCAGCTGATCGCTTCCCAGCGGTACGGCGCCCTGACCGTCGCCGCCAACCTGGGATCGCGGTTCGTTCCAGAGACGATCCTCGACAACGTCGACTGGAACGACCAGTTCTTCTACCGGGCCGGCGCCGGCTATGAGATCATCGAAGATGTGGGTGCATCGTTCGATCTGGCGGGCCAGCTGGTCTACGGCGAGCCGATCCGAAACAACGCCGCCTCGCCAGCGGAGTTCCTGATCGGCGGCTGGGTTCGGCTGTTCGAAGACTATATGCTCCGGGCGGGCGCCGGCAGCGGGCTGAACCAGGGCGTGGGGGCGCCGGATGCCCGGGTGATCCTGGCCGTCTCCTATGAGCCCGCCAAGATCACCGACCGCGACCTGGATGGCATCGTCGACAAGGACGACGCATGCCCGGACACACCCGAGGACATCGATCAGTACAGCGACGCTGACGGTTGCCCCGATCCAAGCACCGCCGTCTTCGTTCAGATCGTCGACAGCGATGGGGAAGTCGTCCCCGGTGTCGTGGCGCGGATGGACTCCGGCGAGTATGGCGGCGCGTTCGACCTCTCGCTGCATCCCGGTGAGTATCAGATCAGCGCTGAGGCGGAGCGCTTTGCTTCCATCGCAGCGGCCATCACGGTGCCGCAGGCGCCGCGCCACGACGTTCGGCTGCAGATGGAGATGCTGCTCGGCACCCTCGCCGTTCAGGTGCAGGACCCGGACGGCGCGCCCCTCGACGCCCGGCTGTTCGTCGGCGAGGACAGCCTGGACTTTACCGGCACCGGTGAGCTGGATGTTCCGCCCGAAGTGAACGTGGTCCGGGTCAGCGCGGATGGCTACAAGAGCCAGGAAGTCGACATCGAGATTATCGTCGGTGAAGTGACGCGGGTCGAGCTGGTTCTTGAGCCGTCGCGGGCGCGGGTGTCGAAGGAGAAGATCGAGATCCTCGACAAGGTCTTCTTCGACACGGCCAAGACGACGATCAAAGCAGAGAGCTTTGGGTTGCTCGATGACGTCGCGAACATCCTCCAGGACAACCCGGACATCCGAAAGCTTCGTGTCGAGGGGCACACCGACAGCCGCGGATCGGCGACCTACAACCGCGAGCTGAGCCAGGGCCGGGCGGCGGCGGTCGTCGACTACCTGGTCTCCAAGGGCATCTCGCGGGATCGGCTGCAGAGCCAGGGCTTCGGAGAAGACCGGCCCCTGGATTCGCGACGGACCAGAGCGGCATACTCAAAGAACCGCCGCGTGGAATTCGTCATCCTGGAGCGGGATGGCTTCGAATCCCAGCCGTAAGGGATGCATCGGCGCCACCCAGGCGTTCGGTTTCCCGTGCAGGAGGAGCAGCGGATGAGACCCTTTTTCATGGCGGCGGCGTTGTGCGCCCCCACAACAGCGCTCGCGCAGTCGTTGGACATCAACATCGATTCCAGCGTGGCCGACCAGTACGACGTCGACGTCGATGACACCATCTCAGAGCTGTCGGATGAGGTGGATGCACAGCTCAATATCGTCGACCAGCAGGCGTTCTTGCAGAAGATGGCCAACGCTGCGGCGTGGTCGAGCCGGGGGATGGGCGTCGACTATGCCTCGAACGTCGAGACGTTCATCGTCGGCATGTCCGTGGGGAGCGCGGTCAACGCTTCGGGAGCGACCTTCAGCCGCCAGGGCCAGGAGATCCCCGAGGGCGGTTTCAGCGCACAGATTTCAGTGATGGCTGGGGTGAACCTGGGCTTTGGGAACATGAAGTCGCCCGCCAGCCGGTTTCGGCTGTTCGTCCATGGCCTCACCCTGCGACCCCAGGGCGACTTCTTCGATGCCCGCCTGTACAACGTCGGCGGCCACGTGCAGTTTGAGATCGTCCGTCCCAGAGAGAACCAGGCGGTGGCCTGGGGAGGGCTGGCGGTGACCACCGGCTATGAGCTGGCCGGCTACTCGCTGAACCTCAACGATGACCTGCCCATCGACTTCACCCTCTCCGGGCAGGACATGACCTGGCAGGCGACCGGGGACTACACCATTCAGTCGGCCACCCAGTCCGTCCCGGTCGAGCTGTCCTCCAACGCGCGGATCCTGTTCGTGACCCTGTTTGGTGGGCTCGCCGCCGACGTCAACCTGGGCGCGACCACCAGCGAAGGCAGCCTGGTCGGAGACCTGTTCCTCAAGCCCGATGGAGAGGACGACGTCCGCCTGGGAGACGCCTCGCTGAGCGTCTCCGATGAGGGGGTGGCCGACTGGCTCACCCCACGGGCGTTCGCAGGCGCACAGGCCGATTTGCTGTTTTTAAAGGTTTATGGCCAGCTGAACCTGGGAATCAACGAGACCTTTGGCGGGAATATCGGGGTCCGGTTCGCCATGTGACCATCAGGTCGATCGCCACCGAAACCCGATCTCTTCACAGCACGCTTCCATGTTCTGGAGTCGACGGTTCAGCGCCCGCGGCGCGGTGACGATCCGCTCTGCGAAGACATCCCAGACGAAGCAGCGGCGTTCGCTCAGGCTTTCGCCAGGGCGCAGCGCGTTCTGCTTGATGTAGCTGGCCAACAGGGTCGCATAGTTCTTCGCCTGCTCTTCATCGAGCGGCTGGGTCCGGGACAGGTGCAGCTTCAAGCCACCGACGACGGGCTTGCCGTTGCGGTTGTCGCCCCGCAGGATGATGTCGGGTTCGACGTCGATCAGCACGCCGCCGAGCTTCATCGGTGGCGGGTTGGCGTCCCCCCGCACCATCGTCATCCCGTCAAACCGACTCAGATCGCGCTTTTTGATAAACGCGCCCAGGGCTTCAATACACAGCGCCGCGTTCTGACCCGACCATGGCGTCGTATGAAACCCGCTGGCCAGGTATTCGATCATCATGAACAGCTCCGTGGCGTCCTGCTCACCATCGATGAGATGATCGATCATCGCGTCCCGTGCGTCCAGATACCGGAGCTGAGCGAATTCTTTGGAGCGCATCTGATCTTTGACGATCGCCCGCCGCTCACGGGCGTCCGCGTTGGTATACAAACCCAGCTTGTGCCCCGCGATCCGAGGCTCGGGCCGGATTCGATGGAGTCGTAAGGCACGCATCGTCGCTCCCCCTCTGTCTTCCCCAACAACCTATCCACCCAGACCCCATAGACCCTCTCCGAAGCGGACAAAATCTGGCGTCTGATCCATAATTTGTCCGCCCGACACCCTTACAGGCGTTCAGTTCCTGGTCACAGAGACGCTAAGCACCCCGGCGAAGGGCATCGGCGGCGGCTCCCCTTCACCGGCCTGCCACATGCGAGAGATGGTGCCGTCCAGATACAACGCATCCCGACACTTCAGGACGTCCCTGGCGTATACGGCGGTATCATAAAAACGGACCGGAACCGTTGAGATGAACAGGTGGACGGTGTTCGGGTCCGATGCGCACACCCCGCTTCGGATCTTCTTCGACGAGGCGTTGGGGCGAAAGCGAGGGTGAACCTGCCCATCGATAAGGAGCATCGGGCCGGATTGGGTGGCCAGCTTCACATCTGCTGGTGGGGTCTGGGCCCATTCATCCGTGGTGACGGTGCGTGCGCCCGTATTGCTGATGAAGAAGACGCCGTTGGGTTTGAGGAAGAAGTTCCCCTGGCCATCGTCGCGGTTCAGGGCGCTGACGGTTCGTCCATCTTCGATCTGGAGCCCCACGGGACGGTTGATGTCGTGGAAGATGCCGGCATTGGTGAGGAGCAGTGGCGTCCGCCCCTTCTCGGTGAGGTGGCGGTGGGCGTCGGCGAGGGAGTGGACGTTGTCGGTCTGGCCGAGCAGGCTGAGCTGCTGCCCCTGATCGAGGTGCGCCGTCGCCGCGGTGAAGTCATCACCGACGGCGACGGCGAGGGTCGTCAGGAGTACGATGAGTCCCACGGGGTCTCAGTCACGTCGGCGGGCGAGGCCGAGCAGCCCGGCGAGCAGGGCGACGAGTGCACCTGGCGCGGCGGGGGCGGCGCTGCAGCCCTGGGCGATGCCGCCGCGTCCTTCGCCTTCGACGTCACGGTCAGCGACGGCCGATGAGGCTGGTGGGGGGAGGATCCCCTCAACATCGCAGGAGACGCGGACGCCGGATTCGCAGCCCTTGACCATCTCATCGTTGATCCAGTCGAGGAAGTAGTCGACGCGGGTGTCGACGCCGCCGGTCTGCTCACACTGCGACTCATCATACGAGTGGGAGGTGACGCCGATGAGGCGAACCTTCTCGGACGAGTCGGTGTCCACGACCATAAAGGTCGGGCCGCCGGAGTCGCCGTTGCACTTGCGGACGTCCGTGACCACTTCACCGACCTTGAACTCTGCGTCGGCGACTTCGGAGATGAAGGAGGTGCCCATCTGCTTGACGGCGAAGGAGCCGGGCGCGTTCGGCTCGAAGAAGCCGCCGCCGGGCTCCTGCAGGCCCCAGCCGACGACGTCGACGTCGATGCCTTCTTCGATCTGCGCGGCCTCTTCAGCTGTGGGCAGGTAGGCGTGGGGGACATCGGTGACGGGCTCGGAGAGGAACAGCAGGCCGATGTCATCGTTGACCGCAAGCCCGAGCTGGAGAGTGTCCAGGGAGAAGCTGGGGTGCATGACCGCTTCGATGACTTCGATGGCGTCTTCCGGCAGATCGGGGCCCTGGGTGCTGCCGTCCCAGTCGGTGAGATCGGCCTGGCGGCTCCAGTACAGCACCTTGTCCTCAACCGAGCCGAGGCCGAAGGTCAGGGCGGTGTCGTCGATGCAGTGCGCTGCGGTGAGGACGACGTCCGGTGCGATCAGGGTGCTCGAGCAGACGAAGGAGTCGATCGGACCCGTGGAGCCGAGGAGGTTGATGACGCCCGTGATCAGTATCCCACCCGTCATCGGGTAGTCGTCTTCGGTCGCGTCGGCGCCGTTGATGATCCCGACCCCATCATCGGGGGATGCCGGCGTCAGCGTCTCTTCATGAGATGGTTCCGTCTCCTGCGAAGCGGCATCTTGCTGGTGTGGATCTTCAGCAGACGCGACCGATAACAGGGCAGTGATGATAAGCATGGCGAGCGATCCTCCGACTTCAGGTCCTGACTGGACTAAAATCTGAACGATCGTCCAACCACCCGTTGCCTGTGAACAGCACGTGACGACCGTCGAACCTTCTCCTCTGGGGATGCCCTTGCCTGCTCCTGACCGGATCCTGCTCCATCTCCCGTTTCGGATGGTGGATGAGAGCTTCAGCTTGCCGCTGCTGCTCGAGGAGACCCCTGGGATCTCTTCGGGGGAGGCGTATCGGCTTCGAGAGGTGTTCGCGATGAGTCGCCGAGAAGAGCAGTTCGTGCGCGCCCTGCTGCTCAAGAAGCGCAACCTGTGGATCTATCGGTGCCATCAGCAGCGATACTGTGGAGACTTTGTCGTCATCGATATGAGTGATCCGAACCCGGGCAACCGGTCGGTGTATCTGATCGAGCTGAAGGCGCGGGCGCCGCTGAAGATCGGCTCGGGGGGGCTCCAGGTCCGCAACGCAGACAAGGCGATGGAGGTGCTGCGCGGGCTTGGGCGCATCGATCGAAACGTGCGTGCCGCCATCTTGACCGGAGATAAGGACGCGGTCCTGTCTCGGCTGGGTGTTGAATGGGTGTGATGGGCTAAGCTACCCACGCGTCAGCCCAGCCAAGCGAGGGGACATGGGACTGCTTGACCGTTTGAAGGCGATGCTCGGTGAGGCGCGCTCATCGCGAGACCAGTTTGATCGCCCCGACCTCCGGCGGGAGGTGGTCCAGCAGATCCTCGCGCTCAAGCAGCGGGGGCGCCGCGGCGTGGAGACCCTGCCCCACGCCCTGACCGTCTCGATCACGGTCGCAGAAGGCAGCGTCGAGGTGGTGCGGGGCTTCGTCGATGACCCTTCGTTCGACAACGAGATCGGCGCAGAGCTGCTCAACCGACTGGTCGGCGCCCGGGGTGACGCGTTGCCTGCTCGGTTTTATGCGGTGAACGCTGGGAAGACGTCGTCGGTCGTGGTTCAGGAGAAGGCCGCGGGGGTGCTGGCGCGCTTGCGCCTGCCCGATGGGAGCTTCACGCCGTTGGATGCTCGCCGGAGAGAGATCCGGGTCGGGCGTGGGCCGCATCATGGGAGCAACGGGCTGTCCAACGACATCGCCCTCGACGAAGCGCATCGCTTCATCAGCCGGCGGGCGGCGCTCATCGAGCGAGCAGGCTCCGGGGTGACGGTCCGGTCGCTCGATCAGGGGGAGTGCCTGGTGGTGATTCGCAGCGATGGAAAGCGCATCCGGCCCAAAAACACCCGGGCGGGATCGGTCCGGCTTCAGCCGGGCGACACCCTCTCGTTTACCGACGGCGGCGATCAAGCCGTCTCGATTCAGATCATTGGCGCGGAAGGTGAAGAGTGAGCGTCTCTCGGATCGCCCCCGGCCGCTTCCGGGTCGATTTCTCGGCCCTCGAGCAGGGCGGCGGGCTGTTTGGTCGGCTGAAGGGGCTGTTGAACGCGGATAAGCCGGCACAGGTTGATTTGTATGGGATCGCCCAGGCGGTCTGCGCGGTGATGATCAAGAGCACCGAGCGGGATGTGGACGGCAGCCTGCTGGCCTGGAACGAATACAAGGTTTACCTGTCTCGCATCGACCATGAGCGGATTCGGGTACTGCAGGATCGGCTCCAGCGCGGATTGGAGTCGCGGATCCACCAGCAGCTTTCCACGATGAAGGCCCGCACAGTCGGGGATCCGGTCGTCCGGGTGCTGGTCGATGAGGAGACCGATCTGCCTCAGGGAGTGGGCGAGATTCTGGTGGCGTATGTGGTCAACGATGCGATCGCTGCGCCGCAGGATGGGGAGATGACGGTGCGGGTCAACGCCCCACAGGTGGCGGCGAGCGGTTCGAAGACACAGCGGGTGATGGAGCCGGGCGTCGCGGCCAGCGGTGGTGGGTTGATCCTTCGCTGGGCAGGGGGGGAGGCGCGGATCCCGCCGGGACGGCGGGCGCAGGTCGGCCGTCCGCATGCGGGCGCCCCAGACAACTTCGTGGCCCTGACCGGGGCGTCGAATCGGATCAACAGCGCCCACTTTCATCTTGAGCGGGGCGATCTGGGGATGGTGGTCTCTCGGCCGGTCCGGTCGAATCCGGTCAAAGTCAACGGCAAGCTGCTACAACCCGGGGGACGGCTGGTCGTCTCGGGCTCCACCGCAGAGATCGAGCTGTCAAACGGTGAGATGTCTCTGACCGTGGAGATCGATTGAGCGAAGACTCCTTCCAGGCACGCGGTCGTGGGTGGGTCGCAGCGGCCTGCACCCACCCCGGCAAGAAGCGGTCGACCAATCAGGACACGTTCATCTGCGATCCTGAGCGGGGCCTGCTTTCGGTCATCGATGGGATGGGCGGCGCCGCGGCCGGTGAGGTCGCGGCGGCGATGACCCGGGACGCGCTGCTGCTCGGCGACGAGCTGACCCGCTCTTTCGCGCGGGCCAACGTCGCGATCCTGGAGCGCGCCCAGGACAACCCCTCTGAGCTGGGGATGGGCTGTGTGGCCACGGCGGTCCGGCTCCACGACGACCATATCGAGATCGCCCATGTCGGGGACACCCGGGCCTATCTCGCCAGTCGGGCGGGCTCGGAGCAGCTGACCCGCGATCACACGGTCGTCGCTGAACAACGAGAGCGGCTGGGCATGACCGCAGAAGAAGCCCGCAACCTGCCCGGACAGCACCAGGTCACCCGGGACATCGGCGGGCAGATTCCGGGCTCTGACCACTGGATCGACACCGGTGAGGCGGACGTTGCGCCAGGGGATGTCTTGCTGTTGTGTAGCGATGGGCTGCATGACCTCGTCCGGGAAGGAGAGCTGTCTCGACTGCTGGTCGAGGCCCGCCACCCCTCTTTCGAGATGGAAGCGCTCGTCGCCCGTCTCCTTCAGCTTGCCCTCGCCAGGGGGGGCCATGACAACGTCACCATCATCGCAGCCCGTCGCGAGGCGGATGACGCCCTCTTCGATGAAGATGAGGAGCCCACCGATGTTGAGGGCTTCGAGATGCCCGCCGCCCCAGCGACGCTGCGACCACCGACGCTGACACCGACGCCGACGCTGACGCCGACACCGACGCCGACGCCGACGCCGAAGCAGATCCCGCCGACGTTGCCAGACCTGGATGGGGACGATCCGACCGAAGAGTCGTTTGAAGACGTTGATGAGGATGAGGAGGACATCGATGATGCACCCCCCTCCCGTTCGGGGTGTATGCTCCTCGCGATCTCAATGATCGTCTCGATCGCCCTGGCGGGGCTTGGGTTTCTGGTTGGCCAGTCGGTGGGGCCGCCGCATACACAGCTGGTGGTGCCCAGCCACGCCATCCTGATTTTGGACGGCGGCTCGCTGAGCGCTCCGGAGGGGGAGGGGGTCTGGACGCTGCGGGTGGAGCCTGAGGCGATCGTCCAGCTCAAGGGGCTCACCGTGGTCGCCCCCCGCCAGCAGTGGCAGGTCTCGATGGGCGCGCGTGCGGTCCTGGAGATCGAAGCGAGCACCCTGACCCTGGACGCCTTCTCGATCGAGGGGGCGACGGACGCTGAGGTGGTCTTGAGGGGTTCGACGGTCAGCCTGCCCGACGGCCGCGCTCAGATCGAGGCGTCGGGGCCGACCGTTCGCGAGGAGCAGCAGGAGGCGCCTTGATCGGGATCATTGCAGAGATCCTGTTGACCATCCTGGTGGTCATCGGGATTGTATTCTGGGGCGTGGATGCCTCGGTGAGCGGGGCGCTGGCCGCCGCTGCAGAACAGGGTGGCGAGCTGGAGCGCACCGCCGCCGCAGTCAACGATGCCGCCAGCCGTTCACGCTGGATGTACCTCGCTGGCATCGCGGTGATGATGGCTGGTCGCGTGCTCGGTGAGGGGCTCAGCCGTCTGCGGGGCAGCGGCTCGATCCAGGCGCCGCTTCTGCTGCCCGCAGTCGCCTTGATGACTGGTCTGGGCGTGATGCTTCAGTGGGGCTATTCCGATCCGCTCCATGCCTCGGCGGCGTTCTACTATGGGCCGGCCTTCGCCCCCGGTGTCCTGTATGGCGGGATCGTCGCGGGGTTGATGATGGCGGTGCCCTGGTCGCCCGGCCTGGTCGCTGCCCGTGGGCGGTGGCTCATCGGCGGCGGGGCCTTGCTGGTCATGCTTCTGCTCGCGGTCCTCGGCGACGCCCCTGGCAGCAGCGGCGCCAAGATCAACCTGTTCGGTGTCCAGCCCATCGAAGCCGTCAAGCTTGCCTTCGTCGTGTTCCTGGCCGGGAGCCTTGGGCGGAACGTTGCTCAGCTTCGCTATCAACGAGACCGGGTGGGGTGGCTGCATTGGCCACGGCTTCCGCTGCTGCTGCCCGCGTTGGCGCTGACCGGCGGGCTGTTCCTGTTGATGTTCGCTGTTCGGGATCTGGGGCCGACGCTCATCCTGTCTGCCGTCCTGATCGCGTTTTACTATGCGGTCGTACGCTCCTGGCTGGAGGTCTCCATCATCAGCGCAGCGGTGTTCGTCGGTGGGTTGTTGGTCGTGTTTCTGCCGCTGCCGTTTCTGCCCGATAACGTTGCGGTTCGTGCGGATATGCTGAGAGACCCCTGGCTGAACGGTCACATCGGCGGCGACCAGCTCGCCTCCGGGCTGTGGGCGATGGCCGCGGGGGGCTTCGATGGGCAGGGGTGGGGGAAGGGGGCCTTCGGGATGCTCCCCGCCGGCCATACGGACCTCATCCTCGCCCATCTCACCGAAGTCAGCGGCCTCTTCGGCCTGGGACTATACTCTGTCGTGCTGCTGGGACTCATCGCCCAGGCGTTCTGGATCGCCTGGCGAAACCGGACCCCGGAACGGACCCTGCTCGCGTTCGGGGTCGGGACGCTGCTGCTCGCCCAGTGGGGCGTCATCTTCGCGGGGACCGTCGGTGTTATCCCCCTCACCGGCGTCGTCGTTCCGTTTTTGTCCTATGGCAAGACCAGCATGATCCTGTTCATGGCCGCGGTCGGGCTGCTGGGACGGCTGGCCGCCGGCGGCCGGATCAAAGCGGAGATGGACGAGCTCACCCAGCTTCGTGGTGGGATCATGGCCCTGGTTGTCGTCTCTGTCGCGGTGTTCGGGACGCTCGGCGCCGTCGCCACCGCGCGGGTCGCGGTGGCCGGGCCCAACACCACCGCCCGTGGTGTGCTCACCGTCGGCTGGGATGACACCGTCTTCTTCCGCTACGATCCCCGAATCCGCGCCATCGCACGCAAGATCCCACGCGGTGAAATCCGCGATCGGGACGGGAAGATCCTCGCTGGCAATGATGCCGATCTCAATCGGATCTACCCCCTCGGCGATGCCATGGGCACCCTGCTCGGCGCCGCCAATCAGGGGATCTCGCTGCCGGACTGGGCAGCAGAAGGGACCTTTGACGCCCGCCTTCGGGGGCTCGATGACGTCGAAGAGCCCCTCGCCGTGTTTATCGAACAGCGCAAAGACACCGCCAAGAAGCGTCGCCGGGACCGGGTGCTGTTCACCGTTCGCGCCACGCAGATGCGTGATGTCGATCTGAAGCGGGCCCGAAGGATGCGGACCGACAAGAGCAGCACGATCCTGTTCACCCGCCTCAAACAGATCGACTATCGGCCGCTCGTGCCGATCCTGCACCGCTCTGGGAAAGCCCGAACGCGCGCCATCGCCAAGAAGACCGCCGAGATCGATCAGCGGTCGGTGACCCTGAGCATCGACGCCAGGCTCCAGCAGGCCGCCGCCGCCGCGGCGAAGACGCATGGCAGCGCAAATGGGAAGGCCGCCGCTGCGGTGGTCATTGATGTGGATACCGGTCAGGTCCTCGCACGGGCGCAGTGGCCCGACTACGACCCGGGAGACCCCAAGCCGTGGAAATCCCGGCTCCTGCGAACCGATATGACCTTCATGGGCAGCTATGGGCCGTGGAAGGACAAGACCGGGGTGGCGGGGCTGTACCAGTCTGGCTCCATCTTCAAGGTCGCCACCGCCCTGGCCGCCGTGCGCGAAGGGGTGGGCTTCGACGGGCAGGCCTGCCGGCTGGACGCCGGGCAGACCTTCGACTGCTTCAACGGTCGGGAGTGTCGCGGAAACCGACCCTGTGTCACCATGCCCCACTGGTCCAAGCCTATCCATGACGGCCACCGGACACCCGACGGGGACGACGTCGATCTGATCAAGGCCCTGGAGATCAGCTGCAACGTTTACTTTGCCCAGCTGGGGATCGCCCTGGGCCCGCAGCCCCTGGCCGATCTGGTCGCCGATGGGATGGAGGTCGACTATGGCGATGTGTTCTCGCCCGGAGCGCCGGGCTCCCGTCAGCTTGCCAGCACTGCTTATGGGCAGGGCGCCGCGCGAATGCACCCGCTCCAGGCCGCCCGGATGGTCGCTGCGGTCGGCGCCGGCGGGGTGTACCGAAAATGCCCTGCGAACATGCGCCTCAGCGCGGATTGTGCGTCTCGGATCCTCGCGCAACCCGGGCAGGTCGAGCCCATCCTCTCCGGGATGAAGAAGGTCGTCGATCAGGGCACCGCGCGGTGGCTCAAGGTCCCCGACGGGGTGCGGGCCTATGGAAAGACCGGCACCGCCACGGACCCTGGCCGAAGCGATGAGACACCGTTCGGTATCGCCAAGGGCAGCGTTCAGAACCCACACTCCTGGTTTGTCGCCCTCGCAGAGCCGGAAGGGGTCCCCGAGTGCAAAGGCAGGGCGCGTGGACGGATCGCGATCGCTGCCGTGGTCCCCCGTGGCGGCTCTGGCGCTGGCGCTGCCCGGAGCATCACACAGGATATCCTCACCGAAGCGCACTCCCTCGGATACTTCTCACGCTGAGCCCATGTCGCTTTCGATCCCCAACCACCAGATCCTCGAGCCGCTCCGCGAGAGCAAGGACCGCGTCGTCCTGCGGGTGCGTTGCGATGGCGTCGCCTGCGTCACCCGGGTCATCTTGCGACCTGTGCCCATGCAGCTCGAAGGGCTGATCGAAGGCGTGGTCACCAGCGGCACCGGCTCCCTCGCGGGCCTGGACGATGAGGTCATCGCCACCCTGGAAGGGTATCGGGTTCGATGCCGTCTCAACGACGCCCCAGGCCTGCCCGACGTCTACGCCGCGGGGCTGGCGAAGGACCCCACCCGGTGCCCCGATCGAATGGGGCTGCCGTTCGTCACCACCCGCTGGATCCCCGGGAAGACGATCGCCCATCTGCCCCATGACACCCCCGTCCGTGAAGCGATCCTTCGGGACATCCTCCAGATCCTCCAGCGACTTCACGACAGAAACTTCATCTATGGCGACCTGAAGCCGCAGAACGTCATCTTTGGACCCGATGGGGTGCACCTGATCGATCTGGACACCCTCCGTGAGGCGTCTGGCCCCCTCCACCCCATCCAGGTCACCCACCGCACCCCGAAGTACGCAGCGCCCGAGCAGAACGCCCGACCACCGCTGTCGTACCCGGCCAGCGATGTCTACACCTTCGGGCTGATGGCCTGCGAGCTGCTGGGGGGCGTTCGGGTCGGAGAACCCGGGTTCCCGCCCCGTCTCTCGAAACCCTGGGATGCCGTCGTCGACGCATGCTTTCGACACCGACCTGGCGCCCGGCCCCAGGCCAGAGACCTCCTCCGTCGACTGGATGGGCAGATCGATGCCCTGCCCACCTGGAGCGGCGAAGATCTCCATGCCGGGACAGAGCCCGTGCATACGGTGCCGGTCACCGATCATGGTCCGATCGCCCCCCGCTCGCCCGCTCCGGGGGAGACCATCTCGGTGGATGCGCCCACCACCCATCCCACCGCCGCTCCGGAAGTGCCGCTGCCATCGCCGCTGCCGCCGAGCGGTGCATCCAACAAGGCGCTGAAGCCGGGGCGCCGTCGTCGGCAGATCCTCATCGCGCTCGCGGTGCTCGCCCTCAGCGTCAGCGCCGTCGGCGTCGGTCTGGGGGTCATATGGACGCAGCGCTGGCAGGCCGCCGCAGAGCAGGCCGACGCCCTGTTTGATGCGCTTCGCGATCACAAGACCGTCCCCGAGAAGAACAACGAAGAGACGCTGGACGCGCTCATCGCCCGGATCGATGAGGTCGTCGCCGACGCCCAGACGCCTGAGCTGCTGGGCATCAGAGCCCTCGCCGGCATCTGGAAGCAGCGATGGCACTTCCAGGGGACGACCTGGGACGAAGAGCGCTTCTCAAAAGGACAGGCGCTGGTCCGGGCCGCCAACCAAGCTCGGGAGACCCCCGCCAGCCTGCTCGCCCGGGGGGTGCTGCACAGCGGCGCCTGCCGGAAGATGCCCGATGCGATGGCCATCGAGCGCCGGAAGTTCTGCCACTCTGCCATCGACAACCTGGAGCGGGCCAGCCGCCGGATGAAGATGAACAGCGACCTCCGCTGGTTGGAAGTCGAGGTGCTGTGGGCGTCGGTGATGACCTCGTCCGCCCTGGCCCGTCACAACGAGGAGCGGGGCGATGAAGACGGCGCCCGCGCGGTGCGCCTTGCCGCGATGCGCCAATGCCAGGACGCCCGAAGCAAGCTGTCGCTCGCTCCGGTCAATGGCCCTGAGCTGCTCCAGGACTGCCTGGTGGTCATCGGCCCGCTCTACCAGTACGATGTCTACCTTGCCTTCGCGGATCTGCTTCTGGAGGCCCGGAGCACCCGCCGCTCCCGGGAGCTGGTCGTCCGAAGCGTCCACCCGGACTGCGGCGGGGTGCGGTTCTCCAACGGGCAGCCCCAGGCGACCTCTGACGGGGAAGGGGACGCCCAGGATCTCTGCGTCTACCTGGGGCTGGTCGCCATGGGGTGCCCGGGGCGGGCGCGGGCGTCTCGTGAGTGTTGGCGGTATTCGACGCCGCTGCTGAACATCGGCGAGCGGCGATGCCGACAGTTCGCTGAGGAGACCGGCGTTCCCTGGTCCCAGGCGCTGGCCGCGGCGCGCCGGGCGCCACGGGAGCAGTGCCTGCTGGATTGAGCTCAGTCTACGCCGGCGATGCCGTAGGTGAGGTTGGTGGTGCTCTCCAGTCCGCCGAGGACCGCGGAGCGGTAGCCCGCGGCGGTGTTTCGGTAGCCGCCGTTGACCGAGGAGGAGTTGCCGCTCGCGGTACCGGTCGAGCCTCCGCTGACCGAAGCGGTGTATCCACTGGCGAGGTTGTTGTAGCCGCCGCTGACCGATGCGTAGCTCCCCGTGGTCTCGTTGTCGCGGCCCCCGCTGACGGCGGCGTATCGGGCGCCGGCGAGGTTGCTGTAGCCGCCGCTGACCGCGGCGTGGTTGTGGCTGGCGGTGTTGTACCGGCCGCCGCCGACGACGGCGTGGTCTCCGCTGGCGACGTTCGACTCTCCGCTGACCACGACCGCGTACTCATCGCTGGCGGTGTTCGCTTCTCCGCCGACCACGACCGCATAGGTATCGCTGGCGACGTTGTCCTGGCCGCCGCTGATCGAAGCGCCATAGCTGTTGGCGAGGTTGTATCCGCCGCCGCTGATCGCGGTGTTGCTGCTCTGAGCGGTGTTCCCGTAGCCGCCGCT
>JBCBLB010000098.1:0-18898 GCA_038520555.1 Myxococcota bacterium | reverse complement strand
CGGATATGGCCCACCGACGCCTCGACCTGGTAATCATCGCCCAGGAACTTCGAGATGGTCCGCGCCTTGGCCGGCGACTCCACGATGACAAGAGAACGACTGATGAATGATCGCGTCCATGGGCTTTAGCATAGCGGCTACGGACCCCTGGTGGGAACCTCGTTGGTTGACAACCCCCCGGTCCGTCGGCAATTGACGAACAGGGGGCTGCGCGCTTAGTCGCGGTATTGAAATGCTCGCCCCGTCTGCTGGCTGCCGCTGCCTGGGCAGGATTGGTCGACGTTGTCCCTCTCCAGCCCCCATCTCTCACCCCTAGAGCCATTCATGAGTCGTTCTCTTGTCATCGTGGAGTCGCCGGCCAAGGCGCGGACCATCTCGAAGTTCCTGGGCGATGATTACCAGGTCGAGGCGTCGGTGGGCCATATCCGCGACCTGCCGCGCAACGCCTCCGAGATCCCCGCCGCGAAGAAGAAGGAGGCGTGGGCGCGTTTGGGCGTCAACGTCGCGGACAGGTTCCAGCCGCTCTACGTGGTGCCCTCTGAGAAGAAGTCCCAGGTCAAGAAGCTCAAGGACGCCCTGAAAGAGGCGGATGAGCTGTTGCTGGCGACCGATGAAGACCGGGAGGGCGAGAGCATCTCCTGGCACCTGATGGAGGTGCTCAAGCCCAAGGTCCCGGTCCGCCGTCTGGTGTTCCATGAGATCACGGAGTCCGCGATCAAGCACGCCCTCGACAACGCGCGCGCGATCGATGCGCACCTCGTCGAGGCGCAGGAGACGCGTCGGATCATGGACCGGCTGTATGGCTATGCGGTCTCTCCGCTGTTGTGGCGCAAGATCCGTCCGCAGCTGTCGGCGGGGCGGGTGCAGTCGGTTGCGGTGCGGCTGATCGTGGAGCGGGAGCGGGCGCGCCTGGCGTTTGTTCCGGCAGAGTGGTGGGACATCCAGGGGCTGTTCTCGAACGACAAGGGCGCGCTGGATGCCGATCTGGTGGAGCTGAAGGGTGAGCGCGTCGCCAGCGGCCGCGACTTCGATGACCAGGGCAAGCTCAAGCGGGACAACGTCACGGTCCTCAAGAAAGCCGGCGCGGAGGGGCTGGTCGCGTCCCTGACCGGCGAGACCGCGGCCGTGACCAGCGTGGAGCGCCGCGCCTACCAGGACAAGCCGGCCCCGCCGTTCACGACGTCGACCCTCCAGCAGGAGGCGATCCGGAAGCTGCGGTGGACCGCGCGCCGGACGATGTCGGTCGCCCAGCGGCTGTATGAGAACGGTTGGATCACCTATATGCGGACCGACTCGACGACGCTCTCTGATGAGGCGATCAAGGCGGCCCGCGGCCTGATCTCGGATCAGTACGGCGGCGACTACCTCCCCGACAAGCCGCGCAAGTACACGACGAAGTCGAAGAACGCCCAGGAGGCGCACGAAGCGATCCGGCCGGCCGGCACGAGCTTCCGCTCGCTGGAAGACGGCGCCAGAGAGCTGAGCGGCGACGAAGAGCGGCTCTATGAGCTGATCTGGAAGCGGACCGTGGCCTGCCAGATGACCAACGCGCGCGGCAAGCGGTTGTCCCTTCAGCTCCAGAGCGGCGACGCCGTCTTCCAGGCCAACGGGAAGACGATCGCGTTTCCGGGCTTCCGGCGCGCCTATGTCGAGGGGTCGGACGACCCGGAGGCCGCGCTGGCAGACCGGGAGCGGGTGCTCCCGCCGTTGAAGGAGGGCGACACGGTCCAGATCGGCGAGCTGACCGCGCGGGACCACACCACCAAGCCGCCGCACCGCCTCACCGAAGCGTCCCTGGTTAAGGAGCTGGAGTCCCGGAGCATCGGCCGGCCGTCGACCTACGCCTCGATCATCGACACGATCCTGCGCCGGGACTATGTCTTCAAGAAGGGGAGCGCGCTGGTTCCGACGTTCACGGCGTTCGCGGTGACCAACCTGATGGAGGAGCACCTCGGCTGGCTGGTCGACTACGAGTTCACCGCTCGGATGGAAGAGCAGCTCGATGAGATCGCGGCGGGCAAGGACAACTCGCTGGCGTACCTGACGCGGTTCTACCTGGGCGACGATGGGCTTCAGACCCAGCTGGAGAGCGCCGGCGAAGAGATCGACCCGAGGCTGATCTGCACGATCAGCCTCGGGAAGATGCCGGACGGCGAGCCGGTTGAGCTCCGGGTGGGCCGGTACGGTCCCTACATCAACTCCGGCGAAATCCGCGCTGACGTGCCCGAAGATATGCCGCCTGACGAGCTGACGCTCGAGAAGGCCATCGAGCTGGTCGAGAAGCGCCGGGAAGGCCCGAAGGTGTTGGGCACCGACCCCGAGTCGGGCAAAGAGGTCTACCTGATGGACGGTCGGTTCGGCCCCTACGTCCAGCTGGGCGAGGTGGAGGAGGTGACGATCCCGCCGAAGACAAAGCGGGGCAAGCCCAAGGTCAAGAAGATCAAGCCGCCGCGGGCATCCCTGCTCCGGGGGATGGCGCCAGAAGAGCTGAAGCTTGGCGTCGCGCTTCAGCTGCTCGCCCTGCCCCGAACCCTCGGCGAGCGAGAGGTCGAGGACAAAGAGGGCAACAAGACGATGGAGCCCATCGTCGCGACCAACGGCCGGTTCGGCCCCTATGTGAAGTGGGGCAAAGAGACCCGCTCGATCCCAAAAGAGTACTCCGTCCTCAACATCACCCTGGAGGAAGCGCAGCACCTGCTGGCCCAGCCGTCTCGCCGTCGCGGTGGAAAGACGATCCTGCGGGAGCTGGGCACCGACCCGAAGTCCGAGAAGCCGATCAAGCTGATGGACGGCCGATACGGCCCCTATGTGACCGATGGGGAGACCAACGCCTCGATCCCGCGGGGGACGCCGACCGACGACGTCACCTTGAAGCAGGCGATGGACCTCATCGCCGCGCGGGCCGCGATGCCCAAGAAACCCAAACGGACCACCAAGAAGAAGTCAACGGCGAAGAAGAAACCCGCAGCCAAGAAGCCCGCAGCCAAGAAGCCCGCAGCCAAGAAGCCCGCAGCGAAGAAGAAGCCCGCAGCGAAGAAACCAGCTGCGAAGAAGAAACCCGCGGCGAAGAAGAAGCCCGCAGCGAAGAAGAAGCCCGCGGCGAAGAAGAGTGAGTCTTAGGCGCTGGCACGTGAACCTCGTGACCATTGGAGGTCGCTGATGTCGAACCGACACCTGCTGTCGTTGGGTGAGTTGTCCTCAGAGGAGCTGGTTGAGCTTCTTGAGCTGGGACGCCATATCAAGCTGTATCCCCGGCAGTATCGCGAGACCTGTAAGGGTCAGAGCCTCGCGATGATTTTCCAGAAGCCTTCTCTGCGCACACGCGTGAGCTTCGAGGTGGGCATCTACCAGCTCGGTGGCCAGGGCCAGTTTCTGGGGCCGGAGGACCTCCAGCTGCACCGGGGCGAGGCGATCGCGGACACTGGCCGGGTGCTGTCCCGCTACGTCGATGGGATCATGGCGCGGGTCTTCCGCCATAGCGACCTGGAAGGGTTGGCGGAGCACAGCGAGATCCCGGTCATCAACGGCCTGTCCGACTATCTCCACCCCTGCCAGGTGTTGGCGGATCTGCTGACGGTGATGGAGAAGAAGGAGACGTTGAGGGGGCTGTCGCTGGCGTATATCGGCGACGGCAACAATATGTCTCACTCTCTGATGCTGGGATGTTCGCTGGCGGGGATCTCGTCGACCATCGCGCATCCGCCGGGGTACGCGCCGAAGCTTGAGGTGGTGGAGAAGGCGCGCGCGTTGGGCGCGGAGACCGGGGCGACGGTGACGATCACCGAAGATCCCTCGGCGGCGGTGTCTGGCGTTGACCTGGTTTATACGGATGTCTGGACGAGCATGGGCCAGGAAGATGAGCACATCGAGCGCCTGGCACGGTTCCAGAACTATCGGGTGACGCCGGAGCTGATGGCGCGCGCGGCGCCGGACGCGCTGTTCATGCACTGCCTGCCGGCGCATCGCGGGGAAGAGGTATCGGCGGCAGTGATCGACGGTCCACAGTCGGTGGTCTTCGATCAGTCAGAGAACCGCTTGCACGCGCAGAAAGCGGTCATGGTGCGGAAGATGGCGTCCCGCCGCTGAGGGGCACGGGGTGACCGGAAGGGGTCGCGCCGCATAAGATATGAATGGAGAGGGACCCTCAGCGAGGTGGGCATGGATCCGGTCCGTATATATGAAGTCACACCGCGGGATGGCCTGCAGAACGAGCCGGTGATCGTCCCGACCGACGCCAAGGTGGAGCTGATCGAGCGCCTGGTCGACGCGGGCTACCGGGACATCGAAGTGACCAGCTTCGTCAAGCCCAGCTGGATTCCGCAGCTGGCCGACGGGGTGGAGGTCTTCCGCCGCCTGGGGCCGGCGCCTGAGGGGGTCCGGTACTGGGCGCTGATCCCCAACCGCCGGGGGCTGGACCGGGCCCTGGACGCGGGCGTCCGCCATGTCGCGACGTTCATGAGCGCGTCGGAGACGCACAACCGCAAGAACGTCAACCGCACCCGCCGCGAGAGCCTCTCCGCCCTGGAGGAGGTCATCGCCACCGCCCGCGCTGAGGGGCAGACGGTCCGGGCGTACCTGTCGACGGTCTTCGGCTGCCCGTATGAGGGGCATGTTGACCCGGACGCCACGGTGGAGATCATCCAACAGCTCTCGGCCGCCGGTGCGCAGGAGATCGCGCTGGGGGACACGACGGGCATGGGCAATCCTCGCCAGGTCCAGGAGATCATCGCCCGGGTGGTCGCTGCGGGCATCCCGCTCGACCAGATCGCGCTGCATATGCACGACACCCGGGGCACGGCGCTGGCCAACGCGCTGGCGGGCTATCAGGCGGGGGTGCGGATTTTCGACGGCTCGACCGCGGGCGTCGGCGGCTGTCCATACGCGCCGGGTGCCGCGGGCAACGCCGCCACCGAAGACCTCGTGCATATGTTTCAGGCGATGGGCAGCGAGAGCCCGATCGACCTGGACCGCGCCGCAGAAGTGGGGGTGTTCCTCGCCGATGCGCTGGGACGTGAGCTGACCGGCCGCTACCACCGGTATCACCTGGGCAACGCCGAGCGGCAGGCGCGGCGGGCGCAGAAGAAGAGCCGGACGACTGCGTGAGCGGCGAGGCGTTCGTAAAACTGCTCTCCGGCAACCAGCAGGGCCGAAACGTGTCCCTGTCGACCGCAGAGCCGCTGATCGTCGGGCGGAAGCGGGGCGACCTGCTGCTGGACGATCCGCTGGTCAGCGGCTCGCACGCCCAGATCATCCCCCGTGACGGTGGGTGGGTGATCCAGGATCTGGGCAGCACCAACGGCACCCTGGTGGACGGCCGGCTGGTCTACGAAGCCGCGCTCCGCCCCGGCGCTGAGATCACAGTCGGGAACACCCGAATGGTCCTGTTTATCGGAATCGCAGAGGCGGAAGAGCCGGAGAACCGGGGACAACGCGTCAGCTCGCCACAGCTGGAGATCGCATGGCTGCTGGATGAAGAACTGGTCGAGCTGAAAGGCTCCCCGGATCGAACCCGAACCCCGACCGATGTGATCGATCAGGATCTCCGGCTGCCGCCAGGGGTGAGCGCCGTGGTGGAGGTGGTGGCCGGGCAGGATGTGGGGAAGGTGTTTCGGTTCACCCGGGGCAACATCACCATCGGCCGGCACCTTGGCGAGATCCCGCTGTCCGATCTGGAGGCGTCCCGGCGCCATGCGGTGATTGAGTTGTTTGGGCGGGAGATGATCTTTCTACGGGACCTGGGCAGCACCAACGGCACCTACCACAATGGGCAACGCGTTGAGGTGGCCCGATTGCGGAACGGAGACACCATCGGCGTGGGTCGATCGGTGCTTAAGCTGCGGGTGACCATATAATGTTTGTGAACGCTTTGTACCTGCTGTGTTCATAGCACTGCGATCTCTCTTTCATGAACTTATTGCTGCTTAAACCTAAATTATAGTAAATGTAAGCATAGTGTTTGCCTGAATAATTCGAAAAGTTTCATTTTTTTGTTATGCTTTGAGCACAAGTCGGCTATGCTGAGAGTGTGTTCTGAAAGGGGGTTGATTGTTTCCTTTCCATCAAAAGAATCCATAAAGTGCTGTCTGAATCCATCAAAACTCGTTCGATACTGATCGTGCCCACTACATTGTCCGATCCCACTCAATAGAGTGTATACAGCATTTTGCTCATATTACGTCAGCAATATGGCGATACATGTAAGTGTGTGCCTGTAATCTTCGGGAGTTGAACGTATGCCGTCTCTCAACAGTACAACGCGTACCATTCGGGTCAAGATCGTTTATTATGGAGCTGGCTTATCGGGGAAGACGACCAATCTGGATCACCTTCACCGTGTGTTTCCGAAGCGTTCTCGTGGTGTGATGGTCAAGCTGGATACGGAGACAGAGCGCACGCTGTTTTTCGACTATTTCCCGGCAACGCTTGGGAAGCTGGGTGGGTATGGTGTGAAGGTTGACTTCTTCACGGTTCCGGGGCAGTCCTTCTACAACGCGACGCGTCGTGCGGTGTTGGAGAAAGCAGATGGGATTGCGTTTGTCGCAGATTCGAGCCCTCGTCGAGAGCATGCGAACCGAGTTGCGTTGGAGAACCTTGCGCAGAACCTTGCGACCTGGGGTCGCAAACTGGAAGACATCCCGCTGGTCTTTCAATGGAACAAGCGGGATGTGCCGAATGCGCTCCCGGTGTCGTTGCTGGAGCGGACATTGAACCCCCGCATCTGCCCAAGCGTTGCCGCCATTGCGAAGAACGGTGAGGGGGTGTGGGACACGCAGGCGGCGATTCTGCGCGCGGTTCTCGATCACCTTCGTCGCCAGTACGCCAACCCGCGTCGTCGTTATGCCTGATGTCCTTCGGGGTGAGCTGGGCGCGATCCGGATCGCGTCGTTGTTGCAGTTCGCCGAGATGGATCGGTTGACGGGTCGGTTGTCTGTGGGTGAGGACGGTGTGGTTCATCTCTACGACGGTCACCCGGTCGCGGCGTCTCACGGAGCGTTGTCCGGTGTAGACGCCTTGCTGGCGATGTTGCCGCTGGAGTCGGGCGCGTTTTTGTTGAATGACGACGCGCCCGTTGAGTCTGGCGAGCCGTTGTGTGCGCTGATGGCGTTGATCATGGGCGGCGCCCGGCTCCAGGACGAGTGGTCGCGGACCGCGCCGATGGTCCTGGGCGGGAACCCGGAACGCGGCTGGTCCCCTTCTGATCCATTTGAGGCGGCGATCGTTGAGCGGTTGGATGGGGAGCGGACCCTGGCTGAGGCGGTCGCCGGTGTCGCGCACCCGTTCGTGGTGCTGGACGGGCTTCTGGACGCGATGGAGCGTCAGGATCTGATCGCAGTGGCGCCGCCGAACCCGGAGCGGGCAGCGGCGGCGTTGAAGCCGCCGAGCGCGGACGAGTTCTATCCGCTCATCGATGAGGCTCGCCAGCGCCGGAAGGTGGGCGATCTGGGCGGTGCGGAGTCGGCGCTCCGTCGTGCGTTGATGATCCGGCCCGACGACCGGACGCTTCAACAGAACCTTCGTCGGATACGCCAGCTCCGCGAGCAGGCGTAGGTTGTGTCGTGTTGTTCCTTCCCTTGTAGGAGTTCCCCGTGAGTCGAGCACAGAAACTGAACAAGCTGATCCGCGATCTATCCACCACGACCCCAGACATTGAGGCGCTGGCGCTTGTGGACAACGACGGCCTGATGATGGCCTCGTCGCTCCCCCAGGATGTTGAGGAGGACTCGGTCGCAGCGATGAGCGCGGCGCTTCTGGGCCTGTCGGAGCGGATCGTCGGCGAGCTTGGCCGGGGCTCGTTTGAGCAGGTCATGATCCGCGGTGATGACGGCTACGGCATCCTGACCCGTTGCGGGCCGGACGCGGTGCTGACGGTGCTGACGTCGAAGCGTGCGAAGCTTGGTCTGATCTTTCTGGACACCAAGCGTGCGGCCCGTGAGCTCTCCGCGTTGTTGTAGTTCATAGAACGGCTTCGCCCACACGTCCGGGGTTCTGGGCGTGTGCGGTGCTACCCTGGGGGTGCAATGCCAGGTCGACGAGCAGAGGCGGGTTTCGAGGCTCGCCTGACGAACTTACTGCGAGAGCTCAACCGCCAGGGCAGCTACCGGCTGTCGCTGCTCTGCACGGAGCAGGGGCTGCTGCTGGGGAGCGCTGGCGCGTTGGAGCAGTGCGAGCAGGCCGCGGGCCTGACGAGCTTGTTCGATGATATCGTGGTCCGCGCGGTTCGGGATCTGTCGGTGTCGCGGGTCGACGAGCTGACGCTGGTGGACGACGCGGGGATCCGGTACATCATCCGCCCGCTTCCGCTGAGCACGCTGCGGGTCTTCCTTGTGGTCGCGGCCCCTCGGAACGCCACCTGGCGCCGCAACACCAACCAGCTGGTCCGTGATCTGCAGCCTCTCCTGGAGCCGTTCGCGGCGTCGGTCTCAGGGGCGGCCCTCGAAGAGGTGACCGATGCTGCCTGAGGTTCCAGAAGGGGCGTTAGAGCTCAAGTTCTCAGATGACGAGCTGTCCACGTTTCTGGGTGCTCCGCTGACCTTCGAGGAGGCGGACGAGGACGGTGAGACGCTCCCGCCGGAGCCGAGCGCCGATCTCCGTCGGCTGTCGCGTCAGCTCGTTGGCCAGTACGCCGACGTGCTGGCCAGCTTCATCAGCCGTGCGTTCTCTCAGCAGAGCATCTCTGAGATCGCCCAGCAAGTCACTGCGACGCTGGAGCCGCTGCTGCGGTTGGCGTCAGGGACCGGTGATACGGAGCTGGGCGAGCTGCTGCGGGACCTGCAGGGGCTCCTGCAGGAGACCCCCGACGATCAGGCGCTGGCCCGGACCCGCTACCTCAAGCGCCTGCGGGCCTGGGTGCTCCGCTATGCGGACTGCCTCGGTGGCGCGGTGGGCGAGCGTCTGAGCCGCATCGTGGATTTTGGCGAAGAGCAGCCCCCGCTGTTGCAGGCGCTGGAGCAGATCCGGGGCATCGGCCCGCGCCGGCTGGAGCGGCTGTATTGTGCGGGGTTGTTCACGGTCGAGCGCCTCAAGGACGCCGACCCGGATGAGATCGCCCAGGTCACCGGGCTGCCGCATCACCTCGCGGAGGCGGTCGTGAAGCAGACCCAGCAGTTCGCGGAGGACGAGCGCACCCGGCGCGCACAGGAGCTGCGCCGCTCGGTGCGGGCGTTCAAGCACGCCCTCCACGCCCTGGGCGCCCAGGAAGATCCCGACATGCTGGCCGCGGCGATGGAGACCATGACGCAGCTGCAGCAGCTGATCGTACAGCTCAAAGACGACTGAGCCCGGCGCCCGATTCGCCCCGCTGGATGGAAGGACGGCAGAGATGAAGTGGTCGACGTTGATCAAAGCCGTCGCGGAGCGAACCGGCCAATCGGAGCGTGTGGTTCGAGATGCGATGCCGTCGATGGTCGAGGTGTCGCTCCAGGCGCTCCGCGATGGCGAGGACGTCACCCAGAAGTCCGCAACCAATGGGCCGTCAACGAACCGTCTCTTCACGACAGGCGCGCGGGAAGCGGGCGGTGAGCCCCATACTCAACGGCGACAGATCAAGAAGAGTGAGATCAAGAAAAGTCGGAGCGGACGCGCCGCTCCGATGATCGGTTTGACAACCGGCCTTACGATGCGACGTTGATGCATCGTTCGATGAGCTTTCGGCTCATCCCGGTGAACTTGACCAGACGGTTCAAGCGTTCATCGGAGTAGGAGAGATTGATAATGAAAAGGTCCAGATCCAGGATCTTGAGCAGCGACTGATACTTGGTCTGTGCTTCGGTGGTGTCTGCGACTTCTGTGTTGATGGCTTCCAGGCCGGCGCGCCGTAAGAAGGCCATTACGCCTTCCACATAGTAAGGGGAGAGCTTGATGCGCACATGTGCGTCGCCGATGAGGCGGCGATTGTTGAAGTAGTCTTCGCCATAGTCGCCCGTGAACAGCTCGCTCATCCAGCGCTTGTGGGTGGCCTTGAGGGAATCGACCCGCCCTTCGATCAGGGCGGCCGTCTCATCGAAGTTTGCCAGCTGTTCGTAGAATGCGTCGGTGATGTCGCCGCCGTGACGTGCGAAAACCGGCGCGAGGCTTTTGAGATTCTCTACGTCTTCTTCCGAGAAGTTGTTGAACCGCTTCATCTCTTCAAAAATTTCGAACAAGGCGCCCTCCAAGTGAATGGCACGAGTGGTTTGGATGTACAACTGGCCCCTTTACTATAGTCTATTTCATTTTTCCTTTCAAAAATTCTTGAAGAATCGGGACAGCGTGCCCCAACCGAACAATGGGCGGTACGTTCCGGGGGCTATCGTGCCCGGCGCTGTGCTTCTGCCCATCGGCGCCACGCGGTGCGTTCCTGCTCACGGGAGCGTCCGTCGGCGAACGACAGCCCGGTGAGGTCTTCGAGGGCGCGCAGGCTCGCGCTGGCGACGGCCGGGTCTGCGTCATCGATGGCCCGGATGAGGGGCGGGATCGCCAGTCGGTCGCGGATCTGTCCCATCGCGTCGATGTAGTGTCGTCGGACCCATAGGCTGTTGCCCCGGTAGAAGCTGTCGGGGCTGAACAGGGCGTCGGTGAGCGGCGGGACGGCGCGCGGGTCCCGGAGCTTGCCCAGCGTCTCCGCGGCGGCGGCGCGGACGATGATGGCAGGGTCCTGGAGGGCATCGATGGCGCGCGGGGTCAGGCTTCGGTCGCCGAGGTCCCCGATTGCGCTGACGGCGGCGGTGCGGATGGCGGGCTCAGGATCGCTGAGCAGCTGGAGGACGGCGTCCCGGACAGCGGGCGCGTTGAGGTGCCCCATCGCGCGGATGGCCACCCATCGCCGTCGGGTGTCTTCGCCGTCCTGGCTGGCGCGGATCAGGTCGGTCGGGTTGGCTGCGCCCTGTCGGAGCAGGCGTTCGAAGGCGGCTTCGCGTTGGGTCGTCGAGAGCCCGGGGTCTGCCGCCCGTTGCAGATCATCTGGCGTTTGGGCGAGGGCGAGAGTGGTCCACAGCAGGATCAGGCCAGTTCCATACAGCATGTCACCAACCATACCCGGATGATGACCAACACGGTGAGGATCACCGCAGGGCTCAGGTCAATCCCGGCCGTATGCGTCGGCGAGAGCGCGGCACGAAGGGCGCGCTGTGGGGGCTCGGTGAGGGCGTGGAAGATGCGTCGGGGCAGCCGGGTCGGGTCGGGTTGGACCCACCCCAGGCCGACGTCTACGGCGATGGTGAGCATATACAGCTCGATAAGCAGGACCACGCCGCTCATGGCTGCCCTACAGCTTGAGGTCGGCGCGGACGCCGCGGCTGGAGTAGTGCTTCTCCAGCTCGCCGAGCAGGCGGCGGACCTCAGGGTTGTCGGCGTCGGGGGGCGTGGGGCGGAGGACGAGGTACAAGTCCCCGCGCTGGCCGTTGCCCACCGAGACCCCGCGGCGGCGCAGCCGAAGCCGCAGGCCGTTCGAGGCCCGGCGCGGAATCTGGACCCGGACCACGCCGTCGGGGGTCGGGACGTCGATCTTGGCGCCGTGCAGCGCCTCGAGCAGGGTGATCGGGACGTCGAGATACAGGTCGTAGCCGTCCCGTCGGAAGTGCGCGGGGGTGTTGACCTGGACCATGAGGATCAGATCGCCCGGCGGCCCGCCGTAGCGGCCGCTGTTGCCCTGGCCGCGAAGCCGGACCTGTTCGCCGCTCTGGACGCCGCCCTGGATGCTGATGCGGATCTGTTCCTGGCGCATTCGCCCGTCAGGGGTCATCCGCCGGATCAGGATCTCGCGCGAGGTGCCCTGGAGCGACTCCAGCAGCCCGATCTCGATCTCATGTTTGATGTCCGAGCCCGGGACCGGCATCGGCCCGTTGAAGGAGAAGCGAGAGTCGGGGCCGTGGGTAGGGCGCGGCGGCGCGGACTGGGCCGGTGAGGGGGTGTGATAGCGGTTGGCGTTTCCGCCGCGGGCCGCGGCAGTGGTCCGCTGCCGGTAGGCGTCCTGAGGCGGCGAGGTGCTGCGACCCCCATCGCCGTACTGCTTGCCTGGGTAATACCGATCGGGACGGTGGCGGCGGCTGGAGTAGGGGGCGCGTCGCCCGGTCTCATCCGCGCTGCCGCGGTAGGGCGTCGTCCCAGAGGTGGAGCCCTGGAACGAGCTGTAGTCGACGCGCTCTCCAGCGCTTCCTTCATAGGGACGGGTGCCAGAGGTGGAGCCCTGGAACGAGCTGTAGTCGACGCGCTCGCCTGCGCTGCCCTCATACGGGCGGGTGCCAGAGGTCGATCCGCCGAAGAAGGGGTTGTTTCCGCCAGCGGCGTTTCGGGCGTCGTCGCTCTCGCGGGCGCTGCCTTCATAGGGGCGGGTTCCCGCGGTGGAGGCGTCGCTGTTGATGTTCTGGAAAAATTCAGCGAAGGCGCCCTGATGGCTTCCGCCGCCCCCGCCGGGGCGGCGGCCCTGTCCGAGACCGGCGTGCCGCGCGACGACGGGGTCGAAGCCGGGTTTCAGGCAGATGTCCCCGAACTCGTCGTACAGCGCCCGCTTGTCGGGGTTGCCCAGGACGTCGTAGGCCGCGGTGATCTCTTTGAATTGATCGGCAGCTGCGGGGTTGAGGTCCGGGTGATATTTCCGGGCCAGCCGCCGGTACGCACGCCGGATCTCATCCTGATCGGACTTCTTCGCGACGCCCAGGATCTGATAGAAATCGCTCATGTTGAGGGGCTCCACTTCAGCTGACGAGTCGGGACTCCGGGGGGTTCACGTCGCGCGCATCACACAGACCCGGGTCGATGTTGCGAGCCGACTGCGTCGAAGTAAATCATATCCCCCCGACCCGACACCGGCCGGAGATGTCTCATCATATCCGGGCCAGTCGCCCACCCCCTTCCCTCAGGCGAAGACCATGCGAACCTTTCGAAGAATCTGTGTGTACTGTGGCTCCAGCAACGCGGTCTCTGCCCGGTATCTGGACGCCGCAGAGGCGGTGGGCGCTGCGCTGGCCCGCCGCGGCGTCGGGGTGGTGTATGGCGGGGGTAAGGTCGGGCTGATGGGGCGGGTTGCCAACGGCGCGCTCGCCGCAGGCGGACAGGTCATCGGCGTCATCCCCGACCGCCTCCAGGATCTGGAGGTCGGACACCCCGACCTCACCGAACTCTACGTCGTCGACAGCATGCACGCGCGGAAGATGATGATGGCCCAGCTCTCCGATGCGTTCATCGCAATGCCCGGTGGCTTCGGTACCCTCGAAGAGCTCGCAGAGGTCACCACCTGGACCCAGCTCAACTACCACCGGAAGCCCGTCGGCCTGCTCAACCTCAACGGCTACTACGATCCGCTGCTCGCCTGGGTCCAGCGAGCCATCGACGATGGCTTCATCCGTCCGCAGCACCGCGACCTGCTCACGTCCGCCACCGAGCTCGATGCCCTGCTTGAGATCCTCGCCACGGTCGAGATCCCTGAGCTCACCCAGTGGCTCCGCCGGCCCTGAGCCAGAAAGCCTGAAGCTGCTCGGCATACGCGGCCGGTCGATCATAGGGCGCATAATGTCGACCACCAGCGACCCATCGCACCTCGGCGCCGATCCGGCGAGCCGTCCAGCGGGCGATCGGGGGCGGGTGGAACCGATCGGCGTCTCCCCACAAACACAACGTCGGGATCCGAGAACGCCGAAGTTGTCCAGGCAGCCGAGCCAGGGCACGCGCCGAGATCCCCTCTGCGGTGCGACGCATATATAAGGACAGGCCTTCGCGCTGAACGCCAGGCATAAATTGGGCGACAAACCGCTCACGAACCTCTGGTGCGCAGCCTCGTGAGAGATACAGCCGCCCACCAAAGCGTTCATAGAAGGGATACCGAACCACCGGCAGGGCTGCGATCCGGGGCCAAAGCCATAGCAGGTCTGCTGGTGACGAGGTCAGCGTCACCGATCGGGCGCCGCGCCGGACCGCCCACAACGCTGCGAGCAGGCCACCGAAGTCCTGACCGACGAGGTGGTGGCCTCGTGGATCGGGGAGGACGTCATCCATCCACACCAGATGCGCATCAAGCGTCGGGTGAGAGAGGGGAGGCTGTTGGCCATAGCCTGGCAGATCCGGGTTCTGGATCTCGACGTCGTCGAGGTGGCGACGCACCGGATCCCACAATCGTCCGTCGGTGGGGACTCCATGGAGGAAGATGGCCTTCATTTTCGGTCTCTATCCTCGCCCTCTATCCGGCGACGAACCCTGACGGTTGTCATCGACGCTCCGATTCCCCCTCCAGTGATATCAATGGGTTGGAGCGGAATCAGGCTTGCTCTGCGTTCAAACGATCCTTGAACGTAGAGAGTGTGAACAGCGATGGCTTATACGGTTTTGTCCGGCGCCCTGGTGGGCGTCGATGGGGTCCCCGTCTCGGTCGAGGTGGATCTGCTGCGTCGGCTCCCTTGCGTCGTCATCGTCGGGCTTCCCGGCGGCGCGGTGCGAGAGAGCGCCGATCGGGTCCGTTCGGCGTTACAGGCGGCGGGCCACGAGTTTCCACGGAAGCGCGTGGTGATCAACCTCGCCCCTGCGGATCTGAGGAAGTCCGGTGCGGCCTTCGATCTGCCCATCGCCGTCGGCATCCTGGCCGCCTCGGGCCAGATCCAGACGAAGCGGCTGAAGAAGACGGCCCTGGTCGGAGAGCTGTCACTGGAAGGGCGGCTGCGCTCGGTGCGTGGCGCCCTCTCATTGGCGTTGATGGCTGCGGCGGAGGGGGCGGAGCGGATCATCCTTCCCGCGGAGAGCGCCGCCGAAGCGGCTGCAGCGCACTCGATCGAGGTCCTCTCGGCGACGACCCTTCACGGCGTGGTCCGTTGGCTCCAAGGCGAGGACAACCTCCCCACTGCATCGATGAAGGCGTCTGATGTCCAGGATGCCCGCGTCGATCTTCGGGAGGTGCGTGGCCAGGCGCGGGCGCGTCGTGCCTTGGAGATCGCCGCTGCTGGCGGGCATAACCTCCTGCTCATCGGGCCACCGGGGTGCGGGAAGACGATGCTCGCCGCGCGGCTGCCCACGATCCTGCCAGCGATGAGCTTCGACGAAGTGGTGGACATCACCCGAATCCACTCCGCGGCGGGGTTGCTGTCTGGGGCGGGGTTGGTCGGCCGGCGCCCCTTCCGTGCGCCGCACCACAGCATCTCTGTCGCCGGAATGGTCGGCAACGCCGCCCTCCAGCCCGGGGAGATCTCGCTCGCCCATCATGGGGTGTTGTTTCTGGATGAGGTCCCCGAATTCTCACGACGGGTGCTGGAGATGCTCCGGGCGCCGCTGGAGGATCGACAGATGACCTTGAGCCGGGCGGCGGGCACAGTGAAGTTTCCGGCCAGCTTCTCGCTGGTCGCTGCGGCCAACCCCTGCCCCTGCGGCTACCTGGGACATCCCACGCGACCGTGTGGGTGCCCGGTGGGCGTCCTGGAGCGGTACCGGTCCCGGCTCAGCGGACCGTTGATCGATCGCATTGATCTACAGGTCTGGGTACAACCGGTCGCGCCGGAGGCGCTGGAAGGGGCGCCCTCCGGGGAGCCCTCGCAGACGGTGCGCGCGCGGGTTGAGGCCGCGCGAGAGCGCCAGCGAATCCGCTACGACGACCAACCTGTCGCCTGTAACGCAGAACTCACCGGGGAATCGATCCGTGAGGTCGCCAACCCGACCGCAGAGGCCAGCCGGCTGCTCCAGGCCGCGATCGCCCAGCACGATCTCTCTGCGCGTTCCTGGGCCCGGATGCTCAAAGTGGCGCGCACCGTCGCAGATCTGGAGGGGCGCGATCGGGTCGAGGCGCCCCATGTCCTGGAAGCATCCTCATACCGGCTCCCATCTGGAGGGATCCGATGAGTCGGCTTCAAGAAGCGCTCCGCGCGGCATCTCTGCGCTACGGCACCTCTGCGCCAGACGATGATGAATTCTCTTCGATCCCGGTGCTCTCCACTGGAATTGTGCCTCTGGATGGGGCGACGGGGTGTGGAGGTCTCCCACGGGGGCGGCTCACTGAGCTGTTCGGTCCCCCAGGATGTGGCAAGACGGCCGTGGCGCTGCGCGTCGTGGCCCAGGCTCAGCACCGGGGAACGGTCGCCTTTATCGACGCCGACCGAACCTTTTCGCCGAAACGAGCATCGCAGCTGGGGGTGAAGCTTCCGACACTGCTGGTCTGCCAGCCTGAGGATGGTCGGCAGGCGATGACGATGGCAGAGCAGCTCACCGTCTCCGGCGCCCTTGCGCTCGTGGTTGTGGACAGCGCCATCGGCCTCGCACCGCTCGACGCGTCCGAGCAGGGGCCCGCGTCGGTGCTCAGCGTCTCGCTGCGATCGTTGTGTGCGCACGCCTACGAGACGGGCACGACCCTGCTGTTCCTCAACCAGCTGGGGCAGCGGCCGGGGATTTGTTGGGGACGGGGAGAGGACGCGGCCGAGGGGGACGCGTTGAAGTTCCACAGCACGCTCCGGCTGGAGCTATGGCCGCGGGCAGCGCTATACGCCCGCGGAGAGGTGGTCGGCGCCCGGCTCCGCGTGCGGGCGGTCAAGAATCGCCTCAGGCCCCCATATGGGCGGGCGTTGTTCGATCTGCGCTTCGCGGACGGGGTGATCTCTTCGGTCTGAATCGGTCTCAGGCGCGCGCGATTGGTCCTTCGCAGGCTGCGATCGAGGAGCGGATGGACACCCGAACTCCTCCCCTGACCGATCGTGCGCGCCGCTTCCGCTTCGCAACCGGGGTGTGGCTGGATAGTCTGACGCCATGTCTTCGTCGAACCCTGTCCTGTTTATCTCTGGTCCTCCCTTCAGCGCGAAAATGTGGGAGAAGACCCGCGCACGCCTGGAGGCGCAGGGCGTGAAGACAGTGGCTGTTGACCTGCTGGACGCAGCCAGGGGCGTGGCTTGTGTCTCCAACCTCGCCGAGCACCTGGCCGCTCGCATCCAGGAGATGCCCACGCCACCGCTGTTGGTCGCTCACGGCACCGCAGTGCCGGTCGTCTCCCGGGCTGCCGTCCGCGCGCAACCTGCAGGGCTGGTGTTGACCAACGGCCCCCTGCATGAGCCGGACTTCGCCGCTCGTGCCCTCGCGGCGGTCCCCCGATCCCTCCTCTCTCAATTGATTCTCCGGCCGCGGCTGTGGCTGCGGTACCTGGCGTCTTCTGCAGGGCTCCGTCGCGCAGTGATCAACCCGTATGTGATGGACCATGACATGGTTGTCGCGGTCTGTGGGCCGCTCGTTCAGACTGCTGAAAATCGCGAAGCTGTGGCGATCTTCATCAAAGACCTCTGCATGCCACGGCCCCCCGCGCCGGCGTTCGCCGGGCCGACCCTGCTCATCTGGGGGGATGCTGATCCGCTCTACCCCATCCACGTCGCCCAACAGCAGGTGTTAGAAAACAGTAAGACGGAGCTTGTTTTTGTCGAGGGGGGGCAACACCTTCATCCCATTGAGCGGCCCTGGGCGATCGCCGATGCGATCCGAGACTGGTGGGCCGAGCAGCGGACCATGACATCAATGTCATGAATTGGGGATTCTGGCCGCCGCGGGGTGTGCAGATCGTGTGCAGATTATGTGTGCTTTTCCCATCCGGTCGAACTCTTTGAGGAGGAGCGGCTTGGGTGGCACAGGTTCTGCAACCAGGGTGGACGGAGAAAGACGCTGAGAGAGGTCGGCGGAGAGTCACATCCCGCAACATGCCTCATCGCAAGACGCTAAAGCGCCCGGATGGAATGGAGACGCCATCCGGGCGTCTTTTATTTTCCCCTTCGCGGAGTTGGGGTTACGGCTCGCCTCTTCACTGCCCGGAGGCGCGCGTGCAAAATACTGCAGAGCACATCTGCTTGATCGTCAACCCGATGGCGGGGGCGGGCGCGGCCGGCCGCAGCCTGGACGGGCTCAAGCGCGCCCTGGACACACATTTCGAACAATGGACTGTCCATGTGACCGAGGGGCCAGGACATGCTTCCTCGCTCGCAGCGGAGGCGGCGCAGGCAGGGCACGTCCAACTGGTCGCCGCGGTCGGCGGTGACGGCACCTGTCATGAGGTCGTCAACGGCCTGATGGACGGCGACGCCCCGATAAACCCGTCGATGGTCTTCACCGTGATCCCCTTCGGCACGGGCAGCGATCTGCAGAAGTCGCTGGAGGTCCCCAGCAAGCTGTCTGGGGCGCTCCGTGTCGCAGCAGCCGGCGCTGATCGGCTGTCAGATGTCGGGCTGGCGACGGTGACTCAGGGCGGCGAACAGCGGAAACGCCACTTCATCAACGTCGGGGGGTTCGGCGCAAACGGTGAGGTCGTCCGGCAGGTCAACGCGGGCAACAAAGCGCTCGGTGGTCGGGTGGCGTTCGCGCGTGCGGCGCTCGCTGCGGCGACCAACTATTCGCCTGCCCTGGTGCGGCTGCGGTGGGCAGATGCCGACGAGCGCGAGCAGGAGTGGGAGGGACGGCTGCTCAGCTGCTTCGTCGGTAACGGGGCATACTGCGGCGGGGGGATGTGGGTGGGCCGCGGTGGGACAATGAGCGACGGGCGGTTGGATTTGAGTGTCATTCCATCAACCGGCATCTTGCGACAGCTGGTCGACCTGCGCCGACTGTACGACGGGCATTTGGATCGGGCAAAGAACGCCTTTCAAAAGCAGATCACCTCTGTCCATGCCACCGCGCGCCAACGTGAGGCGGTCTATGTGGATCTCGATGGAGAATTGTCGGGGACGCTACCCTTACATTTCCAGATCTTACCGCAGACCTTGCAAATCCGAGGTGGGTGGGGCTCAGGAGTCTGAGATTACGTCGATCAGATCGGTAATTCAGGCAAACGCCATGATGATCGGGCGGGATCCTCGAGCGGCTGAAATGTTGGATTATTTTAATTATTCTAAATTAGATCAGGGTTTAACAAAATAAACCCGTTTGACAGACGATAAGTTGGGAGGGTAGGTTCCTGCTTAACCAAGGGTGTTTCATCTTTCGG
>JBCBLB010000267.1:0-11965 GCA_038520555.1 Myxococcota bacterium | reverse complement strand
GGTCTGCACACCGCTGGTGACCGGGAGTCGAAGGGGTTTTTCGGGCTGCTGCCATCTCAGCGAGGGCATCCGTCGCCGACGGGCGGGCGGGGCGAGGCGCTGCTCCGATGGAACCCGGCGCGGCGTCTGCATACTCTGCGCTCGAGAAGACCCTGTCTTCGTTGAATTTTTCGGCTTCCTCTTTTGTTCCTGGGGAGGGGCTGAAGGTTTCGGCGGAGTGGGCGTGACCTTCCGCGAGGAGACAGGTGTGTTGGCGGCTTCAGAACGCTGACGACGCGGTGAGGTTTCCACCAGCTCAGATCGAGGCGACGCAGAAGCAGACGTGATGAGTTCTGGGGCACTCCACGGTGGTGAGGATGGGACAACGCGTCGGGATGTTGTGGATGCTCTCGATGTTGGGGTCGATCTCCTGGGGGCGCTCCAGGAAATCTCAGGGGTCTTCGGAGTCTTCGGGGTCTTCGAGGTCTTCGGGGTCTTCGAGGTCTTCGGGGTCTGTTGGGGAGAAGACTTCCGCGAGGATTTCCATGAAGGTGCCTGAGGCGCGAGCCGTCGCTCTAAGCGGCGAGTGGCAGCTTTGGGGGTCTCCACGGGGCGTGTTTTCTGGGTGCGCTGCGAAGAAAGCAGGACCTGTTGTGCAGAACGTCGGGCGGTTGGTGCGGCAATCGCTCGAGAAGGACGTGAAGACGTCGCGGATCGAGTGCGATGCGGCGTATGCGCCCGGTGGTGCGCATACGCTGCCATCGGAAGTTCTGTACGGCTACTCAAGAGCTTGAAAGCGTCATACAGCCAGACGACAGACGGGATGAAGGGGTTTTGTCTCCCCCCACCAAAGCGCCAGGGCCGGCCACCTCGCCAGTCCAGGTCCGCCCCGAGCCACCGTATTGGTCGGAGGAAGGGGCTGGGTCGAAGCTCAACGGATGACCGCCATCGCAGCGATACGGAATCCTTCGCGGTTGGCATCTCCACTCACCTCATTGCGTTCATGAATCGCTTAAAGCGATCAATCAATCGAGCGTAGCTTCTCGAGGTGCCTTTGTCGCTTCTCTTGCTCCCATAGAAACTCAGCGAGCGCGTTCATCAGACGTTCACGGCTCTCTCCTGACATTTTCAACAGCAGCTGAGCCAGATCCTGATCGGAAAGCGGGCGTCGTTGGTTATCCGCCATCGATCAGTCTTCGTTTGAGGCGGCCTGGGCTTCCACGCCTTCTGGATCGACCTCCTCCTGTTCCTTCTGCGACTGGCGCCCTGGCCAGTAATATGCGCGTTCTTCGGGGGTTCGGGTCCACAGGTCCGGAAGACGACGAATGCCAATGATCAGAAAACCGAGGACGGTGCCGAGGCTCAAGAGGAAGAAACTGTGCTGGCGCGCCCGCTGCGCCTCCTGGCCCATCGACCAGCTGGCGCCCTCGTTAAGTGGCAGGACGACGGGGCTTCGTCCCATCTTGGTCCCAACAGTGTAGCCCCAATTCTGCATATTGAGGGGGCCCCCCTGGGTCACAACGGCGAGGTTGGGCTTGAGATCCCCGTCTCCGGGCGGATCCCCAACGAGGAACGTGGGAAGGCTGCTTCGTAGATTGTCCCAGACTCCAGACATGGATTCGGCAAACAAGTCGAAGGCATTCTTCTCAAGTTCTTTTTGCCCGGTCAGCAGATCGACCTGTACAAACAGGAGCTCAGGGTTCTCAAGCACCCAGCTGACGCCATCTCGAACCCCGACTCCTGCTGAGAGCATCGGGTTCTGCAGGTCACGCTCCTGCTGACAGGTCTTCAGGGCTTCTTCACCCAACTCACACTCTTCGTTGTAATCGTTGAGGCAGGTAAACGTTCCATCTCGCCCGGTCACGGTACAGACGCAGCGGTTCTCAACGTCTTCACAGGTCCGCTCAAAAATACGCCGAAGGCCTTCGTTGACCTGCCACGCAGGAACATACAGGACCACATACCGATCCGGATCCCATCGAGGACCAACGGTCGGATAGATGTGCGGAATCTTGGAAAGAAGGTCCGTCATCCCCCCTTTCTTGCGGCCGTCTTCGTCAAGCTTGTCTTGGAAGGAGAACAAGGGCTCATCTTCCATCAGGGTGTTCGGCCAGTCTTCCCCAAGATTGCGATTTTCATAGGTGACCGTGACCTTGATGTCTTCGTCACGGTCGCCAGTGCCGACCTCAACCACGAGATCAGACCAGTACCGATCCCGGGAGCGTCCCTGAAGGTCACCGTTGTCGGTCAGGGTAAGGGGAACCACCGGTGAGGGCTGAAGCACCCGCTGCTGCTTGCCTTCGAATGATTCGCAATCGCGGAGCGCGGCACCCCAGACATCAGAAGGAACCAGATCGGTCGATCCGTCCCCTTTCCCACCACCGACTTCTGCAGCGTCCTTCAACGAGTCAGAGACCCGCAAACATGCATCTGGGGGTCCAATGAGCGGAACGACCGGGTCACGCTGCCCGCCGAAGAAGCGACGGTCTGGCCCGGTCCCTTCAGGACGATCGAGCAGGAGCGCCTGACGGAGCTGATCGCCGCCAGCGGCCATCCAGCCACGACCGACCTTATGTTCCATGCACAACTCGACTTCCATCTGCGTGCGTACCAGCTGCTGGTAGCGGATGTTGGTGTCATCCCCATCGATACGAACCGCAAGATTCCGAGGCATCGCAGACGGCTGGAGGAGGAACTCCCCCTGCTCAATTCCCAACGCCAGGCTGATGTCCGCGTTGGTGACCGCCGGGCGGCGTCGGTTCTTCGCCTCGTTCGCGTTCCAGTCTTTCTCCCACTTATCTGCATTGAAGGCAGGATCCACGGCTCGGGCTTCCTCAAACGCTGTATCTTTACGCTGTTCGAGGTAATCGTCGATGTCCTGGGTGTGCTCCAGGACCACGCCGAGAACGGGAGACATCCCACTGGCGATCAAATCGGCATCGTATAGACCGATCCCGTCTGCGCCCTTGGCTGGGCCACACGACTGATCCATCCCGCGAGCCGATCGCCACAGAAAGGTCTGCTCTGCTTCGGGATCCAGTCCGACGACGGCCGATGGATCGTAAATGCTGACCAGACGGAACTTCGGCTGAGCGTCGGAACCGCAGCCTACCGTGAGCAAGGAGAGCAGAATCGGGGGGATCAACGTGCGCAGGCCCATCTCACACCTTCACATAGTCTTCGAGCTGTGGGGGACGGAACCCGATGGCCTCGTTGAGTTCGAAGACCGGCGCACCGATCTCTACTTCAAAGGCCCGAGCGACGCCTTCAGTCGACAGAACGATCACACAGCCGTCGGTAAGCTTGAGCTTCTCCGTCGTTGCGTCCACGATCTGGACAGTGGCGTCTGGGACCGTCCGGTCCCAAATATAGGTCTTCAGCTGACTCTTTCGGGACTCACCCGGGTCAAGGAACGGCCGGAGCACCACCAGCCGACGGGACTGTGCGCTTCCCTTGAGGGTCGAGGTTTCATCCTGCCCCTTCAAACGCACCGTGATCTCATCCCACTGGGCCTGCTTGGTGAGTTCATCCGACTCAAAGCTGGCATCGCCGAGAATGTGGTACTGAAGCGGCGGCTCGCGGCGTGACCAGAGCGGGCGTATCGGATCATCGAGGTAATCGATTCGGGACGCCTTGACGGGCACAAGCCAGGGATGAAGAGAACGAACACGGCGAATTCGCAGGGGGTTCAAGCGAAGGGCGCCTTCCGGCGGACGCTCAAACGGATTCGCAGTGTTTTCAACCCGAGCATCGCCACCACCAGCAGGCATCACCTCATGGAGCAAGCAGGTCACAGCGATCGGCGTCCGCGGTGGCCACACAACCGCTGCCCAGGCAACGACGAATGCTGCCGGGATGAAGGCTTCATCAAAGTCGATGTCCACACCGATACGGAAGAACACCTGTAAGAAGTAGAGCCCCCACAACCCAAACGCCGACCCCAGGCTGGCGAACAGGTAGGGGAAGTACTTGGTTCGGTACGGTGAGCCATCTTTCAGGCCAGCAGCGCGGCGCTGGCGGAGGTGCTGAACACGTCCGGTCACCATGCCAACGGCGAGGAAGGCCAGACCAAGAAGGAATACGTCCCCAGGGAAGCGATGCCCACGGCGAATCGGCCGATCAGGTGGCAGGTTCTCGAAGGTGTTCTCCATCCAACCGAACGCCGTCGCCGCGACCACGAAGAAGGTCAACCACCCACCCCAGAGCAACCAGCTCGGGACGCCTCGGGGATCCCATGCGGTGCGGTTGTGACGACGTCCGAGGACCAACGCGACCCCGATCCCCACCGTAAGCGCGACGGCGGTGCCGAGCCATAGGCTGGCGACCTCCCAGGTGCCGAGATCTCTGCCAAAGTCGTACCAGAACAGGAGCGCAATCGGGGTCGCGACCATCGCAACCCGCTGCATAAACCGGCCGAAGCCACCATGCTGACGGGTCAGCATCCGGTGGGGCCCCTGCCCAAGGTTTTTCCCGCGGAGGTAGGCGACTGCGCTCAGACAGACCATGGTCCATGGAACCAGATCATCCCGAGCGATCGGCGTCGAAGGCGGAATAAAGGGGACAATGGCGGCGAGAACCACCCAGAGTCCCAGGAGGTCGGCGTTTCGGCGAACTGCTCTGACGAGCAGCCGGCGGAGTCGTTCGAGTGCAATCATCCCTCGGACCCAATCTCCTCGGCGAGGTAATCAATCGTCCGTCCTGTGCTCTTTCGGGCTTCATCAACGCCGATTGCGCAGGGGTAGTCGATGTCACCGGGCTCAAGGTTGACATACGGTTGAATCAACGCGCACCACGGCGACCGCTCTCTCAAACGGTTCGCAGCACGCTTGTCGGTGTTGTAGATGTCCTGCTGCAGCAGCCGCGTCCACTCTTCTTTCCAGTCGAATGGCTTGCTGTTTCCATCACCAGAGACGTGCATGAACATCTCTGCGAAGCATTGACTCGCCGCGTAACTACAGGTGTTGCGGCTTCGCGTACGGCCAAAGCGGCTCAGGCTGGTCGCAGCTTGATACGCGACACCGACCGATTCTTTCGCACCAAGACCACCACCCGCGATTCGACTACCGGTCGCGGTCTGCCCGGCCCAGGCCGGAGGCGCGAGACCACCGAGCAGGAAAGAATCTTCCGCGTCGTGAAGGTATCCCTGGGCAATCAGGTTGAACGCGCATATCTGATCGGTGTCCGGGGCGACCCAACCTTCAGATGTGAGAACACGGGCCTCAAGATACTTCTCAAGGTCGTTTCGAGACATCTTATCTTCCGCGATCACATCCAACTCGACCGCAAGCCGGCATTCCTCACGGAGCTGGTCATACCGGGGCTCGAGCTCGAAGTACCGCCGACACAATGAGCGGTTCTCGGTATTCAGCGTGTTGAAATTCTCACGGCACAGCTCATCCACCGTTCCTGATGCATCTTCTGAAAGATTGGGAAGGTAGATGACATCATTGAGCTGGATGTCATCACAGGCGCGTGCATCCCGGCGAAGGACTGCGTTCGTATAGGAACGTGCAAGCTGCTCAAGCTGACGCTCTGGGCGCTGATTCCAGGGCACGCGGAGCCGGTCGAAGCCACGTCCGACGAACGGAGAGAACGTCGTGTTCTTCAGCGTCGGGTCGGTCGACCGAATCAGCGCGTCGACGGCATCAGCATACTGATCGTAAGCATCATCACGTCCAGGATCGATCGATGCCATGCGCTTCGCATGGCGCCCGACAGACTGCTGAATGGGGCTTTGGTTGGTCACACACAGCTGCAGATCCCGGCCAGGAGTGACCCAATTGTCTCCTGAGGGGCTGATGGCCATCCGATAGTTTGCCCCACAGACCTGACCACAGAGCTGCTGCTCAACGGAAGGCCAACCACCCGGATCAAGCTCTGCGAGGAGAGGGTGTACTGGAGTGTATTTGGAGAGCCGGCGAGAGGTAACTTTCCAACATGCACCTGCGCGAGAAGCGGCCGAATTTTCGCCATCGGCGAAGGCTTGAAGGGCAGCATCCAGGGACAACTGCGTCTTCACCCCTGCCCCTTCGATCCGGTATGTGCCGGGTATCGGAACAGAGAGATCCCATTTCGTGGAAACGAACTGTGTCTCAAGGCGGCCGCTGGGTTCGGGCTGCAGGTATTCGTGACACTGCCAAAGCGACATGCTTCGGTTACCACGATTCGGGAGCAAGGGATTGCCAAACCGCGCGAAGTCATATCGCTCAACGGCCGCAGTGAGTTCGTTGAGTTCACCAGTGACATCCTGGACGGACTTGGCCTTCCCAGCCGAATACAGCTCTTTCCAGACCTTGCGCTCATCGAAAATATCGTTGCGCACATTCTTGCCGGTATTCGGGTCCGTCTGGCTGGCGAAATCACACAGCTCTCCGAACCGTTTTGCAGCGTATGGGCCGTCCCCCATCCCTGTGTTGAAACACTGCCTGAGATCTGCTTTCACACCAAGCGTGGCAAGACCGCTGAGCTTCAGACGAAGTTTCCCCCCCTCGCTCTGGTCGTCAAACGCTGCTCGAGATGGCCGTGTCCCAATATGGGTCGCGAAAATCGCGCCTTCCAGTTGGAACTCCATTCGCTCCCGGTACGCCTCACAGGCACTGTCCAGCTGCTGGACCAGAACCGAAAGCCCACGAATAGACAGGTCGGGATGATTGAGGAAATAATCCGGATTCGGAAGATCGGTCTGCGTCGTGCTGGAAAAGTCAGTGGGCAACTTGTAGTTATACGGATGCCCAAGGACGTTGAAGCACGCCTTCGCAGCAGCAACATACCCGAAGTTATACGTGCTGGAGGGGCTCTGAGCGTCCCGAGGCCAGACCCAGCCATCATCCCGGCGGTCCCGGAGCCCACAATACTCTGCTTGAAGATCGAACGCCGTAGAGCGAACCAGCTCTTTGGAGCCACGGTCACCACACACGGGCTGATCGGTTCCAGGTCCATAGACGAAGCTTTCAATCTGACAGCGGAACTCATCCATGAACTTGGCATGATCCGCAGAACAGACCGACATCGCAGGTTCGGGGGGGGGCGGAACCGGCTCCTCAACAGCGACCAGTGGGGGCTTGGTGAGGATGTACACCACCCAGGAGAGACCGACGAGCAACAACAACACGAGAGAGGTCACCGCCGTCGCCTGCTTGAGCTGGGCGACCAGTTTGCTGCCGATGTCTCGCGGAGAGAGACGACCCTTTCGAATCTCAACCGGAGAGGTCGGCCAGACGGTCAGGTTCCGGGTCAACCAGCCCGAGATCGGAAAGCCGATTTTGCCGCCCAACAGTTCGAGCGGTTGGCCACGATAATGGAGTTCACGGTCCGTCCGTTCCGGGGCGGTCTCAGCGAAGACCCGATCCATCCAAACGTCAAATCCGATTCGTTCGGTCTCATTTCCTGTCCCAAGCCACTCCGGGTGAACCATCCGGAAGCTGCCCTCATGGGTGACGCGCTTCTTCTGAAGGAAGCCTTGCGTCAACATCATCAAAGAGCGGTGCTGGGGGAGCTTGGTCCACGGGCTCTCTTGAGCGGCGCGTTCAGCCTGCCGCCGCTCCTCACGCTTTACCTCTTCATCAACCTGCTCAAGCCAATCCCCAAGCCGGGTTTCTTCCGCCTCAGGGTTTGCAATCTCATCTGCCGAGAGCGGCAAGCCCGGAGGGGCAAGCTCGCTCCGGAAGGAAAGCTCTGGCGGCCACTCAAAAAACAGGCACGGCTTCCAGGTCCCCTCCTCAGGTGAGTGAGGGTACACCGAGAGATTGTTCCACCAGACCTCTTCCGTGCAGGCTTCAAGGATTCCTTGAACGTAGGGGGGCTCTTTGTCTGGCGGGCCGACAACCCCCTCGCCAAGGTAGGTGTGGCTGAAAACCACCCAGAACCCCGCAAGGCGCGGCTGCTGCTGCAGCGGCTCATACCGTTGTTTGCGGCGAGGTTGATACGGACCGATCTCTTCTTCAGTACGAAGGATCAGGTACAACCCTGCTTTGCGACCCTCAGCGCGGCCGGGCAGCTCGGGTTGAGAGGACGGAACGTGAAGGCGGCTCCAGCGATCCTGCGTCTGATACTGCTCGACCAGATGCGCCAGCGCGCCGCGGGCTGAGCCCGCGACTGCACTTGCTTCAAAGCTGAAGGGGCCGTAAAGGAACCAGTTCGAACTCATCGACGCTCACGTCGGCGGTAAAGGACAGCGAACAGCGAGAGCAGGGCCGCTGCGAACAGGCGATCGAGGAAAGCCCCTCCCTGAGGAGTCGCAATGGCACAGCCTGCTTGCGCGCAGGGAGCGTCATCGCCGCGGCTACACCCGACACCCTGCCCGACAAAGCACCGGGCGCAAGCGGGATCTGCACAGTCAATGTTGCCGTCACAGTTGTTATCGATGCCATCAAGGCAGGTAGAACAATCAGCCGGGGCGTTGAGATACAACCCGAGCAGATCGCCCGGACCTTCCGGGATGTCCCGGTTGGCCTGGCGACCGGTCTCGTCGCTGTCATCACAGTCACCGCCGGTCTGGTCGGAGATGTCGTTGGTCGACGCGGTCGGGTCGCCCCAGCAGGTCAGATAGGTCTCTTCATGGCCGCTGGCCACCTGATACCGATCCAACTCCTTCCACCAGGTATCCACCGCGCTCAGCCACTGATCCGGATTGGGCATGTCCGTCGTCGGGACGAAGGCGCTATCCAGCGTCTCATCATCGATGTCGAACTCGCTACAGTCGCTGCCGAACAGCCGCTGGCATTCCCACTCAATGAGCGTCTGCCGTGCCTCCAGGATCCGCTCACGCTGCCAGACCGCCCGAGAGATGTACTGCTCAGGCCGGTCTTCGCAGTCCTCATCCAGCGCACCCGGGAGGTTCAGGTAGTCCTCTTCTGTACGGAGGTCCGCGTCGTCGTCCAACGTCAGCTGGACAACCGAGCAGAATCCATCGCTGCGCTGGCAGGCTTCCAGGAGGATCCGAGCAGCTTCCTGACGGTCAGCCTGAGAGCCGTTGCCGAAGTCAAGGGCCGCTTCCAGACGCGACGCCCCCAGGGTGCGATCATTGGACTCGCCACCGAGAAGCAGTTGCATCTGCTCTCGGAGGTCGGCGTCACATTCAATGACCGAACCGTTCTGGGTTCGAGGCATCAGCAGGGGCACCATGTCTTCCAGCTCCACCGTTGTCGAGACACTACCATCATCGTCACC
This sequence comes from Myxococcota bacterium, assembly GCA_038520555.1. Classification (GTDB taxonomy): domain Bacteria; phylum Myxococcota_A; class UBA796; order UBA796; family UBA796; genus JBCBLB01. Next base: position 2,818 of record JBCBLB010000267.1, on the reverse strand, counting down.
GCTGCCGTCGTCCGCGGTGTCCACAACAGCGCCAGAGTCACCGGTATCGACTCCGATCATGCCGCTGTCAACGCCCGGAGGCGGAGGCGGCTCGCTGCCGACTGTGGTCGCGCTCGTGCCATTGTGCGAAGGAGAAGCGCCGACCTCCGCGGCGGAGACTTGCGCATCGGCGTCTTTCGAAGTCCGACTCAGCTCAACCGCTTCCGAGCTCCGCCGCGCCCAGTCCACATCCTTCAGCCAGACCACCACATACAGATCTTCCGAATCCAGGCTGGACGCGTCGGAGCCGAAGGCACCACATGTCATGTAGTTGTCGCGGTCCCCGTCCGCGAGACCTTCCAGATCATCGGCGCTATCACAGACGTTGAGGAAGCCGTCGCACCGCTCTTCGCCGCTGACGCCCAGGGGGTTGGTCAGCGAGCAGAAGATCTCACAGTCGTTGGAGTCCGTGGTGAACGCGATGTCGCAGTTGTTGTCGCTGTACTGGTTCTGCGTCGTAATCGAGGGCAAATCGTCGCAGGCAAGGAAGCCATCGTCGTCGATGTCGAACTCTGCCGCGCTGATCGTGCCTGCGATGACCACGTCGTCATCCAGCGAGTCGGGGATACCATCGTCGTCCGTGCCAGGATTCACATCCGAGCAGTCGTTGTCGATGCCATCGCATTCCTCACCGCCTGGGAAGTCAGGGAAGCGAAGAATGCACTGGTCATCGCAGTCGCCAGTGCGGAGGTCATCCACACCTGAGGTCCACTCCCGGTGACCACCATTGAAGCGTCCCCCAAAGCCGTCCTCTGACTCCGTATAGGGCAGCTGCCACAGGCCCGAACCGGAGACCCGGATCGTGCCCGTCGAGTCCACCTCAAGAACCGGCGCATCACACTCCACCCGAATCTGCTGATCCCAACAGGTGATGTTCCGAACCGCACCGGACACACTGCCGCAAACCGCCAGACCAACATCGCCGTAGTCGGTGTAGTTCTCGCCGTTCGAGAACTGGTCGGTGTCCTCTGGCGGGAGAATCGCCATGTAGTTGTCATCATCGCAGTCCAGCTCGATCGCGGGGATGAAACCGTCGCAATCATTGTCGTGTCCATCGATGATCTCGATCTTATCCTCGGCTGCGATCCCGTTCTCGTCAAGGCCGTTGATGCAGTCCTCGTCATCCTCATCGATGCGACCATCCCCGTCATTGTCCGTGTTGTCCTCACAGGTCAGCGGCTTGATGGTTGAGTCAAAGTCGTAGCAATCACCACCGTTGAGAACGTACGTCTTATCCCCATCGTCTGGATTGGTGGTCGAGGTGGCTGTTCCAAAGAGACACAGACACTCGGATACGGATGTATCACCGTATCCATCGTTGTCCTGGTCGCGGAACAGCGTCAGGCAACCCGATGTATCGGGGTTCAGATCCGGCTCATCAACCGCCAGGTCACAGTCCTGGTCAACCTGATCACAGATCTCATCGGCTCCAGGGTAGATGAGGGCGTCGCTGTCATCACAGTCACGGCCGCTGTTTGAGTAACCATCGACCAGCTCACAAGCCCGGATGGTTCCGATTGAGGGGTCACCGAAGCTGTCATTGTCTTCGTCGACGAACAGCAGCGGGTGGATGGCGGAATCCCAATCCAGCAGGACCGTATAGCCATCGGCAGAGTTGACGTCGCCGTTGCAGTCGTCGTCAATCTGCGTGTCGAACTCACAGTTCTCTTCCTGGAAGGGGAAGACTTCTGCGTTGTTGTCGTCGCAATCAGAGCCGACCGTGATCGGGTCGCTGACCAATGCGTCGCCGTAGAAGTCATTGTCCGTATCGTTCATACACAGATACCCGGCGACGTTCGCCATGACCGTCGAGCCTTCACGGGAGGCCGTGTCCCCTTCCATCGGCGCTGCGCCAGGGAAGGTCTGGATGTCATCATCATCGCAGTCTGTGAGCGACTGGCTGACGATGTCAGAGAACGCCGGGTCCCCCTCACCAGAGCTGGCCGTTGAGTCGCAGTCGTTCGGAATGCACATGGCATTCGTCGTACCCGCGCTGCTGGGCGTATCTTCCAAGCAGCGGTGGTTGCCCACAGCGCCGGCGCCATCTGCAACGGCGTCCGTGCAGATGCTCTCAGATGGACACCAACAATCGTTGGCCTCTGAGCCGAACCAGAGGTTTGGCTCAGCGGTCGCACCCTGCCACTCGTAGGACAGGTTTCGCTCACAGGCGACCCAGCCATCTCCGTCTTCATCCAACTCATTGTCCGGCGCGCCGGTCACTGAGTAGGTGCCATCCGAGCAGTTGTTGTATTGCCCGTCGCAAACTTCATCAGCATCCGGGAAGACTGTCTGATCGTTGGGGTCGCAGTCCTGACCAATCTCAGGCTCAGCGGTGCTGCCCTTCCAATCCGTGCCATCATAGCCGCTGGAGTCCGGGCACTCGACATATGTGTCGCCGTCAGTGTCGATCTCTTCAACCGGGGCGTCGATATAGCCGTTGCCGTCGTTGTCGTACACGTCGAACGGAGCGCGAAGGCCGAAGGTGAATGTGTCGATCCCGACCGCGAAGTCTGCATAGATGCAGTTGTTGGCCGCATCAATCGCGGTCAGCGTCGTCGCACGAGAACCATTCGCGAAGGCGCAATCCACCACGCCATCGTTGTCCGGGTCCAACGTACAAGCCGAGTCCTCACAGTAATACTCAACCTGGACCGACTCATAGACCGTGCCGCCGATGAGCACACCGCCAACGTCGGCAAGCGTCGCGTAGTCATCGAGGACATTGTCGCCGGAACTGCCTGCGCGACCGCCGAGCTGATTGACGAAGACGGCGACAATG
>JBCBLB010000507.1:0-7309 GCA_038520555.1 Myxococcota bacterium | reverse complement strand
GACGAGATCATGCTCTCCATCATCTGCAAGATCGATGGCACCCTCCCCCAGCGGAAGAAGACGTGATCGATCTGACCCCGAAGACCCTCTCCCTCTCCCATGAGGGTGGGGTCCTCACGATCCGGCTCAGCCGTCCGGAGCGTCGCAACGCGATGAGCTTCCAGATGGTCGATGAGCTGGTCGCCATCTTCGACCGGGTGGGGGACCAACGGGACGTGCGAGCGATCGTGCTGCGCGGCGCGGGCGGGCACTTCTGCAGTGGTGGGGATATCCGCGATATGGCCCGGGCCCGACAGGCTCCGCCGGTTGATGGTGTCGATGCCCTCGCGGTCGCCAACCGCCGCTTTGGGACCATGCTGCAGCAGGTCGAGGCCGCAGGGCAGCCGGTCATCGCGGTCTGTGAAGGTGCCGTGATGGGCGGCGGCTTCGGGCTCGCCTGTGTGGCGGATGTCACCGTTGTGGTCGAAGGCGCGCGTTTTCGGCTCCCTGAAACCAGCCTGGGGATCACGCCTGCGCAGGTCATGCCCTTCATCGTCCGTCGCATCGGGCTGACCCAGGCTCGCCGGCTCGCAGTGACGGGGGAGACCCTCTCCGCACAGCAGGCCGCCGATGTGGGCATCGGGCATCTGTACCTGGAATCGCCGGACGCCCTGTTTGACACCTTGAGCCCCATCCTGGAGCGGATCCGACGGTGTGCGCCCGATGCTGTGGCGGCGACCAAGCGGCTCGCCCTTGCCGTGGGCACGGCGCCGCTGGATGAGCTTCTCGATGAGGCCGCCCGGGACTTCGCCGTGCGTGCCCGCGGTGAAGAAGCCGCCGCGGGCATGGCCGCGTTCCTCCAGAAGACCTCCCCACCGTGGGTGACCGGATGATCCTCCTCATCGCCAACCGCGGCGAGATCGCCTGCCGCATCATCCGCTCCGCCCGAGACGCCGGGTGGGAGACCGTCGCCGTCTACTCCGACGCCGACCAGGACGCGCCGCATGTGCTCCTCGCCGATGCGGCCGTGCACATCGGGCCGTCGAGCGCCGCACAGAGCTATCTGAACGTCGAACGGATCCTCGACGCCGCTGCCCGCACCGGGGCCACCCATCTGCACCCCGGCTATGGGTTTTTGTCGGAGAACGCAGACTTTGCGGCTGCATGTGCGAGAGCGGGCGTCACCTTTGTCGGTCCGCCGCCAGACGCGATCGCTGCGATGGCTGACAAGTCCGCGGCCCGGAGACGCATGATGGCTGCCGATGTTCCCGTCGTGCCTGGCTTCGATGGGCCCGCTGAGTTGGCGGGGTATGTCGATGCAGCAGCGCAGATCGGCGCACCGCTGCTGGTGAAAGCTGTCGCAGGTGGGGGCGGTCGGGGGATGCGCAAGGTCACAGATCTCGCCGATCTGCCCGCAGCCATCGCCGCGGCCCAGCAGGAAGCCGCCGCAGCCTTCGGGGAGGGCGCCGTTTTGTTGGAGAAGATGGTCTCCCACGCCCGCCATGTCGAGGTCCAGATCATCGCCGACCAACAGGGGACCGTCCTCCACCTCGGCGAGCGGGACTGCTCTGCTCAGCGGCGCCACCAGAAGATCATCGAAGAAGCACCCAGCCCCGCTGTCGACGCAGCGCTTCGGGGCCGGATGGGGGCCGCTGCGGTCGCGGCCGCCCGGGCGGTCGGCTACGTCGGCGCCGGCACGGTGGAGTTTCTCCTCGATGATGACGGGGGCTTCTACTTCCTTGAGATGAACACCCGGCTTCAGGTCGAGCACCCGGTCACCGAAGCCGTCACGGGTCTCGATCTGGTCGCCCTCCAGCTTCAGATCGCCCTCGGCGACCCGCTGCCCTTCGTCCAGGACGATGTGGTGTTGTCCGGCCATGCGATCGAGGCGCGGCTGTACGCTGAAGATCCCGAGCAGGACTTTCGCCCCCAGACCGGCACCATCCACGCCCTCCAGTTCGCCGGGCGGGCCGGCTGCCGCACCGATCATGGCGTCGCTGCCGGGGGTGAGGTCTCACCGTGGTACGACCCGATGGTGGCCAAGCTCATCGCCCATGGCCCCGATCGGGAGACCGCTAGCCGCCGGCTGATTCGTCTCATCGAAGAGACGGTCCTCCTCGGCGTGACGACCAACCAACGGTTCCTCGGAAAGCTGCTTGAGTCCGATGATTTTCAGGCAGGCGAGATCCGGACGGATGCCCTCCCGATCATTGCGCCTGGGGTCCTGACCGCAGAAGACAAGGCCACTGCAGCGTTGTTGTGGCTGGCGCTTTGTGCGCCGGGGGCGCTCGACGGCTTCCAGGTCGCCCATCGTGTACCACGCACGCTTCGGCTCCAGATGAACGGCGCCGTCGAAGCCCAGTCGGTCAAGGTGTTGGCCAACCATCGGATTCGCGTCGGAGAGACCGTCCTCTGGCTTCGCCCGGGGACCGGGCTGAAGCGCCGGGTGCGGATAGACGGCGTCGAACAGACCGTCCAGGCCGTCGCGGCTGGGAAGCACCTGTGGGCGCGGATCGGTGGGAACGCCGTGCAGGTCTCGCCAGAGGCGCTCCGTGAGATGAAGGGGACCACGTCGTCGAGCGGATCGATCCGGGCGCCGAGCGCGGGGAAGGTCCTGGAGGTCCCGGTGACGGTCGGCGCGATGGTTCGTCAAGGAGATCCGCTGGTCATCCTTGAGGCCATGAAGATCGAGACGATCCTCCGGGCGCCGTTCGACGGCCAGGTCGATGCCGTCTTTACCGAGGGGGGCGCCCAGGTCTCTTCCGGGGCGCTCGTGGTAGAGCTTTCTGAGCGGAAGGAGGAAGGGTGAGCGACAAAGCCATCGTGACCTGCGCCATCACCGGCGTCTTGACCGATCCGAAGCGGCACCCGGTGCCGGTGACGGTCTCAGAGATGGCGGCGAGCGCCCGCGAAGCGTTCGATGCCGGGGCGAGCATTATGCATGTCCACTTCCGGATGCAGGAGCCGGGGCGGGGACATCTTCCGACCTGGGATCCGGATATCGCCGCAGAGATCATCGACGCCATCCGCGGCGCCTGCCCGGGCGTCATCATCAACCAGAGCACCGGCGTCGTCGGACCGGATATCTCGGGGCCGGTCCGCGTACTTCGGCGTCTGCGGCCTGAAATTGCGGCATGCAACGCCGGGACGCTCAACTACCTCAAGACCCGGCGCAGCGGGCAGTGGGCGTGGCCGCCGATGATGTTCGACAACCCCGTCGACAAGATCCAGCGGTTCCTCGACGTGATGGCAGAGGTGGGCGCCAGGCCGGAGCTGGAGTGCTTTGACGTGGGCATCGTGCGCTCGGTGTCGATGTACCAGTCCGCGGGGATGCTGCCAGCGGGGCCGCCGGAGCTCAACTTCGTCATGGGCGTCTCCAGCGGGATGCCCGCTGACCCAGCGCTGCTGGATCTGCTGGTCGGCTACCGACCAGCGCCCTCGACCTGGCAGGTCACCGCCATCGGCCGACAGGAGATCTGGGCGCTCCATCGGCGAGCCGCGGAGCTGGGGGGGCACCTGCGCACCGGTGTAGAGGACACGTTCTACCTTCCCTCTGGCGAGCGGTGCCGGGGCAACGGGGACCTGATCGCGGCGATGGTGGCGATGGCCGAGGCGGTCGGCCGGTCGATCGCCAGCCCCGATGAAGCCCGTGAGATCCTGGGGCTGGCAGCACGCCCCGCGGCCTGACTCAGCGGGTCTTCCCGAACGAGCCGATCAGCAGCGCGCGGGCATCAATGCCGGGCGCGTCGATGCCGGAGCCGTGGGTCCGGTAGCGCGCGTCCAACACGTTGCGCACCGAGAGGTTTATCGTCAACGCGTCGGTGAGCGCGTACCCACCGCGGACATCGAGGCGCACCCAGCCAGGCGTGCCGTCGCATCGATCGGGGTCGGGGCAGATGCGCAGATCGGCGCGGTCGCCGCTGCTGAGCCGCTCCTGTGGCCCCGCCGCCCGAGCGATGAGGGCGCTCCACCAGCGCTGACCGGGCGGTCCCACCCGAACACCGACACCGCCGAACAGCGGCGGGACCCGTCGCGCAGGCTCGGTGTCTCCGTCCTCGGTATCCGTCTGGCCCCAGGTCCAGGCGACATCGGCCTGGACGCCCGTCCACCCGAACCGCACCTCACCTGACGCCTCGGCGCCGCGGTAGATGGCGCCCGGTACGTTGATGCGGTTGCTGTAGATCAAGCCCTCATCGCTCTCCTCTGCGCCGTTATAGGTCGTCGGCGCGTCGGCGAGGGCGTCCTGAATCCAGGTCTGCCAGCCCACGACGCTGCCGGTGATGGCAGACCCCCGGGCCCGCACCCCCGCCTCGAGGGTGTCGCTCCGCTCCGGGCGGAGGTTGGCGTTGGGGACGCTGAATCGGGACTCCTCTGGCCCGAAGATCGTGGTCTCTTCCAGGTTGGGGGCTCGGAATCCCTGGAGAACGCTTCCCCAGATGTGGATCTTGTCCTTCATTTTCAATGACAATCCTCCCGACCCCACCAACCCGCCGAAGCGGTACGTCACGGCCCCTTCTGGCTCGTCTGGCAGCGGGACGTCCTCGGCATCGGCGCCGAAGGCAGACATCCGGGCCCCCGCACGGATCAGCACGTGGCTCCGGCCTTCGGCAAACCGCACAATGAGCCCCTCCCCAGCAGCGAACGCACCGGAGACCCGATACCGAGAACCCGGGGAGAAGTTGCCGCGATCCTGATCTTCATACTGGCCTCCAGGCTCCCGGTCGGCGCGTTCGGAGCGGACCCATTCCTGTTGGTGATCGCCGCCGACGGTGAGGGCGATGCGCGCGACGGGCTCCAACTGGACCTCCCCTGCGGCCACGATCGCGTCGACCTGATCGGTTCGCAGGCTCTCAGACTGGAGGACATCCGGCAGCCGATCGAGGCAGGATGTCTCCGGCGCGTCTTCGACGCAGCGGTACCGGTCCTGGGTCTCGATCCAACGATGGCCCCCGACGCGGAGGCGGGCGCGTTGAATGCGCCCTTCTCCCTGGTAGCTGTAGCCGAGCCATCCCGTGGCGTCGGTGTTGTCATAGAACCGCACCTCTCCCTCGGAGATGGCGTCGGTGCGTCCCGCGTCGTCTACAATCAGCGTCCGGTATCCGGCGTCGAGGCTGTGCCCGCTGCCGAGGTCGAGGTGCCCACGGGCTTTCCAGGAGGCCCGCTGGAAGTCGGAGAGGGGCTCACGGTCGCCGCCACCGACCCGGAGGGTGTTGTAGTCGGTGTACCCTCCGCTGAGGTCGATGCCTGCGCGGCCGTTGCCCAGCCGCAGGCGCGCGTCTGCCCCTCCGGACTGGTCCGCGGAGGCGCCGCGGAGGGCGAGCCGACCTTCCCACCCATCCAGCGTCGGGGTCTCAGAGATGACCTGGATTACACCGCCCATGGCGCCGTTGCCATACAGCACTGAGGAGGGGCCGCGCACGATCTCGACCCGATCGCCGCCCAGCGGGTCGATCAGGGCGAGGTACTGGTTGGGACCGGTCCGGTAGGTCGACAGGTTGTGTGACAGACCATCGACCACGACGAGGTTCTGCGGCCCGACCAGACCACGGATGAACGGCGCGCCAGCGCCCCGGTTGGTCCGCTGCATGAAGACGCCAGGGGTCTGCTCGATGGCTTCGGGTAGATCGCGGGCCTGCTGTTCGTCGACGTCCGGAAGCGTCACCACGTCCACCGCCCGCGCGGCGTCCGCGATCTCCGTCGGGGTGCGGGTCGCAGTGATAACGATGACATCGTCGGCTGCGTGGAGCAGTGGGCTGAAAAGAAGCAGTACCATCCGGGCTCTCCTGAGAGCCCGGTGTATACCAGTCCTTCAAACGGATGGTGTTTCCTTTCAGCTATCTACGTGGCTTTTCAGGCGCGGGCCTGTTGGCCGGGGCCGGGCGTCGATGGGCTCAGCGGCAGGCCTGGGTGCGGCTGACCGTGTCGTCGGTGCACAGGGGGTAGCCGATGTCACAGCCGTTGATGTAGGTCTTGGAGTTGCCGCAGCTGGGGGTGGAGCCATCCCAGCCGGCGCGCTCGTTGCAACGGGTCCAATCCAGGGTGCATCGCCCAGAGGTGGTCCACCGACGGCTCGCCGTGCCATCACAGTTGTAGTCATAGCTGGTGTCGCCGCGGCTCGTGGTGAAGTAGTTGGCCTGTCCGGGGCGCGCGTCGCTCTCATAGTCGTAGCAGTCGCCGCTTCGGGTGGCGGTGTAGTTGCCGGAGCCGGAGCAGAGGCACTGGCTGCTGCTGGTGCCGTAGCTGTCGTTGTCGTAGTCGTAGTAGTAGGTCCGGCACCCGCTGGCGTTCCGCTCGTCGGTGTCTCCGTCGCAGTCGTTGTCGATGCCGTCGCAGCTCTCGGTCCGACCCGGGTACGCCGATGAGGTCGAGTCGTTGCAGTCCTCGCTGTTCAGGACGTAGCCGGTGGGCTGCTCACACTGAGTGCGGCTGGTCGAGGAGCCATACCCGTCGCCATCGCTGTCACGGTACCAGGCCGTCGTGGGGTTCCGGGACGCGTTGGCGTCGTTGCAGTCGTCGTCATTGGTCACATAGCCCGTCGGCAGCGAGCACGCGTCGGTGCTCAGCCCGGGGTTTCCATAACCGTCGCTGTCGGCGTCCCGGTAATAGGTGTTCTTGACCCCTTCATCGATGACCGCGTCGCAGTCGTCGTCTTCCCCGTCGCAGGTCTCCGGCGCGCCCGGGTAGGTGGTGCGGACATCATCGTCGCAGTCGGTGCTGGCGGCGACATAGCCGGTCGGGGCGTCGCATGCGGCGCGCGCTTCGTCGCGGTCGCCGAAGCCGTCGCCGTCGCTGTCCCGGTACCAGGTTCGGGCGTCCTCTGCGTCTGCCTCATCCACCGTGCCGTCGCAGTCGTTGTCATCGTCATCGCAGAACTCTTCGGCGCCGGGGTAGTTGCCGGACTCGCCGTCGTCGCAGTCGTCGTTGTTGCCGACGTAGCCGTCGGGTGCCTCACAGGCGACCGCGGTGATGGTCGTCCCCCCGAAGCCATCCGCGTCGCTGTCGGCGTACCAGGTCCGGGCGTCGATCGCATCGTCTTCATCGGCGGTGCCGTCGCAGTCGTCGTCGTCACCGTCGCAGATTTCGTCGGCGTCGGGGTTTTCGTTCCGGTTGGTGTCGTCGCAGTCTTCGCTGTTGGCAGCGTAGCCGGTGGGCAGGCTGCAGGCCTGGGTGACACGGCTTACATCGCCGAACCCGTCCCCATCGGCGTCGCGGTAGTACGGGGTGGTCACCCCTTCATCAACCGCGTCATCGCAGTCGTTGTCGATGGTGTCGCAGATCTCGGTCTCTGCGGGGTTCGCCTCAGCGGTGGAGTCGTCGCAGTCGGTGTTGT
>JBCBLB010000574.1:0-6437 GCA_038520555.1 Myxococcota bacterium | reverse complement strand
CCATCGCGCACGGGCACGTTCGTACAATCCACGGGCCGATTCAGGGTGGAGCAACACCGGATAGGCGATGACCGCGACGAAGCTGAATGGACCGACGTTCATGGTCAGCCAGATCCCCAAATGAAGGGCGAGGCCTGCCAGCAACAGCCAGGGGTTGATCCGTCTGAACCAGACCAGAAACGGAAAGCCTGCTTCAAACAAAACGGTAAACCACGACATCGGCCGAATCAGCAGAGACTGGCCGCTGAGCCATGCGCCAAGGGGTTGGAGCCCGAAGTGCTGATGAACGAGGTGGAAGGCGAGCACCTCACCATTCCACCATCCCTCAGTCGCATGGATGGCTTTGAGCCACCCTGTCGAGCCATACAGCGCACAGTAGATGATGAGCAGGTACCACCGGCTGAAGGGGCTCCGTGCCTTGTGGACAAGGTCGCGCTCCCCGATGGGCCCCATCAACAAGCCCGCCGCGATCCAGGTCAGCAGCCGATCATAGGCCTTGATGTTCAGGGCTTCGTTGGCGAGCAGGATCCAGGAAAACACCAGCCAGACGATGATCCCGGGCTTCGCCAGCCGCCCGCCGTAGCCGACCATCCCCAGGCCGACCAGGGCAAGCGCCCAGACCGCCCATGCGCTCGTCGTGGACATCACCCAGACGTCCGCCATGTAGAACGGGGGGTAGGAGAACACCATGTCCTGAGCGCCATAGACGTCGCCGATGCCCCATGCGCGAGGGACCTGGGTGAGCAGGCCAACGATCACATACAGCCACCGGGTCAGCGCCCATCCCCCCGCCCACTGCGGGGCATACAGCCGTTCGAGCAGGCGGCTCAAAACCGGGTCCCCTCAGGGAGGGCGCGGGTCTTCGTACATTCCCACCCGAACAGCCGCTTCCGGCGCTCCTGCTTCTTTTTCCCGCGGGGTTGGCGGAGCTGGCCTCGGGTCTTGCGCCACCGGACTTCGTAGAATCGGATTTCATCCGGCCGCTCTCCGTAGGCGGCCTCATACCGGCTGCAAGCCGACTGGGCGAGCGTGCTCATCCGGCCACGGCTCTTGCGAAACGAAGACCGTGCGTACCGCTCTCCAGACTCCCATCGGTAGGGGAACAGCTCGTCAAGGGCCAGATCTTCCCACGGCCCTCCGCGCCGGACCTCCGCCTCGATCATCGAATGGGTCGGGTCGCGGAGGGTAAACATCTTCCAGGTGCCAAACCAGAACAGGTACGGGTTCTTTCGGACGACCTGGGGAGGACTCTTGTTAAACGCACCATAGAAGGCCGTGACCGAGTAGGTGCCGAGCGCCAGGAGCAGCAAGAGCCCAGGCAGCCGGAGCCATCCCGGCGTGGTTCGCTGGTCCTCAGGCGTCTGCATCGCGCGCTCCGGCTCTTTGGGGCGTGGCCTGTGCCTCAGCGGATTCAGATGAGCTTCCCAGGCTCTCTGCGATGAACCACACCGCCATAAGCACGATATAGCCGGTCAACCCCCAGGCGAGGTTGCCGATGAGGAAGACCCGGTGGCCCGGGTAGACGACCTCGGACCAGAAACACAGCAGCTCCAACCCCAACAGCCAGCTCAACCCCACGCGGTTGCGCAGCTTCGAGAGGTCTGCGGCGTGCATGATGAACAGCGTGGCGCGGGTCACATAGTAGTAGTAGCTGGCCGTGGTGAGCAGAAAGAACGGCACGAAGCCGAAGGCGTAGGTCTCCTCATCTCGGGCGTTTCGCAACCCCCACCCCAACGCGAGCATCAACACCGCAGCCAGCCCATATCGCAGCGTCTTCTGCTCCTCGACGCGCTTCTTACGCGCAGGCTCGATATACTTGGGGACGGACTGTCCCGGGACGTATGGGAGCGCCAGGGCCAGCCCGATCCGACGAGAAGAGAGCTGATCGGCCGTGTTGTGATCCACCATGTTCTCAAAGTGGACCTTGACCTGTTCAGATCCGAGGCCCACAAGGGTGACCGCCTGGAGCGTCCCGACGCTGAGCAGGAAGCCGCCCAGCAGGACCAGGAGCTGACGATGGACCGTCCCCTTGACCAGGCCGAACAGCCCCTTCATCCCAGGACCATACAGCCAGACCGCGGGGAACAGCCGCATGCTCGCGCTGTAGCCGGTCAGCACCCCCCCCAGCAAATACCGCCCCTTTTTGACCAGGGCCATCCCAACAATCAGGGCGCACAGATAGTCATAGCGAAGATAGGACCATGAGATCGTCGGCCATCGGGTCGAGTAGCTGGTCATCAACATGATCCACAACCAACCGGCCGCGTTCGCCCCGAAGGCCCAGTGCGTGGCCCCCGCAGCGACCAACAGAAGCGCCACATCGATAAAACCGAGCAGCTTGATCGACTCAACGGGCACGACCCGGGCCACCGGACGGGCGAGCGTTGTCCAGGCAGGCGTGCCGTTATAGCCATGATCCTGGATCATCTGACGCCAGATCTTGTCGTTGAAGCCCCGGATCTCACGTTGGAGATACAGGGCGTCGTATCGAAAATCTTCCCAGCGCTCTGGCGTGAATTGGTTCTGCTTCACCCACCGACCGCGCGCCAGCGCATGCGAGATGGGCCGGATGCCATGGCCAGAGGGATCCTGGGCCATATAGCGGCTGCCCTCTTCGAAGTGCGGCCCACCCGCCTGGTGATCAGCCAGGATCGCCGCAGGATACAGATCGTAGTATCCCAGCTCATCGAAGTACTTGGCGTTGAGGTAGTAGTGATACAGGTCGTAGGTGTCGACCTTATCGAACAGCAGCCGTGGACCGAAGCGGTTGTAGTTCAGGGTGGTCAACACCACCAATACGATAAGAAGCCGGCTGCTGACCCGCACAGGCAGCCGCTTCCACGCCAGCGCCAACCCGATGGCCGCGGCCAGCAACAGAACCTTCAACGCTTCGGTCACCGACCGGGAGGTGTTGTAAAGGTCGGCCGGATCGGAGAGGATCGTCGACCACGTCTCAATCAGTACATCGATTTGCATCGCTCCTCAAACTACGGCGTCGCCCAGGGATTGTCCACGCACAGGAGCTGAGGGAACGCCTCAATTACTCCAGATACCCCAGCGCGCGAAGCTCTTCGACGTCTTCCTCGCTCAGCTGCCCGGCCTGATCCTGACCAACGATGACCCATAACGCACACCCCCCGACCGTCGCCGGGGCCACCTGTGCCGGCGACAGCCCATCGAAGACCGTCTCTCCATCCACACCAACGAACCGAATTCGCTCAGCGTCATCCGTGGTCCGGACCACCAGATGGCTGGCTGCATCGAGCTGAAGTTGGACATCGCTCCGATCGGGACCGATCGTCACGGTTCCGGCCCCCCCCTCCAGAACCTCGATCTGACCAATGGGCGCATCCACCGAAAGCGTCCCTTGGATGTTTGCATCGCACCGGAAGTGGATCCCACGGAGCGTCCGGTGTTGGTGGTCCAGGGTCGCCGTCCGCATCTGACGGAGGGGGTCCGGGTGTTCACCGGAGAGATCGTTCTTCTCGCCTGGATCAGCAGAGAGATCGAAGAGCGCTTCATGCACGGCCTTCAGCTTCGCTGGCCGGGTCTGCTTGATCGGAGACGGCTGCGTGCGCACATACTTCCACTTCCCCTGCCGCGCGGCGATTTCCATCTCACCGCTGTACATCCCCTCAGAGATCAGCATCCGCGCCGAATCTGCAGCCGACGCATCACGGGGAAGGGCCTGGCCATCCAGATCGTCTGGGATGGGCAGGCCGGCGAGCTGAAGGAAGGTCGGGAAGACGTCGAGCAACGAAACAGGCGCATCGATCACGCCCGGCGCCTGACCGGGGATCCGGAGCCACAGGGGGACATGCAAGAGCTCCTGGTAGAGCGTGTTGCCATGGATGAACGCCCCATGCTCGCCGAAGCCCTCCCCGTGGTCAGACAGCAGCACGATGGCGGTGTTGTCGTCCTCAAGCGACGCGAGGAGTGGGGCGAGCAGAGCGTCGAGGTACCGAATCTCTGCATCGTAGAGGTTCATCACCTGTTCCGGCACAGCCCGAGACGCGCGGCTGAGTTCACGGAGCACAATCGCTTCCCGTCCCTCCATCGTCTCGTTTTCAACCGAAAAATCGCTCGGAGGAGTGTAGCCGTCGAGGTAGGGCCGCCGCATCCGATAGGGATGATGCGGATCAATCAGGTGAACGGTGAGGAAAAACGGAGCACGGCCCCTGCGCCCCGCCAACCAGTCAGAAGCCGCCGTGACGACCCGCCTGGCGCCGATGATGTTGTTCCCGCTCACCATCTGGTAGCTGCTGAAGCCGCGGTGGAACCCGATGCGAGGCCCGAAGAAGTTGTTGGTGGAGAAACCGACGGTCTCGTACCCTTCTGCCCGAAGCCGCTCGGCGAGGACGTCCCGTTCGGTGGTCAGCTGGAGGTAGTCCGACCGCTTGCGCTCCAGCTTGTCATCGAGCTGATCGGGGCTCCAGGTGCGCACACGACGGCGCCCGGCGCGATGCGTTGCCGGCAACAGGCCGGTGACCACGCTGCCCAGACTCGCCGCGGTCCACCCCGAGGGCGCCTGGGCGGCAGAGAACCTCAGCGCACGTGCCGCGAAGGCGTCCAGACCGGGCGAGGTCGAGCGCGCCGCATACCCCTCTACGTTGAGATGATCGGCGCGCAAGGTGTCGATCACCACCAGGACGAGGTTCATCCGCTCGATGGGGGCTGTGGGGATGATGCGCGGGTCCCCCCATGAACCGACCACCCCCCCGGAATCAACGTCCACATCGAAGAGCAGCGTCCTCTCCCCGGCTGCTGAGGGCAGGTCGATGTTCACATCTCGCCAGCGGCTATCCTGGCCGACGATGAGACAGCGGCGAAGCCAGGACCGCTCAGAGGGGGACTCACGTATGGTGAAGCAGGCCTTGCCACCGGCCTTTCCTTCTGGCAAAACGCCCAATGAGACGTGCAGCTGAGCCGGCTCAGGAGAGACCGGAAGCGCCCAGGTCGTATCCCCCGGTGCAAGCAGCGATGGGCGGGTGATCCGCTCCAAAGAGACGTCGCGGACCAGGGGATGACGGGCCGTCCTCGGTGAGGAGAAGCCCAGGAAGCGCTCCTGGACAGAGACCCGCTCCAGAGAGACGTCATCAAAGCAGGCTCGCCCCGTCGCGCTGCTCTCAGCAGCTTCCAACGTCATTCGGACATGACTGGCCTTCGAGTCGACCTCGAACCGCGTCGTGATCTCCATCGGAGCTGCGCTGCTGCCAAGCTGCCGGGGCAGATCGTCGATGATCCGCTGGACATTCCCCTGGCGGTCGATGATCTCCAGTCGAATCCCTCCGCCACCGCTGCCGCTCTTGGAGGGTCGAAGCGCCTCGACCCGAACCGTCGCCGAGACCATCAGATGACTGCCTGGAAGAACCCTCTCAGACCGCTGAAGCGTCGGCATACGACCGGTGACCGCGCCCACGTTCTCGATACAAAGCTCACCGTCGACGATCCCGAGCGTGGCCTCCGGCGCGCTCCGCGAAGGCTCAATCAGCGTCCACGCCTCTGACAGCGGTGTAGAGAAGTCTTCCTGGAAGATCGGGCGATGCGGTTTCGGCGGAGGTGGGGCACGGACGAGGTGCGCCTGCTCGACCAGCTCGACGGTGAACGCGGGCAGCGCGTGAGGGGCAGGCAGGCCGGTGAGATCAAGGGGAGCGATGTCTGCTCCACCCCAACAACCGCTCAACCACAAGGCAATGAACCACACGCTCTGCTGCTCTCCCCGATCTCCTCGACGATATCATCACAGATAGCCGATGCGCTGCGGGCTGCATGAGAAAACCCGCGCCATCACAGCCAGTCCTCCTCGTTCGGATAAGGTCTCCGCAACGGGAGCGGCCATGTGGATTGTGGTTTGGTTGATCGGTTGTATGGAGCCTGACGACGCCGTCGTCGACCGCACGACCGACCCGGTCTTCACCGAAGTGGTGTCGTGGACGCTCGACAGGATGGACGAGTGGCACGTCCCCGGGGTCGCGATCGGGGTGCTCATCGACGGTGAGCTGACCCATCGCGCGGGGTTGGGGGTCCGTCGCTTCGGCACCAACGCGCGGATCAACTCCAACACCCGCTTCCGGGTGGGCTCGATCTCAAAGATGTTCACCGGCGCGGCCCTGCTTCAGCAGGCAGAGATGGGCCGCATCGACCTCGACGCGCCGGCCAGCCGGGCGCTCCCCGGTGTCACCCTCGCCGATCCGCTGGCGTTGTCAAAGCCCACCCTGATGCAGCTGCTGACTCACAGCGGCGGGATGCAGCCCCCTGGCCTGCCTCGCCGATGCGACGTCGACGAGACGGCGCTGAGCGGGGAGCTGCTGGAGCGGGCGCGGGAGTGGTCGCTGTGGTCGGAGCCCGGCACCTTCTTCCACTACGCAAACCCCAACTACGCCCTCGGCGGCCTCGCCGTCGAAATCGCAGCCGATGAGCCCTTCGCGGCGTTGATG
>JBCBLB010000787.1:0-4167 GCA_038520555.1 Myxococcota bacterium | reverse complement strand
GGGCGCCGCTGCCTTTTCCAGGCCTGTCGCTTGGGTAGATCTGGCGGGTGAGGTGCGTGATGACGTCAGCGGAGTAGGAGTCGAGGGATGCGCCCTGCGCCTGATCTGCGAAGTGCCGCATGAGCTGAACGGTCTGCTGTGCGTCGAGCCGGTGGTCAGGCTGGTGGGCGCACATTCGGCAGATGGTCTGCTTGAGAGATTCTTCCCACTCGGCGTTGGGGAGTCCGAGGGCAGGGAGGCGGTCGACCTGTTGTTGGATGAACGGGTCGTGTTCGTCCTGCTCGAGGGGGATGACGGGGAGCAGCTCACCGCGGAGCATTTCGATAAGGACGACCCCGAGGGCGTAGATGTCGCTGCTGTGTTCGCCGCGGTCTCCGGCGCGTCGTTCTGGGGACATATACTTGAGGGAGCCGAACCGGAGGGCACCGGTCTGGGCGAGGCGCACTTCGTTCTGGTAGCGGGCGGTCCCGAAGTCGAGGACTTTGACGTCGCCTTCGACGCTGACCATGATGTTGCTGGGTTTGATGTCGCGATGGACGACATGCATGGGCTCAGAGCGGCCGTATGGGGCCCGGAAGAAGGCGGCTTCGAGGGCGGCGGCGGTGTCGCGTGCGATGCGGTAGGCTGCGCGGGGGGGGAGGGCCTCGGACTTCTCAATGAGCTGTTTGAGGTCGATGCCGTCGACGAACTCCATGATGATGGCGGGGTGGCCATTGAGCTCCGCGAGGCCTTCGACGCGGAGGATGTTCCGGTGATGAAGCCGAGCGAGGAGCCGGGCTTCGTCCTGGGTTCGGCTGAGCAGCTGGGGGTCTTGCGACCACTGGGTCTTGAGGACCTTGACAGCGACGATGCGCGAGAGGCCATCGGGGGTGTGTGCCTCAGCGAGGTATACCCGTGCGAAGGTGCCCGCGCTGCGTTCTTGCAGGAGGGTGATGTCCTGATGGCTGTTGGATCCGGGGGCTGCAGTCATGGGACCTTGCGGCTGGCTCCGCTGAGGCCGATCGACTACAGGCCTCTCTACGACGCCATTGAGTGTATCATGTCTACACCCCCCTGTTGGAGCAGTCTGTCAGGTCGGTTCGCCACCGTGCCACGCATGACTTGCGCTGACCACCGGGAATATGGTTTAACGAGCCCCTTCGGATCGATCAGGAGATCCCACGGATGCACCGCCTCAGTTCACTCTTCCTTCTCAGCCTGACCGGCTGTGACATGGTCGAAGAGCTCCTTGGATCCAGCGCCCCCGACCTTTCTGGGGCCGAAACTCAGCTCTCATCGGGTGACCTTCCCGGTGCAGCGGCGGTCTATCAAGAGGCCGCCAAGAGCGCGCCCACGAACGTCGACGCTGCGACGGGCGCCGCCTACACCTACCTGCTCGCCGGGGATCACGCCGCTGCAGATGCGGCGTTGGCGGCGGCAGAGGCAGAGGCCGGCGAGCGGCTCGGCGAGATCAAGGCCCGCCGCGCGCTCATCGCCCTCGAGCAGGGCAAGACAGAGAAGATCAAGTCCCTCGGAGAGGCGTCGGGCACCGACGTCGGGCGGCTGCTGGCCGCTGAGGCGCACCTGGCCGATGGCGAGCGGGAAGAAGCGATCGTTTTGTTGGAGCAGGTCTCCGGTGGGGGCCCGGTGGGGCGGACGGCGAAGGAATACCTGTCTCTGGTCAAGGATCCGGACCCGGTGGTCTCGGGCTTGAGCGAGGTGGCCGCGTTGTGGGCGATAGGCGATCGAAAGATCGCGGTCCGCTCGGTCGAGGAGCTGATCAAGAACCTCCCGGATACACGAGAAGATCAGGACGAGCTTCTGATTCTGTGGGCGGGTCGGGCGGCGTCGGTTCGTGAGACCGAAGTGGCGCGTCGTTTGTTAGAGGCGGCGACGTTCCCGCCCCAGGGGCAGGCGTGGCGGAAGTTTGCGACGGCGGCGATCATCGACTGCGCAGACAACAAGCCGAACCGGTGCGTGGAGCAGCTGAATAAGCTTGAGGGCAACGCGCCGGCGGACGGTCTGGCGGATGCCCGGGCGACGGCGGCGGTGCTGATCGCGCCGCAGAATGCGGACGTCGCGCGGCGGCTGGCCGACGCGGCGGGGACGAACGCGGGCGCCCGTGCCCTGCTCGAGGCCGGTGATCGCGCGGGAGCGCGGAAGGCCGCGACGGGTGTGATGGGCAGCTACCTCAAGTCAGGAGGTTGAACGCCATGGTGCACCAATGGTGGGGGGTCGCGGCGGTGGGGCTGGTGGCGTGTGCCTCGGCGCGAAGGAGCATTGACGAAGGGGTGCCGATCACGGTGAAGGTGGTCGATGAGGCGAGCGAGCCCATCCCCACCGCGGTGGTGCGTCATCCTGAAGAAGCCGATCGCCATCGGGTGAACTCGATCACGGGTGAATGGACGGCTCCGGTGCTGTATCTGCCGGATGGCGGGGAGCTGATCTTTACACCTGGGATGACGCTGCGTCTTGAAGTGTCTGCACCAGGGTATATGACGCAGATCGTTCAATACGACATTCGAAAACGGCGCAACAAGATCGAGGTGGCGCTGTCAGAGCTTCAGGGCGAAGATGACAACATCGAAGAGCCCCTGATCCAGTTCGACCGCGACAAGCCCCGCGAAGTGGGTGGGACTGGCCCGGCCAACTGACGCCAATGAGGGAGACGACCTTGCGACTTCGAAATCGGCCCCTGCTCCTGTGTTCGTTCGGCCTGTTCGCGGCCTCTGGCATCGCGATGGCGGCGGGATGGGCGGACTTCAAGGACGCCTTCGACCCGCTGCCGTGCAGCGACGGCTGGGCCGGCTGTGAACAGCGCGGCCAGCGCATCGACGCCGATATGGTCAAAGACGGCCAGGGACGACCGCACCCGAGCACGATGCGGGTCAGCTTCTTCGACCTCCAGCCGCTCCCCGGATTCTCTCCGTTTGTCTCGCTGACGGAGTACTCCGGTGAGGCTGTCGCCGTCGCTGAAGACCCGCCAGATCCCGACCCCATCCAGAACGACCCCGTTCGCAACGACCCCGTTCGCAACGACCCCGTTCGCAACGACCCCGTTCGGAATGATCCGGATCCGGTGAGGATCAACAACAATCCGGATCGTCCTCCCCCTGATCCGGTTCGCAATGACCCGGAGCCGATCCGTACCGATCCGGATCCGGTGGTGGACAACACGCCGCCAGAGCCGGTCCGCACCGATCCGGATCCGGTGGTGGACAATACGCCACCGGATCCGGTCCGCACCGATCCGGATCCGGTGGCGATCAACAACAATCCAGATCCCGTTGGGATGCGTCCTCCGGAGCCGGTGGATGACAGCTGTGATGATCTGGTTGCGCTTGAGGCGCCGGCGATGATGGGGACGTTGGGGGCGGGCAAGCGCAAGTGTCTGGAAGGCCGTCTTGCGGGGACCGCGACGCAGACGACCAAAAATAAGATCAGCCGGGTGCTGATCGCGGACGCCGAGGCGCGCGGCGATCGGGGTGACTGGGAACGGCTGATGAAGCGCCACCTTGAAGACATCGACCGCTCGGATCCGAACCTGTGTTTCAAGTACGCGATTCACCTTGCAAAAACAGGTCGGAACAACGGCGTCATCCGCTGGGCGGACTACGCCTTGGAGAACAAGCAGCAGTGGTCCGGGGCGACCTATAAGAAGAACGTCTACGCGCTGTACCAGCTGAAGACGAAGTCTTCGAACAAGCTCTGGCAGAGCGCAGAGAAGAAGTTCGTTGAGGATCGGAGCGACCAGAACGAGGCGAACGCCAAGCGCTGGCGGGATACGACGAAGAATTACGCTCGCGAGTGGTTGGACTACGCGCGGGCGACCGGCCAATCGACCAAATCGCCGCTGGCGTTGTGCGTCTCTGCGGCGGGTAGCGCGGAGTTCTGCCAGCAATGATCCATCGACTGCGTTTGCTCCTGTTTGTCTTCGGCGTCGGCTGCACTGGCGGGTCTGATGCGGAGCGGGTTGGTGACGGCGCCGCGTCTGAGCGGTCCTCATCGGTGGCGCCGGCAGCGCTTGTGGAGCGGAGCTGGCAGGTGCGGATGACGGATGCGACCCTTCGAGAGCGGTTTGAGACGAGCGATGCCTGGGGTGCGGTGTTCCAGAGCGAGCTTCCCCAGGCGATCGTCGGTATGGGGGATGATTCGCAGGGCCGTGCGCGTCTGCACGCCAGCTATGCG
>JBCBLB010000537.1:0-6876 GCA_038520555.1 Myxococcota bacterium | reverse complement strand
GCGGTGCGACGGCGCAGACAACGACTGCGACGGCGAGATCGACGAAGGGGTCTTGACGCCGTTCTGGCCGGACAGTGACAACGACGGCTATGGCAGCCCGACGGGGCGGACCGAAGCCTGTGAGGCGCCCTCGGGCTATGTCGACAACAACACCGACTGTGATGACACATCCCGGGCAGCCAACCCCGGCGAGGTTGAGGTCTGCGACGAAGTGGACAACAACTGTGATGGCAGCGTCGACGAAGGGGTGACGATCACGCTCTTCGCTGACACCGATGAGGACGGGCTTGGCAACCCAGACACCGCGTCCGAAGGCTGCACAGCGAGCACACTACAGGTCACAAACGGCGATGACTGCGATGATACCACCGAAATCATCGGGCTGTGTTGCTCTGCAGGCGGTGACGGGGATCTGATCATCTCGTCCGACACCGAGCTGGCCAGCGGCACCTACCGGTTCGATCGTTTCGTCATCCAAGCAGAAGCCACGGTGTTTGTGACGGGTGTAAGCCCGCTGATCATCAACGCCAATGAGATCTTCATCGCGGGTCGTCTGGATTTATCGGGGGAACCTGGATTCAGCTCCGGCGCCGGGAACGCACCGGGCGGCGGCGACGCCGGCGCAGGCGGCGGCGGCGGCGGCGGCGGCGGCGACTGCGGCAACAGCCCTGGTGGCGGTGGGGAACCCAACGGTGTCGCTGCGCTCGTACGGGACGGAGACAGTGATGGGTTTGAGGTCGAAGGAGACGGTGGCGCGGGCGGGGTGGCGTGGGGTGTAAACGCGGCCCCGGCGACCGGCGGTGACTTCGGCTTAGGCGGCGGCGGCGGCGGCGGGGGGGCGGCCAAAGACGGTGGCGCGGGCACCCAAAGCGATAACATCAACGGCCTCGGCGGCGGTGGGTTTGGCGCGAACGATCTGGATCTGCTTCTGACCGGCGGCGGCGGCGGGGCCGGCGGCGGCGCCAACGGCGGCGGGGGTGGCGGCGGCGGGGGTGCGGTCAAGCTCTCGGCCAATCGCATCACGGTCTCGGGACGCATTGATGTCTCTGGTGGCGACGGCGGGGGCAAGTTTGACGGCGACTGCACCTCAGGCGGCGGCGGGGGTGGCGGGGGCGGTATGGCCTACCTCAGCGGTGACATCGTCACCTTCACCGGCGCCATCGACGCTCGCGGTGGAAACGGCGGCACGATCGACGAAACGGTAAACCTGAACCAGCCCGGCGGCGCGGGCAGCCCCGGCCGAATCGAGATCAGCGGCCAGCAGGTCGACCTCAGCGGAGAGGTCTTCGACGCAGGCTCGCTTGAGACCGAAACCCGCCCCTTCACCTGCGAGCCGACCATCACGGAGATCGCCGATATCCAGGAAGAACGCGTAGACTTTAACAAGCTCTCCTGGGTCGACGGGGTGGTCACAGCGGTAGGGCGGAACGGGATCTGGATCCAGGATCCAGAGGGTGGGGAGTATAGCGGGCTGTTCATCTACACCGACGACATCCTCTACTCCCTGATGGTCGGCGATCGGGTCCGGGTGCAGGGTCGGGTCATTGACTTCAACGGGCTGACCGAGTTGGACCTGCGCGAGCTTCCAGGACAGATCTTCTTCGAGTCGGCGGTCAGCCCATTGACTCCGGAGCCCCTGGACATCAACGTGCTGCTGGATCCAGCGCGCGCGGAGCCCTGGGAGGGTGTGCTGGTCAGCGTCTCTGACGTTGCGGTGACCGAACTCCGCGCATTTTCTGGCGAGTGTGTCATCGACGATGGGTTGGTTGTCAGCAACCTGGCCTATTCGTACCTGAACGACTTCCCGATCGAGGTGGACAACAAGTTCTCTCAGATCACCGGCCCGGTCCATTACCTGTTTGAAGAATTCCGCATCGTGCCGCGCGGAAGTGAGGATCTGATCCGCAGCGAGTAGTCCCACCCTGCTGCATTGTGCATCACTGTTCTGCTGCATTGTGCATCACTCTCTCGATGCTTCGGGGGTGGCACAGAACCTGCTCTATGAACCCGTGAAGCAAGGAGCAGCCGATGGGCACCATCAACACCGAGACCCTCCCCTCCCACGCGCGCCTGATCGCCGACGAAGACGTATGGATCGAAGGCGCAGCGATCGACCAGCTCGCCCGGGTGGCGTCGATGTCGGGCTGCGCGGCGGCGGTGGGTCTGCCCGATCTCCATCCTGGTCCGGGCATCCCGATCGGCGCAGCGTTCGCGTTCACCGATCAGATCCGGCCTGGTCTTGTGGGCAGCGACGCCGGCTGTGGGGTTCGGGTGGTGGCCTTCCCGAAGCTGAAACAGAAGGGGGACGCGTTGGAGCGACGTGTCCTGGCAGCGTTCGACGATGAAGACGTGTTTGAGGGCGCCTCTCGGCGGGCGCTGACCCAGGCGGCGTGGACCGCGGGCCCTCGGGGCCTGGCGTCGGTGTCGGGCGCACCGGAGACCCTGGCCGAGCTGGCCGCAGCGGAGCCGGAAGAGGACGACTGGATGGCCACGATCCCGAGCGCTCCGCTCGAAGACGTGGAGTCATTTACGAACGCGCTGGGCACGATCGGGGGCGGCAACCATTTTCTGGAGGTCAGCGCGGTCAGCCAGGTCTCGGACAAGGCGGTGGCGAAGTCGCTTGGGTTGAAGCGGGGCGGCTTCGCGGTCGTGGCGCACTCTGGGTCGCGGGGTATCGGCCGTGCGCTGATCGGCCGCTGGGGAGACGCCTGCCTGTCGGATCCCGATGCGCAACGTCAGTACCTGGGCGAGCTGGCTGGCGCGGTTCGGTTCGCGCGGGCGAACCGGCTGGTGCTGGCGTGGCGGATGCTCGCGGCGGTGGGCGCGGCGCGGCGGTCACGAATCAGCGGCCAGTTCGATGTGACCCATAACGTCGTGGTCCCCTGGGCGTCGCAGGAGTGGCTGCATCGGAAGGGGAGCGCGCCAGCAGAAGCAGGTCAGCCCACCATCGTCCTGGGCAGCCGGGGCACGGAGAGCTGGGTGATGGAAGGCCTGGGCGCACGGGGATGTCTGTGCTCAGTGGCGCATGGTGCAGGCCGCCGGATGAACCGCGGTGAAGCGATCGAGAAGCTGAAGAGCCGCTACCGTCGGGCGGAGCTGACGCGAACCGCGCTCGGTGGGCGGGTGATCTGTGCGGACAAGTCGCTGCTCTACGCCGAGCACCCGGACGCGTATAAGGACATCGAGCCCGTGGTGCGCTCTCTGGAGGCGGAGGGGGCGGCGCGTCGGATCGCTGCGCTTGCGCCGCGGGTGACGGTGAAGCGATAGCCTGCTGTTCGGGGGCGAGCGGTCGCTGAGGTTGCTGAGGGATATAAACAAACAGCTATGAGCTATCGCACCGTTATCCACATCACGGAGCGGCTGAATACGAAGCTGCTCGACGCAACAACCCCTGAAGATGCCTTCGAATCGGCCTACGGCGATCTGGAAGAGCTGCTGGAGGTCGCCCGAGACGCCAGCTACCACCGCTCTACGGATCCCAACGTCCACGCGCGCTTCCAGCGGCTGTTTGGCCAGCTGTCCAGTATCGCCGCGGATCTGAAGCAGGACGCCTACCACCGCCAGGCGTGGGGCACCCTTCAGGAGGCCCTCCAACTGACCGAGCGGATCGCAGGTCCCTCGATGCACCGGCCCAGCAGCCCGGAAGACGGCCCGGTCCTGGACACCGAAGAGGCCAACGACCTGCTGCGCGATTCACCGGAGGCGCTGCTGGAGATGGCCGAGCGTGAGCTTCGTGCCGATCCGGACAGCGTGGTGGGTGCATATATGCGCGGGGCGGCCCTGTTGTTTCTGGGCCGTCATGCGGACGCGATCGCATCAGCGGAGGCGCTGGCGATCCGCTACCCCGCCCGCCATGTCGCGACGATTTCATCGGTCGCTGCGGCCTTACAGGGTCGCGAGGACGAGGCGCTTCGGCGCGCGCTGGCGGGGATGCACCTTCGGCTGGAGGCCCGCCGCCCAGAGCCCTGGCAGCGGGTCCCGGGCCTGCGGACGCTATCGTCAGATGAAGCCGAGGCGATCCGGCAGGCCAACGTCTCGCTGGTCCAGCAGGCGCTGCACTGGCTGTCCGACCTCGGCTGGATCAACCACAAGCGGTTGTTGTTCGCGGGTCTTCTGGCCCCCTCTCTGAGCCAGTCTCGCCAGTTGTTGTCCACCCATCTGGATGATGCGAAGGAACCGATCTGGCAGGACGCGGCGCGGGCGGGGCTGGCCCGGGTGGCCCGCTGGCGATGCGAATTCCTGGAGGCGATGGAGTATCTGGAGGGGCTCCAGACCGACTTCGCCCGACAAGAGCGCGCCTTTATCGGCCGGGACCGTCGCCTTCTGGTTGCTGGTGAGATCGAACTGATAGGCTTTGGCTGTCGGGCGCGGCTGGGCCGCACCGAGACGGCGACCGGCTTCGGCTGGGATGACGAGCCGTTGATGTTCACCGAACATGACGACCGCTCAGAGGCTCAGGTCGCCGATCTGTTGAAGGATCTGGCGTCATCGTGGATCGCGACCGGGTTCGCCCATGAGATCCTCCATGAAGGCCCGCTGTCTGAGGAAGACGAGCTGGAGCTGGACGACGAATTCGACAACCTCGAAGAGCTGGAGGATGAGGAAGAGTACTCGCTTCTGGACGTCGATCGGTTCTTCGCGCTGTACGACGCGGAGGAGCTGGACGGAGTGTACCGCTACACCGACGAGATCCTGGCGAAGCACCCGTTCGCGCCGACCGCCTGGGGGGTCCGGGCGCTGGTCCACCTGATCCGGGGGTACTGGGACGAAGCGGCCAAGGCCAGCGAGCGGGGCGTCGCCTTGTCGGGGTGTCGTGCGCTGGCGGCGCCGCGGGCGCTGCTTCCCCTCGCCGAGGAGCGCTTCTCAACGGCCCTGGTGGTCGCGATGGACAACCTCCACCTGCGACTGCGATCGGCGACCCCGGAGCTGCCGTTGCGGGTCCACGGCTTCCCGACCATCAGCTCACGAGAAGGCGAGCTGCTCGACCAGATCGAAAACAACGCCTGGCGGATGGCGGAGGAGCTGCTCCGCGACGCGGAGAGCGACGATCCAAGCCAGCAGCTTCAGCTTCAGCTCATCGGCATCCTGCTCTCCCCGAACCCGGCCATCGCCCTGCGCCGGCTGGAGGAGCTGCTGCCTGAGCTCCAACCCTATGTCGGCCTCAAGGCGGTGGCATGCACGGCGCTGGCCCGATGGCGCCGGCACGAGGGCGATCTTGATGTGAGCGAGCGCTGGCTGAGAAAGGCCGAAGCCGCCTTGCCGAGCTTCCGCTACACCCTGTTCGAGCGGGAGCGCCTGGAGCGGGACCGGCAGCTGATGACCCATGACACGATCCGGTTGCAGGGCTTTGATCTGAGCATCGAGCTGTCCCGCTCGGGCAAGTTGTTGTACCGAACGTTCATGCCCGACAACAGCAGCGAGACCCACTCGCTGACCGGATGGGTCGATGACCCTCGGCCGAACGCTGCCCGCATCGCGCTGCGCGACGCGGCGGTGAATTGGATCGAGTCTGGCTTCATCATGGTGGAGGGGGAGGGTCGGGCGAGCGGACAGGGATCGTCCGGGCACGAGTGAGGACCGTTGGCGGCGGTTAGAGAGGGGGGACGATGTCTGCCTCTCCCGATTCGCTGCTGACGAACACCCGCTTCACCGACAGCGCCGCCGCGCACCTTCGGGCAGCGATCGCTGCGGCGGGGGGCATCGAAGTCTTCGCCATCGGACGGCTCAACCCCGAAGGCGTTGTCCGCGATGTCGAGATCACCTGTCGGGGCAACGACGGCGCCGTTCCGGCGCTGCTCAACCGACCGCGGGCGGGGCAGGTGGTCATTCACAACCACCCCTCCGGCATCCTCAAGGCCTCCGACGCGGACATGGCCCTGGCCAGCCTCTACGGTGAAAACGGCGTCGGTGTCGTCATCGTCGATAACGACGTCCGTCGTGCGCTCTGGGTGGTCGAGCCTTACTACAAGCCGCTCAAGCCGGTGAGCGAAGACGCGGTGCGCCACTTCTTCGAGGAGCGGCTTCCGAAGGTGATGCCTGGCTATGAGCCGCGCGCGCCCCAGGTCGAGATGGCCCTGCGGGTGAGCCGTGGCCTCAACGCGGGACACATCTCCATCATTGAGGCGGGCACGGGCACGGGCAAGTCGCTGGCGTACCTGGTCCCTGCGGTGCTGTGGGCGCTGAAGAACGACGCGCGCGTCGCCGTCGCCACCTTCACCATCAACCTCCAGGCGCAGCTCGTCCAGTCTGACATCCCCATCCTGGAGAAGGCCGGGATCGCGTTCCGCCACGCCACCCTCAAGGGGCGCTCGAACTACATCTGCCGCCGGCGGATGGAGGAAGAAGCGGCGCGGGAGGGTGGCGAGCCGATTGTTAAGACCATCGCCCAGTGGGCCGAGACTGCCCAGGAGGGCACACGCGGCGACATGGCGTTCCCGGTTGAGGAAGAGAGCTGGGACCTGATCGCCAGCGACAACGACCAGACGCTCCGGGCGCGCTGCCCGCACTTCAACAGCTGCTTCTACTACCAGGCGCGCCGCCGGGCCGCGGCGGCGCACGTCGTGGTGGTCAACCATCACCTGCTGCTCGCCGATCTGTCTGTCAAGAAGGAGACCGGCGGAGAGGGCATCCTGCCCGCCTTCGATCGGCTCATCCTCGATGAGGGCCACCACTTAGAGGACGTGGCGACCTCGCTGTTCCGCCAGCAGCTCACCGCCCGGGGGCTTCGCCGGGCGATCACGCCGCTGCTTACACAACGGAAGAAGAAACAGAAGAAGGCGCGAATGGGCGCATTGGAGCGAATCGCCGGCTTCCACCTGGATGAGGACAGCCCGTTCCCACGCGATCGGCGGCTCGATGGGCTCAACCTCATCCAGG
>JBCBLB010000672.1:0-5238 GCA_038520555.1 Myxococcota bacterium | reverse complement strand
GTTCGATTCCTGGTGGGCCCACACCCAACCAAATGCTCCATCGGCGCCCATGTGGCGCCGATGGTCGTTTCGTTTGTTGATGCCCCCGCTCCTCCCGAAGATGTGTCCTCGGGAGGAGGGGAAGAAGCGAGCGTCAGTCTGTTTCCTGAAGGGTATCAGTGAGCGCAGAGAGCTGTTCGAATCGCGCGCGGCCGGCTTCTGGATCGGTCGAGAACAAAAACGACGCATACCCGGTCAGCGTCTGGATGTTCTCATCTTCGTGGAAGGGCTTGCCCT
Organism: Myxococcota bacterium; assembly: GCA_038520555.1. Lineage (GTDB taxonomy): Bacteria > Myxococcota_A > UBA796 > UBA796 > UBA796 > JBCBLB01. The sequence continues at coordinate 4,962 of JBCBLB010000672.1, read as the reverse complement.
GCTGGAGGTTGTGGACAGCGGCCCGGAGCATCCGTCGGAAGTCCCGGGGGACCCGGGGGGTGTCGGGGCCGTTGACGACCAGTCCGGTGACTTCCTGGCGGTCACCGGGTCCCATCACCGCGGTCTTGTCCGGGTGAACGGTGAACCCTTCGGTGCGGACGATGTCTCCGAGGACCTTAAGCAGGCGATCGACCCGTGGCTTGCCGTCCCCGTCGTTGGGGTAGCTGAAGGTGAGGTCATCGGCGTAGCGGGTGTAGCGCCATCCGAATTTCCGCGCGTACCCGGCCAGCCGCCGATCCAGGCGAAGGCAGGCGGCGTTGGTGAGCGCTGGGCTGGCCGGCGAGCCCTGGGGCAGACACCGCGGACCGGTCGCCACATAGACGGTCTTGCCGTTGAGCTGAGTGGGGAACCGGGGGGCTTCGGTGCACAGCAGGGCCATCAGGGTGGCGATGCCCTCCAGATAGCCGGCGGCCCGGAAGATCCCCTTGACCCGTGGGAAGGTGAATGAAGGGAAGAAGTCCTTCAGGTCCACCCCGACGACCACCTGGGAGTCGGTGTGCACCACCGCGTTGGTCAAAATGGACCGGCCGACGATGAAGCCATGAGCGCTTCCATGTTTGGCCAGCCGCTCCGCGACGTTGTGCAGGATCCAGCGCTGCATCGCCTTCATCTTTGGCATCGGCGCCCAGATGTGCCGCACACCACCGGAGCGCTTGGGGATCACGAAGGGACGGTAGTGGATCGTCTGGGCGACGTCGCGGTGGTAACACAGCCACCGAAGCATCGGGACGTTCAGGTCGGGGACCGCCTCTTGGAGACGCTCGATGAACTGCGCCACCGATTCCATCTCGGGGAGGGCGTTGTCCTCCAGCCGCTGGCGGCGCTGGTATGGGTCAAAGAAGTCGACGCCGACGACGTCGTTCCAATGAAAATCCAGGCCGAGGTGGACGAGGTGGGTGGCCTTATAGGCCTGCCAGACCTTCCGACGCAGCGGCGCACGGGCTTCTTCTTCCCGCTTGCGCGCTTTGATATACGCGGCGCGTTGCTTGTCGTCTTTGATCCGGGTGATCTTGATCCGGCTGCGGATGGGGACGCCCATGCGTTGCAATTCGGAGCGGATATACCGCTCTGGACCGCCCATGCGCTCAATCTCTTCCCACAATTCCACGAGCGCTGCGTGATTTTGTCCAGTTGTGCTCATCTACTTGCTCGCGTTCAGGAAACCTTTTTGTTCCAACTCCGCGCAGCGGGCGAAGAACGCCTCCCGCGCGTCGTCCACCGACGGAAAAACCAGCACCTGACGCCGGCCGCGCGCGTCTCGGAGCTGCTGGCGGGTGCCCCACACCTCTGTCACCCGCTGGAACCGAAGCGCGATCTCATGGACCTCTTCATCGGTCGAACGGCGCTTGACGAAGGTCCCGTTGCGGATCTTGATCCGGGTCGGGTCCGACTCTTCGAGCCGCTTCTCTTCCTCAACGTCCATACAATGACGCAGCCAGAGCGCTTGAATATGGGCGCAGGGTGCCTTGGTGCTTGCGGTCTGCCGCTTCCAATAGGTGCAGGTACAACCCGGCTTTCGCGTCGCGCCTGCCCGGTTGATCTCAAGCTTGGGGGTGAACCGGGGCTCCCGCTCCTGGAACGGATGCTTGGGCTCGGTCACTTCACTGGGGCGTCCCGTCGGGTAATCGGCGTCTGGGGCGCCCACGAAGTCAATCTCACCCGTGGGACGCATGCTGAACTGCTTGTTGACCCGACCCTGCTCGACCAGACGCCATGCCTTGCCTTCCTGCGCTTCTCGGAAACGCAGCTGGTCGACATCGATGCCCCCCGCGAACAACGGACGACGCCACAACATCTGGCTGCCCGGGTCGAAGAAGACTTCCCCGTTCTGGCAGGCCCGGCGGACGACGACGGACAGGTCATGCCCGCTCAAACCGCAGGCCCCACCCAGCGCGTCAAGCGTCATCACACCGTTCTCATCCAGCGCGCTCAGCAGCGCGTCGTAGCCCGCCGGGTTCGGCGTATGGCGAGGCAGGTGGATGTCCATCATCAGCCCCCGCGACCAGTTGGCCGCCCGGAACCCCGGGGTCGCCATCGTGAAGGCGAACGTGCCGCAGTCGATCGACCAGAAGGTCGGCTGCGCCTCCCCAAGAAGCTGGACCTGCGCCCGCTCGATATAGGGCAACATCCGCTCCATCGCCATCGGCTCGCGTCGATCCCAGATGCCGATGATCTCGGACTGGTCGCCTTCATATTTCGGGCCAACGCACTGGTAGCGCCACTCCCAGGGCTCGACCGTCATCTCCGGCGACTCCCCAGGGATCAGGGCGAAGCGAAGGGCGCGTGGATCGCCTTTGTTCTCTTTGTGCAGGCGCAAATACCGGAGCAGGTTGAATACATCGACCCGGGCCATCGGCGCCCTGCGCCCCGGGAGGGTCGACGAAGCCTGGACCTGGAGGAGCTGACGGCGCCAAAGCGCGGGGTAGACAAACGACTTGGTCAGCTCACCGGTGTGCGACTCTTCAAGCTGTTCTGCGGCGTCTGCCCCGATGACCAGACGCAGCTCGCTCCGGCTGTGAATCAGCGCAAGCCCGTTGAGAAGCTCATCGCCAGCCTCAACGTGGATCGTGCCAGGCGTCAGGGTCCCTTCAAAGGCCGACGCGTCCAGCGTCAGGGCGGCATAGATCCGGCCCCGCTTGTCGAAGACCTCAAAGACGATGCCATTCGGCTGAATCGTGACGACCGGATCCATGACCAACCATGCGTCCGGATCCGACTCGGCGAGGAAGGCATGGAATCCCTGGCGGGCCTGGATGGGCGTCAGGTTGGGCGCAGAGTCTCGCCACGATTCGTAGCTGTCTCCGACCAGGGCCGCCATCTCCGGAGTCGACGGCGAGTAGCCGAAGCCCCGCTCGATGATCCGGAGCAGACTGCCCAGGGCTTCTCGGAGTTGGATGGGATCGTGGATGCGGACGTCGCAGGATGGGCCTGCACGACCCTGGTCGCCGACGAGGATCAGCCGTTGACGGCCGTCATCTGCGCGCAGAGCGCTGAGGCCGCCATACTGGAAGCGGCGCGTGGTGGGCTTTCGGGTTGGCATCAAGACATCTCCGCCGTGTGCTTCTCGCGACGCGCACGGATGCGCTGTGAGCGACGGCGGACGTTCCAGGCCAGCCGGCGCAACGCGGGGTCAAAGTGTTCGTCGCGACCGACCGTCGCGAGCTTGGCTTCGGCTGCGGCAAGGCCGGTCGTGCCCAGCGCGCGCAGCAGTCGAATCGCAGTCTGATCGTTTGCCGCGACCGGGTCGCTCCCTACCGATGACGCATGGGCATCGAGCAGCGCGATCAGACCAGCGACATCGCCGAGACGGGACAGGCTCTGGATCGCCAGGACGCTTCCGTTCGTCGCTTCTGCCCGAAGCGCGGTCGTCGTCTCTGTTCCCCCATCATCGGTGAGCAAAAACAGGTTGCCCGCTTCGGTCGCTGCGTCCCCGATGAGCGTGGCGCGCTGCGCGCTGTCCGACATCGCTGATGCAATGAGCGGACGGAGCTGGCGCTGACCGTCGCGGAACAGCGTCTGCATCGCCTCAGTGGGCATCGTCTCCGAACCCTCCAGTGAGAGAAGCGCCTTCTTCTGAAGGTCGATCGGCGCGTCCTGCTCAAGGAGCGCGGCGCTCAGCTCGTCCTGGCCGATGGACAAGACGCCACAGATCGCCAGCAACCGCTCCCAGGTGGGCTCCAGCTCTTTCATCCGTTGTGCCTTGGCGCGGTGGCCACGGGCCAACAGATCGCGGGCGTCGGCCCATGACGCTCGGAGCATCCGGGTGCAATCCACGATGTAGCCCCGTCCCGCTTCATCCATGTCTTCGGCACCGGCGGCAAGCAGGTCCAACGACTCGTTCAGCGTCCAGGAGGTTTCCTTCTCGATGTCGCGCTTCAGTGCCTCCAACGCGTCCGTGACCGGACGCGGCGTTCGTGACATCAGCCCCAGCACCAGCTTCGCGATCCGATCGTTGGAGTACCGCTCCTGACGACCTTCCCGAATCAACTCAAACAACGCCGCCGCATCAGAGCCCCGGGCCAGCTTATCAACCGCTTCGTTGGTGTATTTGTTGTTCCGCTTTCGCCGGTACAGCGACAGGGAGGGACGCAGATCATCGTCCGTCGTCGCTTCCTTGAGCAGATCGTAGGACAGCTCGGAGTCGCGGTTGTCGTTGCTGTCCAGCCGCTCCAGGAGCGCGTCTACCGCGTCTCTCTTCACCTCAGCATCGTCGGACCGGCGCCAGAGCTCCGCGATGGCGTTGATGACCTCGCGGCTGAGCCCATACTGGCGTGAGGTGTTGACACCAACCAGCAGCGTCAACGCGGGACCTGCCAGATCCGGATGGTCGCCGAAGTAGCCCAACCCCTTCACCGACGCGGTCACAAACCGGCTGTCACGTCGGCGGGTGCCATCGGCGAGGGCCTGGAAGAACGCCCGCGCCAACGGCGAGCGGCTCATCTGACCCAGCGCCTCCAGCGCCTTCAGCTCCAGCGCGGTCTCCTGCCAGTTGACGTTCTCGCGAGGAATGCGCTGCCCCTGCTCGTCGTATCCGGCGATGTTCAGAAGCGATTCGACCGCCCGAAGATCGGCCATGCTGCCCAGCGTCTCAACGGCAGTCATCCGCCAGTTGTGCGGATACTCTGCATTGACGGAGACCCGACGAAGGTAGACAAACACCCGATCGTCGCCCTTGAAGCCGGCGCGGCCAAGATCAGTTGCTGCGGTGAACTGGTAGTTTGAGATCGTCTTGTTCGCGCCCGCGACACCCAGCGCGTGGATGAGGGCGTCCTTCAGCGCATCGGTCTGCTCACGATGGTTGAATCGCCAGCCTGCAAGCGAGATCGCCTGATGCTTCAGGTTTTTGTTCTGTGGAGTGTCCGGAATCAGCGCCCATGCCTTCACCGCTGCATCAGCGGCGCC